>JAPLDG010000340.1:8837-47528 GCA_026391845.1 Bacteroidota bacterium | reverse complement strand
GGGACTGGGTTTTGCCCCATGGGGCAAAACCCAGTCCCTTGAATCATACATCGCTGTTTTCCGAAAACACTACATTCTTGTTTTCCGAATTCACTACATCACTAATTACCGATTTTGAGACATTGTTATTTTCTGGTTACAGGGTCATAGGGAATGGGGCGGAGGAGATGGGGTTTTGCAATCTTAATCTGCCTTGTAGAACGCTTTTAATCCTCTCAATCACCCCTTGTATATCCATCTCAATTTCATCATTCCTAAACCGGATAGTCATCAATCCAATATTCTCTAATTCATTTTGTCGTCCCTTGTCATATTTTACCTGTTCCGGGTCATTGTGATAACCTCCATCAACTTCAACAATCAGCTTAGCCTGATGGCAATAAAAATCAGCAATAAATCTGGAAACAGGGTGCTGTCGCCGGAATTTCATTCCAATTATTTTTTTCTTTCTGAGAAATTCCCAGAGTTTTCTTTCGGCAGGAGTCAAATTCTTCCTGTTTTCCCTGGCCATTTTTAATATCAGCGGATCTGTGTCGGAATAAATCGGGTATCCGAGTCGTGGGTTGGTATGATAAGTCATTTTCCCTGTTAATAGGAAAACAGTGAAATGGTCAACCGAATGTTGATAACTTCCCGAACCCTCCCTAAATCCCTCCCCAATTCAGGGAGGCACTTACTCCCCCTTCCCTGTGTGGGGAAGGGGGTCAAGGGGGATGGGGTCAAATTGGGATCAGAGATCGGAAATGGGGTCCGGTCAGGCTCACGCATGCTCAACTGTACCTAAACGAAACCTAAACGGTTTCTAAACGAACTCTCCAAAAGGGAAGGGAGGAGGGGGCCGCATAATTTGTCATATGTCGTCAGGATGCCGTTTTACCAGAGTTTGATTGAAAGTTCCAGATGTCCGCCAAAACCCAGCTCTACAATTTTCTGAAGGGTCGAAATGCGAGCCTCCTTGACATTATTTTCAATTTTGGAAATGTACGATTTTGTGGTTCCGACTTTTTCAGCAAGTTGTTCCTGAGTCATACCCTTCTCAATCCTGGCATCGTGGATTAATGCCCCAATTTTAAAGTTTTCGTAGCCCGCTTCGAGCTCATCACGCTCTTTATCTCCCAAAGTTTTTTTCTTTAAATTCCTCAAGAGTCATTAAGTTGTTATTTTTCGCTTTCATATTCTGCTTTGATTTTAAGGGCTAATTCGATCTCTTTTTTTGGTGTTTTTTGAGTTTTCTTTTGAAACCCGTTTATCAAAACGACCAATTGTCCCTCATCGAAAAAACAAAAGATACGGAATATCTCCCGGCCATGTTGAACTCTGATTTCATAAAGTCCATCGCTGTTCTCAATGTGTTTGAGATAGGTTTCAGGAACACGTGGCATATCTTCAACCAAATCGAAAGTCCAGACAATTTTGGCTTTTACTTTTTTTGATTGTTTTTCAAAGAAGGTTTGGAAGTAGTCCTTGAAAAACGCAATCTTTCTATATTTCCGGTTTTTGTCCACATTGCAAAGATACAACTGTTTCCCTAAAGTACAACATAACGATCGAAAATTTCAGGTCTCAAATCCCACATTGAGCTCTCCGAATTCGAATTTCAGATTTGAAATTTGAGATCTGGCCAGCATCACGCATGCCGAACCGAACCTAAACGAAACCTAAACGGTTCCTAAACGAAAGGCAGACGCATCAGCAACGCATCAACAACGCATGAACAACGCATCAACACATCAACACATCAACACATCAGCACATCCGCGTTTATTTTTTTCTCTGGTCAGAAAACAACTTGGATAGATTATTTGTTATATTTGTCGCCCATGTTGAACCAGAAACTACAGCAGCGGCTATTACAAAAACTCTCCCCACAGCAGGTGCTGGTCATGCGTTTGCTGCAGGAGCCCATCCTGTCGCTCGACCAGCGGATCAAACAGGAAATTGAGGAAAACCCGGCATTGGAAGAAGCCGGCGCCGACGAGGATGAGGTCGAAACCATGGACGAGGATAGCACCATCGATTCAATCGATTCGGATGAAGATGAATTCAACGAAGCCGAGCCTCCGGCTTCCGCCGAAGATGAATTCACCTTTGAAGATTATGTTGACGAGGAAGAGATTCCCGAATACAGGCTGGTCGCCAACAACCAAAGCCCCGATGAGGTCACCCGCGAAATCCCGATCGTTTCGGGCATCAGCTTCCAGGATTTCCTCATCAGCCAGATCGGATTGAATCAATTGAATGACAAACAATACATCATCGCCGCAACCATCATCGGCAACCTGGATGAATCGGGTTACCTCTGCCGTGAAATTCCGGCCCTGGCCGACGACCTTGCCTTCAACCAGGCCATCGAAGCCTCCCACGATGAAATCCTGGAGGTGCTGAAAATCGTACAAACCTTCGACCCTCCTGGGATTGCCGCACGCAACCTGCAGGAGTGCCTGCTCATTCAACTCGAACACAAGCCCGATCGCACCTACGCCACCGACCTGGCGATCATCATCCTGCGGTTCTATTTCGATGAATTCAGCAAAAAACACTACGACAAGATCCTTCAGAAGGGAAATATCTCGGAAGATGAACTCAGGGAAGCCATTGCCGAAATTCAAACCATGAACCCGAAGCCGGGGAATACCATCTCGGAAGTGGCCCGCGACAGCCAGTACGTCGTGCCCGATTTTCTGATAACCAACAACGATGGCATCCTCGAGCTGACCCTCAACACGCGTTATACACCCGAATTGTCGCTGAACCGTGATTATATCAGCATGCTGCACGAATATGGCAGCGCAAAACACAAATCCGCGGAGAAGGATGCCCTAACTTTTATCAAACAAAAACTCGATTCAGCCCGCGGATTCATCGACGCCATCAAACAACGTCAGGAAACGCTCTACACCACGATGAAAGCCATCATGGAGTACCAGCGTGAGTACTTTCTTACCGGAGATGACACACGGCTGCGGCCCATGATCCTCAAAGACATTGCCACCATCGTCTCCCTCGACATCTCCACCATTTCCCGGGTGGCCAACAGCAAATACGTTCAAACACCCTTCGGAACCCTGCTGCTGAAAAGCTTTTTCAGCGAATCGATGCTGAATACCGAAGGGGAGGAAATTTCGACCCGGGAAATTAAGAAGATCCTTTCAGACACCATCGAAGCCGAATCGAAACCCAAACCGCTTACCGACGATGAACTGATGGCCCTGCTGAAAGAAAAGGGGTACAACATCGCGCGCCGCACCATCGCAAAATACCGCAAGCAACTGAATATCCCCGTTGCCCGTCTCAGAAAAGAACTTTAACCACCCGCCACATGATTGAGACAAAACTTGCCAGGATGATCTCCTACGTTTTTCATCCGTTGCTGATCCCGACCTATATTCTGCTGATGCTGCTGAATATCGACACTTTTCTCTCCTTCGCGCTGCCGTTGTCCTATAAAGCGGCTTTAACAGGAGTCGTACTGCTGACCACCCTGATGTTTCCCCTGTTTCTCACCTGGATGCTCTTCCGCCTGAATATAATCTCCTCCATTTTCATGACCACCCGGGAAGAACGGATTTACCCGATCCTGGCCCTCTCCGTGTTTTACTACCTTACCTATTTTCTCCTCCGGGGAATCCACATCTCAACCATCTTCAGCTATTACATGCTCGGCGCCACGTTGCTGGCGATCATTGCACTGATGGTTAATTTTTACCGGAAAATAAGCCTGCACATGATCGCGGCCGGCAGTTTCACCGGACTGTTTCTCGGGCTTGCCCTGAAATTCGGCCTTCAGCTCAATACAGAAATAATCGCAGGAATCCTGCTGGCGGGAATGATCGGGTTTGCCAGGCTGAAATCAGACTCCCATCAGCCGGCTGAAATATATGCAGGGTTCGGCGTTGGAGTTGTGGTGATGACGGTGTTGATTACGCTCATCTGATCAGAAAGGCATCAGCAGGAAACCGATGGATATCGGGTAAATATCCGGTCCTTTGTCTTTCGTGAATATACTTCCCAGCGAATAATAGGCATTGACATTGAACCACTTGTATCCAATGCGAAAGGTGGGACCGTAAGCGAATTTCTCTATGTTCTTAATATCCTTGAACGAAGATTTGAGAAGATTGTTTGTTTTGAACAGATAGTCGTCGCCGACCCACTTCGAATGACCGTAAATCATGTATCCAACCTTGAAACCAAGCGCTACCGAGAGTTTTATTTTCGTTTTCAACCGGAATTCAATCGGGATTTCAATATAGGGCAGGGTCAGCTTGCTGCGCTTGTAGCCCAGCGTGTCGGGGATTTGTACGAATTGCAGCGAATCATTGCTTCCTTTGTAAACGTAATTCCAGTAGAGGTTGTGTGTGCTGATACCGATCCCGATGGCAAAGCTGACATTGCTTTTGCCAAATGGCGTATTGTATGTACCTACCAACTGAAACCCCTGATTGATGGTTCGGGTTTTCATCCCGGCCGGGGTATTCATCCAGATATCGGTGAATAATCCGACACCAATGCTGATGCGTTTTTTGGTTGATGGCTTGATCACCTGCGCCTGTCCTGAGGCTGGAATCAAGGTCGTAATGCATATCATTGCTGCTGTCAGGATAAGCAGGGTTTTGCGGATGCTTTTCATAAAATGGGTTTTGCCGGTTACAAAAATAGCGATTTAACAGGCTGAATAACGATTAAATGTTCAGAAAATTGGCTCAGCCCCATAAGTTTTCCGGGTAAACACCCTCCTGAACCAGCGCACGGATGCTTTTTACCACCGTTTCCCGGTCTTCCTTGTAGGTCATCCCGAACCATTTTTCGTTGCACTGGAGAACCCTCACGGTGGCTTGCTGCGACTTGATCAGGTCATTGACAACACTCGGAATGAAAAATTCAGCTTTCAGATTATCCGCATTCTTTGCAATAAAGGTTTCGAACCCTTTGTTCAGAAACCCGAAAAACGAGGGGGTGAATCCCCAGAAGTTCATGGAGACAATGCTGTCGTCGGGAACAGGAACCGGTTGCCCCTGTTCGTTCTGATAAGCAACACCTGTTGCAAGCCGCTCAATATGCGTTCGTTCCGTAACATCCACAAGGAATGAATCGGTGTCGGGCTGGCAAACGCCCCGAGATACCGATCCGAATTCCGACAAGGTATTGGCAATGCGGTAACCCACCATGCAATAGTCTCCCTCTCCGGCCGGGGTCCAATCCCTGTAATATTCAGCAAGCGTGCTGAATGCCCGGCTGCCATAGAAATCATCGGCATTGATCACGGCAAACGGCCCTTTGATCTTGCCGTCGGCCATCATCACCGCGTGGCCGGTACCCCAGGGTTTGCTGCGGTTGTCGGGGATCGTGATGCCTTCAGGGACCATCCAGGTTTCCTGGAATACATAATCGATGGCTATTTTATCCTTCAGCCGCTCCACAAAAACCTCCTTGAAATCGTCCTCGATAGACTCCTTGATGATGAAGATCACCTTGCCAAACCCGGCGCGGATCGCATCATAAATGGAGTAGTCAATGATGGTCTCTCCCGAAGGGCCGACCTGGTCAAGCTGCTTGAGCCCTCCGTAACGACTGCCCATTCCGGCAGCAAGAATCAATAGTGTTGGTTTCATCGTCTGGTTTTTTTACCACATTAGGCACATTAGAGCACAGTAGGAAACAGCAGAAATCAAACAGCATCTTCCTATTGTGCCTTGCTATTGTGTCCTATTGTGCCTATTGTGTTTTATTGTGCCTATTGTGTTTAATTTAATCTCCAATATCGCAGTTTATGCCCGGAAAGAGCATAGTAAAATATGAACAAATAGCAGGGAATCAATATCCAGTAAGCCTGCTGCGGGCTGAATAGGTCAACCATCCGGCCGTAGAGCAACGGCAACAGGGCTCCCCCTGCGATTCCCATGATGAGCAGAGAAGAACCGATTTTGGTAAACCGGCCCAGCCCGTTGATGGCCAGAGGCCAGATGGCCGGCCACATGATGGCATTGGCAAGGCCAAGCATGGCAATAAAGAACACCGATAAATCAAACGGAAAGACCATGGTAACGCCTGCCACAGCCAGCGAGAAGGTGGTTTGAACCTGCATCCCGGCGGAAACAATCGCCAGCACACCGAAAATGATGCCCAAAACAGCCGAAATCATCAAAGCTCTATCCTGTTTCAGGTACTTTGGAATGGCGACAATCCCGATGATATAACCCAGCACCATCGCAGCCAGCGTGTAGGAGGCAAAATATCTGGCAAGTTCAAATGAAAAACCCTGCGCTTTTCCATAGTTGATGATCGTGTCAACCGCAACCACCTCCACGCCGACATATACAAAAATGGCGATCACACCCAGTACCAGTTGCGGAAATTGAAAGACACTGGTTTTGTGTAAATTAGCCGCTGAAGTAGTATCATCCTCCTTGTCTGTGTCGATGTCGGGCAGCACTGAAAACCGGAGCAGCACCGCCAGGATGACCAATACCCCCGCCATGATGACGTAAGGCAGGATGATACGTCCGGCAAGGTCGTTGAGTACAGTGTTTTTTTGGAGTTCATCCATGGCGCCAAGCAGCGTTTTATCATAGCGGTCCATGCCTTTTAAAACGATGGCGCCTAAAATCAGCGGACTGATCACCCCGGCAATTTTATTGCAGATTCCCATGATGCTGATGCGCTTCGCCGCGCTTTCGATCGGCCCGAGAATGGTAACGTAGGGGTTTGAGGCTGTTTGCAGTACCGCAAGCCCGGTTCCCTGCACAAACAGACCTGTGAGGAAGAGTCCGAACATCCGCGAATAGGCGGCAGGGATGAAGATCAGGGCGCCGATGGCCATTAAAATCAGTCCCAGCGACATGCCGTTTTTAAACCCGGTTTTGTGCAGCACAAAAGAGGATGGAATGGCCATCACAAAATAGGAGATGTAAAAGGCAAATGCAACGAAATAGGATTCAAAATTGTTCTTTTCACAGGCGATTTTCAGAAAAGGGATCAGTACCGAATTGAGCCAGGTGACAAACCCGAAAATGAAGAAAAAAATGCCGATGATCGTGATCGAAAGAATATAATTGCCCTTCGACCGGTGGGTGAGCGCAATTCCTGCCTGGTTTGCCATGGTGAAAAATTGGTGATGACTTTTTTCAGATTGTCACCGGCAAAAATAGGGAATTATGTCGAAGGCGCACCATCCTCCCTGAAGGGGTTTTTATGCTTGATCATTTTGCCATCCACAATGAACACAATAGATTCGGCAATGTTGGTGGAATATCCGGCGATCCGGTCTATCTGGGTCAGGATGATCATCAGGTTGGTGGCCACAACAATTACTTCGGTTTTATGCATCATCTCCTCCAGGATACGCCCTGAAATTGCCTGGACTTTCCCTTCAATGGCGCTGGCGGAAGAAAAGATATCCTTTACAAAGGTGGTGTTGCGGGTATTCAGGATGGTCACAACATCTTTCACGATCAGGTCGGCCATGTTGGCCAATTCATCGACATGCAGCTCGGTGAGGATTTCCCTGTATTCACTTACGCCTTCAATTTTTCCGGAGATGTTCACCGCGAGATCGCCCAGGCGTTCGAGGTCGTTGTTCATCTTCAATGCCGACATGATCAGACGCAAATCTGTTGCCACCGGCTGAGTCAGGGCAAAAATACGCTGACAAAGCTTGTCGATTTTCACATCAAGTTTGTCCACCTTGTTGTCTTTGTCAACAACCTGCTGCGCCAGTTCAATATTGCAGGTAAGCAAAGCCTCCAGAGAGTTGTGCACCTGATCATACACCAGGTTCCCCATCTTTAAAAGCCGCTTGTTCAGTTTCTCCAGTTCTTGTTCAAAATGACGTTCCATAATTTTTGTTTTAGCGTTAAGCCCGTTCTCAGGAGCATGGCCGGGGTATTGGGACCGTCACGCGTCACGCGTCACGCGTCACGACTTCCTATCCAAACCTCCCCGTAATATACTCCTCCGTATGTTTCTTATCCGGTGTGGTAAAAATTTTCTTTGTTTTCCCGAATTCAATCAGTTCTCCCAGGTAGAAAAAGGCGGTCAGGTCACTCACGCGGGCAGCCTGCTGCATGTTGTGCGTTACGATGACGATGGTGTAGTTCTTTTTCAATTCAAAGATCAGCTCCTCGATCTTCGCCGTGGAAATCGGGTCGAGCGCGCTGGCCGGCTCATCCATTAAAATAACCTCAGGCTCTACAGCCAGTGTTCGTGCAATGCACATGCGCTGCTGCTGGCCGCCGGATAATCCCATGGCTGAGTCATGAAGCCGGTCTTTCACCTCTTCCCATATGAATGCTTTTTTCAGGGATGTTTCAACGATCTCTTCCAGTTTTGCTTTATGATTGATCCCATTGATCCGTGGGCCATAGGCCACATTTTCGAAAATCGACTTGGCAAAAGGGTTTGACTTCTGAAAAACCATCCCCACCTTCTTGCGGAGGTTGACCACGTCGATCTGCCTGTCATAGATATTCAGCGAATCGATCAATACTTCACCGGTGATCCTTACATTGGGGATCAGGTCGTTCATGCGGTTCAGTGTTCGGAGAAAGGTGGACTTTCCACATCCCGACGGTCCGATAAAGGCTGTAACTTCCTTCTCGGGAATATCCAGGGAGATCGAATTCAGCGCCATTTTCGGGCCGTAAAACAAACTCAGATCCCTGGTTTTAATTTTAATTTCTTTCATGCTTCAGTTTTCTTCATCGGTCATTTCGCTTTTCGCCGCAATCTTGAGCGGATGATAACAGCGGCTAAATTCAGGGTAAAGGTAAGCAATAACAAAACCATGGTGGTGGCAAACTGGATAGGCAGCGTTTGATCCACGTTGGCCGATTGGGTAGCCATGATGTAAATGTGATATCCCAGGTTCATGAACTGATCGCTCAGCGAGGTGGGAAGTGTGGCCAGGTAATAAGCTGCGCCGGTAAAGAGGATCGGGGCAACTTCGCCCGCGCCGCGGCTCACTGCTAAAATAGTGCCCGTCATAATTCCCGACCGCGAACCGGGAATCACAATGCGTTTGATGGTTTCCCATTTCGTGGCGCCCAGGGCGAGACTTGCTTCGCGCAACTCGCGTGGCACGGTGCGGATGGCCTCTTCAACCGAAACGATCACCACCGGAAGTGTCAGCAGGGCCATGGTGAGACTGGCCCAGAGAATGTTGGGCTGCCCCCACTTCAGTTGTCCGCCTAAAAAAGCATCGTCCATCCCGGTACCGATAAACTTGATAAAAAACCCCAGTCCGAACAACCCGAAAATGATGGAGGGAACGGTTGCCAGGGTTCTCACGGCAAATCGGATGGTTTGAGCCAGGATCGATTTCTCATGGGCATATTCCGTGAGGTAGATCGCCGTGATGGTTCCGAACGGAACAGCCGCGACAGACATGATCAGCACCAGCAGTACCGTACCGTAAATTGCCGGAAAAATTCCCCCTTTCATCATGCCATCTTCCGGAAAGGCTGTGAGGAATTCCCAGGAAAAGGTACTCTTGCCTCCGATGATAATGACCACCAGCAGGATAATAATAATGGCGATGATCAGCAATGCGGAGAACGCGGTTGCGCCGATGAATAATCCGCCGGTGATTGTTTTTTTTCTGCTCATGACTGCTTTCCCTGAAACCGTTTCACCAATTTCCCTTTCACATAGAATTCGGCCAGGGCATTGAGGCTGAAATTAAAGACGAAAAGTAAAGATCCTATCAGGAAGAGTACATTATAATGGGTATCGCCAAATACGACCTCCGCCATTTCAGCGCCGATCGTGGCAGCGAGAGTCCTGACCGATTCAAACGGATTGGCCGAAATCATGGCGGCGTTCCCGGTAGCCATCAGGGCGATCATGGTCTCCCCGAACACACGTCCGATCCCCAGCAGTACCGCGGCGAAAATTCCCGGGGTTGCTGCCGGAAGAGTCACAAACAAGGCTGTTTGCCACCGGGTAGCCCCGAGTGCAAGGCTGGCTTCGGTGTAGGTTCGCGGAACAGCCGTGAGCGCATCTTCGGTTATGGTGAAAATAATCGGAATGGCGGCGAGGGCCATGGCCACACCCCCCACAAATGCATTCAGCCGGCCATCGTAGCCGAATATGTTCTGAAAAAATGAAGCCATCACCATCAGGGCGAAAAAACCGATGACCACCGACGGAAATCCCGCCAGTAATTCAATGGCAGGTTTGATTATTTCACGCATCCAATAGGGGGCGAACGCTGCCGAAAAAAGGGCGGCCAGGATGGCAATGGGCGCCGCAAACAGCATCGCGATAAGGGTTATTTTCAACGTGCCGACAAAAAGCGGGATCAACCCATACCTGGGATTGTCGGAAACAGGCAGCCATTGTTTCCCTGTCAGACTTTTAAATGTGGCCTGATCAGAACCGTGAACGATGGTATCTTCCACCCTGGCCTGGTTCTCGATCATCATGGTGTCGTTAGTTGTTACACCATACTGTTCCTGCCCCGAAGAGTTGGTTTGACTTTGCTCCGACTCTCCACCGTATTGCTCCTGCTTCTGAATCGTCTCAACTTTTACAGGCTCCTTTTTCTTGGCATAAAAAATCGGAATGGATTCCTTGAACACAAAGAAAAATATCAGAACAATGATGGTGATGGATAAAAAAGCCACTCCGGTGATGATCTTCTCTGAAAGAAATTCAGACCATCTGAATTTCTTCTTCAACGACTCTCTGGTAAAAACAAACTCTTTTTTGTTGATCGGATTCTCCATTATTTATTTTTAACAATGAAAGGCAACATCAAGAATGTCGCCCGTCATTGATTTGCACATGAACTGATAAACTAAAACTATTTTGCCGGAAAATATCCTATCTCTGTCACAAGTTTTTGTCCCTCTGCACTGAGAATCCAGTCGATGTATGCCTTTATCTCCCCTGTCGGCCTGTTGGTCAGATACATATACAGGTAACGGGTGATTGGGTACTGACCCGATTTGATGGTTGCGGGGTTGGCAACAAAGGCGGGGCTCTTGTCATCCTTTTTCACGGCACAATGTTTTACTCCGGCAGCATAAGCAGCGCCGCCATATCCGATGCCGAATTTATCCTTCGACACAGCATTCACCACTGCAGCGGTACCGGGCAGAGTCTGGCAATTGGCTGCATAATCGGTTTTCACGACATGATCCTTGAAAAACACATAGGTTCCGGAACTATTTTCACGGCCATATAATTTGATATCCTGATCAGGCCCGCCTACCTCTTTCCAGTTCCTTGTCTTACCTGAGAAAATATTACCCAGTTGTTTGATGGTCAACTCCTTTACCGGATTTGATTCATTTAAAAAAATGGTAACGCCGTCTTTGGCACAGGGAATTTCAATACCGAGTGAACCATAGCGGTCTTTCAGCTTATCCATTTCTGATTGTTTCATCGGGCGGCTCGCGTTGCAGATATCGGTCGCACCGTTGATCAGAGCAGAAATTCCTGTTCCCGAACCACCCCCGGTTACCTGTATAATCGTGTTGGGGTGAGACTTCATGTAAACTTCAGCCCATTTCTGTGCCAGGATGACCATTGTGTCAGAACCCTTTACCGTTATTTTTTTAGGCGCAGGCATAAATGCGAAGCCCAGCACTACGATGATTACCATCGCTGTTATTCCCAACTTTTTCTGAATTGTTTTCATTTGTTATAATTTTACGAAATATAGTAATTTTTAATCTTTAATTTTTAATTTTATTAGAATTTCACCTGTAACCGAAGCGTCAGGGTATTTTGTTTGATTGAATTGCTGTAATCATATACGCCGGGAACACCATTAACAGCATAGGTTGTGGTAAAATTGCCCACACCGGTTTTTTCATTTACGCCAACCTTTTTATTCATCGGGATCTCATAGCCAAGCATTATTTTAATATTATCGTCAAAGAAATAGGTATATCCAAGTGTAATGGTTTGGTATTTGATATCGGCGGCGCCGCTTTTCAGAGAATTGTACACCGTGGTTTTTGTCTGGGCATTGGTTGCAACCACCGGATTTGTTCCGGAATAGGTGTAACTGTCGGTGGTTTTTGTTGCAACATCGCCCGGGTATGCGTTCACGCCGATGAGATCGGAGGGGAGCCTGGTATTGGGATCATAGTAATCATAGCGCGCGGCAACCTGATGATGTTTGCCGATATTCTTGATCAGGTAAACATAATAACCGCTGAAGTTCCGTTCGATGGCCGGGCGGTTGTTGGTTGTGACAGAGGTGGTGGTTGTCATGAAGAGGGTGTCATTCTTCATTCCGTTTACCACCTGAGATCCGACAACAGTTGTTTTACTTTTGTACCCAGGGGTTCCGTTCACTCCAAAGATATATTCTCCCTTGATGGCAAGACCGCCCAGGAAATCAAAATAAAGTTGTGCTTCAAAACCCACCCAGTTCTTCCTGATAAGTTTGCCGATGTTGTCGAGCGACTTGTTATAGGTATAATCTGAATTCAGCACATCGGTGGTATTGGCTTTAATAGCGCCATAATAACCATGTGCGCCAATTCCCAGAGCGCCAATCTGGCCGAGTTTGAAGGTGTAGGTTACACGTCCCATGAAGTCCTTGTGGTTGTCAAAATCGTTGTTCAGGGGGTTGATGTTATTTCCGGAGGCATCGGCAATGGTTAGGCCGTCATTCCCGTTAAACAATGCCAGTTGCACTTTTATTGGCAGATTAGGGGGAGCAACTTCCAATTTGGCCCCGGTGGCGCGCTCATCGGGGTAAATGGCACGGATAACCCGGGAGCGCTCCGGAACTTCCCGGCTGCTCGAGGAATACTCCACTTCGTAGTTGGGTCTGTTGAATTTTCCGGCCCATAACGAGAAAGTCTTCAACCAACGGTCATTCAGCTGCACATAGGCATCCTTCAGGGTAATGTTGCCGGGTACGAAGTCGGGTTGCAGCACAAATACAACGCCATTCACCGGCTCATATTGAAATTTTATCCTGGCCCTGCGAAGCATGAACACATCCGACGGAAAAGCGGAAGAGGCTTCATAATGCACGAACTGGGCCTGGATGTACCCCGACAGTTTTATCTTGGTCAGCTTGGCAAGATCGCCCTCGGCCGTTGCAATCCGCTCTTCAACGGCGCCGATTCTATCGCGCAGGGTGACTACATTTTCTTTCAATGTGTCCTGTTCGGTTTTGAGGACTTCCATTTCGGTCTGTGCTTTAATCCGGGAAGATAATACCAACATTGGCAATGCAAATCCAATTGTCAGCAGAAGCTTTGTAAATCTGGTCATATACAGGTTTTAATTTGCGGCAAAGGTATTTCAGCCCTTCACAGGCCATGTTAACAAATGATTACCTTTGGGTTAAATAATTGTTAACGATTGACCGGAAATTAAACCGTAATAACATTTCGTTCATTATTGTACCCCTCCCGGGAAGACAACTCCTTAAACACATCTCTAATAAAAAGCCTGCTCCGAAAAGTTATAAATCTCTTTAAACCGCAGAGACGCGGAGACGCGGAGGCGCAGAGGCGCAGAGACGCAGAGACGCAGAGACGCAGGGACGCAGGGACGTATATTATTCATCGTTCACTATAACAATGATTGGCATTAAACGCTGTGGTCCTTCTGTGCCTTCTCTGTGGCTCTTCTATGTTGCAATAAGATGCGTATAAAAAGTAGCCCTTATTGGGGAAGGGGATCCGGGGATGTGGTCTGATAACCAATACCTTACCAACCTTTTATGCAGATTGAAATGTCAGGGTGAACGATGCGCCGGGATTATTGTCAACAACCAGTTCGCCCTCAATCTGAGCACATAAAATCTGTACCACCTGAAGTCCCATGCTCTTATACCGGTCAAGGCTTACCCCGTTGGGCATGCCGATGCCGTCATCCCGCAGTACCAGTTTGCTTATTCCGTTATCGGGGTTCATGGTAAAACGGATCTCTATTTTCCCGGCGCGGTGGTCGGGAAATCCATGTTTGTATGCATTGCTTAAAATTTCATTGATGATTAACCCAAGCGGGATCGAGGCTTCAATATCCATCACCACCTCATCTGCCTCAATGGATAATTCAATCTCGCGCCGGTTGTACGTTCCTGCCACAACAGAAGCCAGCGACCGGATGTACCCCGGGAACGATATCTTTTCAAAATCGCCTGAACGGTAGAGCATTTCATGAACAAGCGACATGGTGCGTATCCGGAGCTGCAGATTGGTCAGTGATTGCAGCAACTCCTCATTTTTGGTCTGAGCCATCTGCATGTTGATCAGGCTCACCAGAATGGCGAAATTATTTTTCACCCTGTGATGAATCTCTTTCAGAAGATTTTCTTTTTGCTTTGTTCCTTCCATGATTTCCAACTCTTTGGTTTTGCGTTCCTGAATATCGCGGGTTACCCCCACCATCCCTTTAAAATCGCCGCTGATCGGATCAAACAGCGGATTTAATATCGATTCAACCCAAAAGACGCTCCCGTCTTTTTTTTGTGCCTGATATACAAACTGCCTCGAGGACCGGGATTCAATCATCTCCTTCAGCTGGGACTCCATCAGAGCATGATGATCCGGGAGGGTAAGGTCATAGGGCGATTTCTGAATGATTTCATCTTGTTCATACCCATAAACCGTAACGGATGCAGGGGAGGCATATATCCGTTTTTTCTGACTGTCGATGTGGGTGATAAAATCAACGGAATGATCGGTAATAAACTTATACTTGCTCTCCCGGTCGCGGGTTTGCTCTTCTGTAGCCTTGCGCTCACCAACCTCTTCGGATAACTGAACATTCAGACGCTGCATTTTTCTTCTGACCTGACGCAGATATAATAGTAACAGAATAAAAACAAGTACAAGCAGGGCAGCCAGTCCCATCATGAACTGTAAAAAAACAGACTGATAACCATGGTACTTTAAATTCAATGCCTGAATGTCATGTTGCCTGGCAATCTTCAACCCCGACTGTTCTATTCGCTGCAGCCTCTGATTGGCTTCCAGTATTGCAATATTGTTCCTGTTCCTGTCCATGTTCATCCCATGGACCACCGCACTGTAATGCGCATAATACTCAAGGGCCATCTTGTAATCGCCCTGGTTAAGATAATAGGAATAGAGGTGACGGTAAGCATTTTCCAGGAGGTTCTTCAAGTCAAACCTCTTTGCCAGCATCAATCCTGAATCCATGTATGGCTTGCCAGAATCAGGTTTGTTCAGGTTGTAATAATCCCCCGCAATATTGATCAAAGAACTGATAATTACCGGAACCTCCCCGTTACGCTGTCTGAAAACCAACGCTTTCAGGTTGTATTTCAGCGAATTCCGGTAATCGTGTTTTTTTGAATAAATGTGGCCGATGCGTGTGTAAATGGAACCTTTTAAATCCAGATTCAACGCTTCGGATGCCGGAAGCAACTTCAGATAAAAGGCAAGCCCCTCGTCAAACCTGCCTTCATCCAGGTATAACGTCCCAATGTTGTTTTGTACCCACCCCTCGTAGTTCTTTTCTCCGGTCAGTTGAAATATGGCCAGGGCCTTACTGTATTGATCCGCCGCTTGTACCCGGTCACCCATGGCCTGGTAAGTAATCCCCAAATCACAATAAAGTCTCCCGGTCAACGACTGGTCCTTTGATTTTTGGGCCAAAGCCATGCCTCGCCGGAGACATTCAAGCGCTTTCCCGTAGTTTGTCAGTGAACGGTGGGTTGAACTGATTTTCAACAAGCCAATTATCTGCCCTGCCGTGTCCGAAATCAGCTCGTATGTTTTCCAGGCAGCCACATATTGCTCATAAGCATGCATTAAGTTATGTCTGGTGGTGTAATGATCACCCATACTCATCCGGACCAATGCCTTCAGGCTGTCGTTTTTTTCAAGGATCGAAATCCTGAAGGCCGAGACGATATAACTGAACGATTTTTGCGGCAGTTTATCTTTAATCAGTTCTGCCAGTTCAAGGTATATGATTGCCTGCTGAATCGTGTTGTCATGGGGCATCACCAGGAACAAACTATCCCTGACACAGCGATCCAGCGGAGTATGCTGCGCGGAAATTTCCTGTGAAAAAAAGATGAGAAACAAGGTGACTGTCAGAAAACACTTAACCATAAACCGGTGTTGCCTAAGCGGTCAAAGATAGGAAAAATAATGAATCTTTCAGTTTTCTGAGATTCAATCGATGCGTGCTGACCTGAGCCGTAAACTGTTGCTCACCACCGATACCGAACTGAAAGCCATGGCAGCCCCGGCCAGCATCGGGTTCAGCATAAAACCGGTAAATGGATAAAAAACCCCTGCAGCTAACGGAATGGCAATAAGGTTGTAAAAAAATGCCCAGAAGAGATTCTGCCGGATGGTTCTCACCGTTTCATGCGAAAGTTTCAGCGCCGTCACCAATTTTCCCAAATCCCCTTTGATCAGGGTGATCTGGGCGCTTTCAATGGCAATATCTGTTCCGGTGCCCATGGCAATACCGATATCGGCCATGGCAAGCGCCGGCGAATCGTTTATACCATCTCCCACCATGGCCACGACAAATCCTTGTTCCTTCAGTCGGCTCACATAGGCTGATTTTTCGCCTGGCGTGGCTTCTGCTTTGAAAAATCCGATTCCTGACTCAGGTTCTGAAGCATGGCAATCGCTTTTGCAGAACCAGGTTTAATGGTGTCGGCAAGTGCCACCATGGAAACAACCCTGTTGTTGCAGGCCACATATACCAGCGACCGCGCCAGATGTTTCTGCTGTGTTTCATGCTCTGCAAACATTTCCGGCGTTACACAACCACTGCCGGCGATATACGACCGGCTCCCGATGTGATATAAATCGCCGGAAAAAAAAGCCGAAACGCCTTTTCCGGTGACGCTTTCAAATCCGGAAACAACATCAGATCCAACAGGTTGATGTGAAACTTCTTCCGTCTCCACAACCGGATTGTGACTGAAAAAATTTACCAATGCCTGTGCAAACGGATGCTCCGACATCGATTCAATGGCAACAATCGCTCTCCGCAGATCCCGTCCGGATTGTAATGCCGGATTATCGGCCTCGCGGGCCCATATCACATCGGTTACCTGCGGCCTTCCGATGGTTACCGTTCCTGTTTTATCCAACACGATGGCCGTGGCTTTGCAAACCACTTCAAGGCTTTGAGCATCTTTCACGAGGATACCGAGTTGCGCGGCCTTTCCCAGTCCGACCATCAGGGCAGTTGGTGTTGCCAGCCCCAGGGCGCACGGACAGGCGATCACCAGCACGGTAACGGCCGCAATAAATGCAAATGAAGCGCCGCCCGCCGGCGGCCATATCGTCCATGCAACAAAGGTGAGCAGGGAAATTCCCATCACCACCGGAACAAATACCGAGGCGATTCTATCTGCCATTTTCTGGATTGGCGCCTTACTTCCCTGGGCTTCCTGTACCAGCCTGATGATCTGGGCAAGCAGCGTATCATTTCCAATCTTTTCAGCCTCAACTTTCAAACTGCCTGTTTGATTGATGGTGGCGCCGATCACCTCATCACCGGGCCACTTGGTTACAGGAACCGATTCACCGGTAATCATGCTCTCATCAATTGTGCTTGACCCTTCCAGAACCCTTCCGTCGGTGGGAATTTTTTCACCCGGGCGGATGACCAGAATGTCCCCTTTAATGATCCTGGAGATGAGCATCTCTTTTTCCACGCCATTGCGGATAACCCGTGCTGTCTTCACACCCAGTCCCATCAGTTTTTTGATGGCTTCCGACGTTTTTCTTTTCGCCTTCTCTTCAAAGTACCTGCCCAGAAGGATGAATGTGACAACAACGGTGGCCGCTTCAAAGTAAACATGTGGCTCCAAACCCCGTTCCAACAGGTATTCAGGGAAAAAAGTGTTGAATGTACTGAAAACAAAGGCGCTTCCGGTACCAAGCGCCACCAGGGTGTCCATGTTGGCTGAAAAATGAAGCATGCGCTTCCAGGCAATGATAAAAAATTCCTTCCCAAACCAGCCTAGAACAGGTATCGTGAGGGCAAACATGATCAGGTTTCCATATGGCATATGATGAAACGCCATGGCGATCATGACCACCGGAATTGAAAATGCTGCCGACAGGATGGTGTTCAACCGAAGCCGGTTTAACCTCACAACGGCCAGATCGTTCTCCTCTTCCAGGGAGAGATCGCGGGTGATGAGTGTAAATCCCAGTTCATCCACCGTCTTCGCGATCTGCTCAAGCGAAATCACCGTTGGATCAAATTCCACCATGACCTGCTCAGATGCAAGGTTTACGCTGGCCGAGCGCATCCCTTCCTGTGCCGACAGCATAGTCTGGATACTGCCTGCGCAGGATGCGCATGACATGCCGTCAACACGGTATATCCCCTTCACATCACCCATCTTTGACCGGTTTAGATATTCAAATGGCTTTCCTGTTGCCCTTTCCTTCCTTGTCAGCCGGCGCCGCCGTTGAAACGAAAGATTTCACAGATTTATTCAACTCCTTATACAGCTTCACTCCTTCGGTGGCCAGACGCTCCATCCTGGCCTGCGAAACGTGGATATTCAGGATGTCCTTCAGGATCTCGTTGCGCTGATTTTTCCAGTTCCGGATCTCGTCAACTATACGCAGGTTTAAACCTGAGGTAAGATCAGGATGCTTTGAGCTGACATGCAGGTATTTGACTCGTTTGATCGATTGCTCCAGGGTAAAACCGGATGCCGGTGGCTGCTTTTCAACCAGGCCAAGCAATTTCTTAAGTTTCCGCTCAAACAGAGCGGATAAGATCCATGAGGCTTCCAGATAAAACTCCTGTTTGATGGCCAATCCGGCTCTTGTGATCAATTTGCTGCCATTGCCCTTTTTCCCGGCTTTCTTCTTTTTGCCTTTCATACCGATGTGTTTGGATTGATACTTTTATTGAAGGTGTAAAGGTATGGCGGGAATTATTAAAAACAATGAAACTGCAAAATGTACTGCCATCCAGTCATGATAAGCCTCTCTTTCATTACTTTGATAACTATTCATAACACACTGATATTATGATAGTTTTAAGTGCCCGACAACAGATTTAACAAAAATTTCACATCCATAAATAAAAAATGTTTTAATTTTGCCGGCGATTTAGTATAAATTAAAACAATCACAATGAGTCTCGAAAAAAAGTTTTCAAAAGCAAAACCTGTTTGTAAAGTTAAATTCTCTCTTTCTGGAGATCAGTATAAATCTGCATCCTCCATCCTGCTTGTTGGCGATTTCAACAGCTGGCAACTTGGTGAAACCCCTTTAAAGTTGGCCAAAACCGGCGTATGGTCGGTTTCGCTTGACCTGGAAACAGGCAAAGAGTACCAGTTCCGCTATCTGATTGATGGCACCAACTGGGAAAATGATTCCGAAGCGGATAAATTCGTTCCGAGCGGACTTGGTTCCGAGAATTCCGTTCTCGCACTCTGAGATTTTCCGGGGCTGTCATCAAGATGAGCAATCACCGGGATGACAGCCTCATTTCTTTTCCAATCTTTGTTTGATCCCCCGGATGATCTTTAGTGGTGTTTCAGTTATCACCATGTTATAGACCCAGTCCGGCACACTTCCACCGGGATCCACATAGCCTTCCAGAACAACATGGATAACATTCCTGCTCACTGGTTCTAAGGTCCAGGTTTGCCAGTAATTCCTGATCCGCACCAGGTCGGGTCGCTCAGGAATAACGCCAGGCAGTGGTTTTGCACTGATCTTTCGCACACCTGTTACCGGGTCGGTTGTGATCAGGGCTTCTGCACATAAGTCACGGTCGGCTACCGGCCAGGGAGAGTCATACACCAGATAATACCGGGAAATGGCTGCCTTTTCATAATAGAGGACCTTGATCTCCCTGACGTTTTTATCCCACCAATCCACATTTTTAACATTCCCGATCAGGTTGTAAACCATTTCAACCGGTGCGTAGATATCGGCAACCCCTCTGAAAGATTTCAACGAATTCCCCGCCTCTTTTCGCGTATAAATTTTCACACCGTCCTTTTCCTTGATAAATTTCCATGACTGGGCAACTGCCGGACATGATAAGAGGAGCATAAAAAAGATCTGTGCCGGCAATGAAATACGAATTCGTCTCATCAAGGGGTGAATTTTTATGCAAGATAAAGATATTCCTTCAAATAAGTTAAGACTACGTCATGTTTTGGCGTAGTCTTGTATTAATTTTACATCCGATCATCAACCAAAATTCTAAACCGCAAAGACGCAAAGACGCAAATAGTTCATATACAATCATAAAAAAAAAGCCATGATTTTACTGACAGTTTACAAAGAACCCGTTGGAAAAAGAGAGAAGAAGGAATTCTTCCGGATCCAGGATGCAATTGAATTCGGACAGAAAACCGGTTCGGATTATGAGATTTACGACCCCGTTACCCGCAAGATCATCGACTGGAACGAAATCAATGTAAGAGAGGATGATGACTGGTATTACGATGATAAGGAAGACCTCTGGAAAAAACACAGATTGGATGATGACCGCGAGGAAGGTTTTCCCGGGGCAGATTACCGTTTCGAAATGTTCAGCCAAAGCTGTAACTTGCGCCACACAGGATATTAACATGAATTTCCTCCACCATGGCGAAGCAGGATTATATTTTCAGGTATCTCACCATCATCAAGAAGCTGCGTCAAAGCGGCGAAGCCACATTTAAAGAGATCAACGATTATCTCGGGAAGGAATCGGAATTCCTTGACCGCACCTATTCCGTATCAAACCGAACCTTTATCCGCGACCTGACTGAGATCAGGGCTCTGTTTAAAGTTGATATCCGGTACGATTTCTCGAAAGGGGTCTATTTTCTGGCCGAAGACCAGCAAAGCGATCTGAACAACCGCATGCTCGAATCGATCGACACCATCAATTCGCTGAAAATGATGAGCGACATCACCAAATACATGTTTTTTGAAAAACGCAGGGCGCATGGCACGCATCACTTTTATGGACTCCTGCATGCCATTAAAAACCGGGTGGTCATCCTGCTGGTACACCAGAAATTTGACAGCGACACACCAAAGGAACGGCCGGTGGAACCGTATGCCCTGAAAGAATCAAAGGGAAGATGGTATTTGCTGGCAAAGGACCGGCATGACCGGAGGATCAAAACGTTCGGCCTCGACCGCATCCTTGGTTTCCAACTCACTCCGGGCCGCTTTGATTATCCGGCACACCTTGATGTCAATGAAATGTTCAGGTTCTGTTTCGGCGTTATCAACCCCGACGACATACCGCCTGATGAGATCATACTCTCTTTTGAGCCGGAACAGGGAAAATACATCAAAAGCTACCCAATTCATGAATCCCAATCCATCATCACCGATAATGACCATGAACTCAGGATCAAAATAACGCTCTTCATCACCCATGATCTGGTTATGGAACTCCTCTCCTACGGCATGGGGGTGAAAATCATCTCCCCGGACCGGCTGATCAAAGCGATGCAGGGAATCTACAAAGGCGCCGCCGCGCAATACGGGCAGGAATAAGGAAAGACACCCATGAACCTTGGTCAGCGCCCGATCCCGAATATCACATCGAGTACAGGGAGCAAATGCCACTGCGGACCTGCCGGATATTTCCCGAAACACAACTTGTATCCGGCTTCAATTCTGAGTGTCTCTTTTTTTGAGGTATAAGCCAGGAGACCCTTGTTTTCAAGAAAATAATTTTCCGGCGTACCACAAACAATGAAATTTTCAACATTGAAAAGCCATCCGAAACGGGGAATAAATTTCCCCCGGAAGTCAATGCCTGCATCGAATTCCGGTTCGTTATAAAATACAGCAAGCCTTGGATAAATGACCGGGAGATCGATCGTGCTTTGCGGATTCAACGGCCCGAATTTTACAGCAAAGGCAATTCCCGCGTGGACCGTAAGGATGGCACTTCTGAAAGGTTTGTATGAACTACGGAATCCGTTATATATTGAGAACATCTGCGGAATAGTGAACTCAGGAGAGATCAGCCCGCCTGTGCCTTTCGTTGCCGCCAGTCGCATAAAGACGGTCGGATAGAAGATCCCATGCTCGGTTGCAAGCCTGAAACCGGAATATTCGCCCCAGTTCACCTTGAGCCGGACCTGTGGCATCAGGAAAAACATCACAGGATGAGCTGAAAGTTCAAGCCTGTCGGATATGCCATACCGTGATGCGGTGAAAAGTCCCAGCTCCCACCGATGCTTCGGGATGTTGCAGGCCGTTCCGCCGGTCCAGTAATTCTTTGCCGGTGAATCCTGTGAAAACAGATTACATGCCATGATTACCCCGATCAGTAAAAGAAGCGCTTTTCTCATCCGGAACCGTTATTTAGGCAATATAAAAAGGACACTCACCGGGGCATGATCTGATTCCTTCGTAGCATCCTGGTGCGTAACTACAGAATGATCAACCCATTGATAATTTGTAAAAAGGTAATCGAGGGTCCTGTCCCAGAAATGGGCTCCCCTCGTGGTATGCGTAAAATACCGGAACTGATTGTTTTTGTAAACATCGGCCGGAACCGCGCACGCATACCTGGCATACAGCGAATCCAGCCAATGCTTCTCCGGCTCATAATTGCTTCCCTCTTTATGCTGAGGATCATCGCCGGAGCCATGAAATGATTCCCCGGAACACATATCCTGCAAACAATAATCGGTCGTATCGGAATCGGGCGGCAGGGTATTCAGGTCGCCTCCTGCGACAAACAAACCGCCATTGTTGCTTATTCTGTCGAGTTCTTCCTTAAACTGACCGATGTGTTTTTGCTTTGTTTCATCCGTTGCAAAAGCAGAAGCATGAATATTCACAGCATAAAAGTTATTCATACGGGGAATTTCAATCTGCCCGGTCACCATACAGCACCGTTCATAAAAATAGCGGGTAAGGTTGTCCTGGTCACTGCGCAAGGCCAGCTGGATCCTTTGTGCGTTGCTGATTTTCCACCGTGAAAGGATCACATTCCCTTCATCCATCCGGCCCAGTCCGTCGCTGGGAATAAATTGTGCCTTCCACTGAGAACCATAAACGGCATAATTGAAATAGGTATGATCCATGATCCATCGCAACTGATCAATGTAGCATGAGCGTTTTGAATTAAGATCAACCTCCTGGAGCAACAACACATCCGGTTTAACAAGGTTAATTTTATTGACAATGGATTGCAGCGATCCGTAAACCTCATCTTCTGTCAGGATAACCCGGTTGCCGCAGGCATCTCCAAACCAGGGAAGTCTTCCGGCTCCAAAACGTATATTCCATGTCATTACACGTACGACGGTGAAGGTATCGGGCACCGGAAGAATAGTTTCCGCAGAATAACAGATTGCCCCTTCTGTATCCTCGAAATCTGTGGCCAATGGTTCACAGGAGGTGATCGCCAGTAAAATAAAAAAAATGGATACCGCTGAAAGCAGCAACCTGAAATAAGTGAATATTACCCGACGACAGCTTAACATGACTTTACCAGAGACAGACCAAAGATAGAAGGAACTTTCCGGCCTGAAAAAACTTTTATTCCTGTTTTTTTTGCAATATTTGCAAATCCACCCGGTTAATGTTGCATAAAATCATATAAAAACTATAAAATCTATATGAAAAAATGGTTACGCAATAAAAAGCCGCCTTGTTGCTGCTGTCCGGCAGAATTCCTGCAACAACAGGTTTTCCTGCCGCTCAATTCCAAATTGAATGTAAGCCATCTGAAACTACTTTTACGTTGAATTTACCCATATTTCAATAAATCAGGAAAACATGAAAACATATATTTTAATTCCAATGTTTGTCTTGCAGATCTGTCATGCAACACTGGCACAAACCGATCCCCCGGAGAAAAAAGCCACCTATCATACCTGGATTAAAACCTATGAAGGGCGTGCACCGGTGACAGGTGCATTGTATGAAGTAAACGATTCATCCATCACAATATCAACCATTTCCCCGACCCGAATCGGTTCTTCGGCTAAGATTGACATGTCAAAAATCGATGCCCGCTCAATCGATGTCATTAAAATCAGAAACGAAAAAAGTACCCATATGGGAATTTTGATCGGTGCCATCACCGGGCTGGCTGTCGGTGCTGCTATCGAGATAACTTTGGCGATGGTTTGGCCTATTCGATATCGAAGTCACCTACCTATTTTGCCATAATGGCCAGTATGATAGAAATCGCGTGTATTGGCACCGGTATTGGTATCGGGGCAGCTGTCGGCGCAGCGAAGATTACCATTCCGATCAATGGAAGCAGGCAGAAATTTGACCAGAACAAACCCCTTCTGAATGATTATTCATTGAACCAAAATCCGGCATTGGGAGGTAAAACATTCAGAAAACTCCCTTCCACTGTGACCGATATTGACGGAAATATTTACCACACCCTTTCACTTGGAGGACAGGTTTGGATGGCCGAAAACCTGAAGACCACACACTTTTGCAGCGGAAAGGAAATTCCTGATATTGGCAAAAAAATCCCGGGAAGCGGTTGCCAGTATGATTGGCTTGCCGTGGCTGACGAATGGACATCGCTGTACAATTCCCTTGGAGGAGGAGAAGCTGCGGGAGTCAGTCTGGAGGATAGTTTTTCTACCGGGGGGGCGACTAGGCAATGGTGGTCATCAACTGCAATGAACGCCGATAATGCCCACACCTTATATCTGAATACTGAAACATCCGACATCATGTTATTCGGCGTAGCTAAAAATTCAAAATTATCTGTGAGATGCATCAGGAATAATTAGCAAAAAGCAGACTGTCAGGATAATTTTTAATCAGGAAAATCAATCAATAAAAAACTATGATTATGAAAGTATTGACCTTAATCCCGATTTTCATACTCTCGGTTCTTCAACCTTTAGAGGCGCAAAACGATTCCATCACCCCGAAGAAAATATATCATTTGTGGATCAGACCCGTTGAAAACATGAAGATCATGGAAGGCGGACTTTTTGAGGTGAAAGATTCATCTGTGATGATGTCGAACAGCCTGAGAAAAAAGGATTATGAACACGGCAAATTTGACGTTTCAACAGTGGATGTCAGATCGATCGATGTTGTCGAGATCCGCAAAAATAACCGCCCCGGGAAGGGGATCGTGATCGGAGGATTTATCGGGTTAGCGGCCGGAGTGACGGTTGGCATGCTGGCAGCCGGTGGAAAATTTACAGAAGAAAATGTGTTTCTGTTCCTGGCCGCTCCCCCGCTGATAACCGGACTTGGTTGTGCCTTGGGCGCGTTGACAGGGGTTGCCAAAATCGTAATCCCGATCAACGGAAACCAAAAGCAGTTTGACAAGCATAAAACTGAACTGAATAACTATTCGATGAAATACAATCCGGATTTAACAACTGCTGTTGCCCGTGCCTCATCAAAGGTATACGACTCTGTGACCGATATTGACCGGAATGCATATAAAACCTGTTTAGTTGACAAACAGGTATGGATGGCTGAAAATTTAAGAGCCACACACTACCTCGACGGAACAGAAATTGCCGGTGTGACGGGAGATAGTTCAGGATCAGGGAACCTTTACAACTGGGATGCCGTTACCAATCGCCGTCACCTCTGCCCTGCAGGCTGGCATGTACCATCACAATGGGAATGGACCCTGCTTTTCAGTTTGCCGGGTATGGATAGTGACGAGGGAAGAAAAGTGATGCAAAATTTATTTACCGATAAACGGGAATTCCAATGGTGGACCTCCACGCAGAAATCCAGCGCCGTAACTAAAAACCTCTATTCAGACGGGAAAACAGCCGGGATCATATTTAGCCGGCAGGATAAAACTGCAAGTTTTCCCGTGAGGTGTATCAGGGACTATGAGTGATCAGTTCAACCGCTCGATCCGTGTTCTGAGAGCCTTGACCTTATCATGCAATGAATTGAAAAAACGATACCGCTCCTTGGCGGAGGTTCCGCTGATCATGGTCGAATTCCTCATGAGGTTTCTCAGTGAATTCTCGACCTGATCACAAAACACCGGATTTGTCGTGATCAGCTGGTTGATAACATTATATGTATTATAGCAGGTCTTTTGGCCATCTGTTTTTACCAGAATCGTGTTATCTGTTACAAGCACTTCATTGTGGAATAATTTAAAGCTGTTCTCTATTCCCTCCGGGGAGTTACCATGCAGGTACTGAACCCCCTGTTCAGCCTGGCTTTGAACATGATTCAGCCATGCTTCCAGAACATCGCACAACCTGAAAACGTCATCGGTCTGTTTGAAAAAACCGGAAACATAGCAGTATTCAATCTGCCTGAGCACACTGGAAATCGTCTCTTCACTCCAGATTTCGGTGGTCGGAATTTTAATATAATGTGAGAGTAATTGTCGCCCGGTTTCATACAAACCTTCAGGCGCTTCCAATGTCAGTGTTTTATTTTCGTAGCCGCTGGCCGGGATCAGGGCTTTGTTCCAGAAATATATTTTAAATGCAGCTATTTCCGGAAATTCAAAGTAATAAAAAACCGGTATGTCCTTGGCCGCATATATGATCTCCCGCTGTTTGGAAGCATGGATCCTCTTTATCGCACCCAGTAAGGATTGCAGCCAGTTTTCGATGTTAAAACCATTTTCACCGATGGCCAGGGAGTTAAAAATCACATGATTGCTCTGAAAGTTAAAGAGCGCGTCGACCGAAATTTCATACCGGAAACAGATGGTTTTCATCTCCTCCAGTGTGAGCTCCTTCTCCCCCCTGATCCTTCGGTAAGCACTGTCGTAGCTTATCTCCAGAAGTTCCGAGAGTTCGTGCACAAATGATAAATTTGGCGCCAGCTTGCTCCTGATCGACTGGAAAAGAATTTCCTGGATGGTAAGTTGCTGATTCATGACAACTAATTGTTATGAGCAGGTAAAGATAAACATTATTTAATTTTTATCCTTATTCCCTCCGAATGAGCTGTAAACTCAGGGGCGTACATGCACTGTATGGTTGTTATGCCATTGGAATAGGCGCCTGCAGCGTTCACCTTCAGGGCATATTCAAAAACATAGCTGCCTTTCGGAAGATAGTCGAAGAAAAAATTTGTTGCCTGGTCGGTCGTGCTCTGGTAATAGCCAAGTCCTTCCTGATAACGATAGCCGGAAAGACCGTCGCCGGTCTGCCCCTCCCTTTTTGAAGATGAAGCAGGGGAAAGAGGTTCCAACCCGCTTGCCCGCATGTCCTTCATGTGCACAAACTCAAGATCCCGGTCCACACTCAGCACAATGCGCACAACGATTTTATCACCGGGATTTAATTCGAAATTTGAAGTTTGAGATTTGAAGTTTGAAATAGGTTCAAGGACAGGCCCGGAGGGTGTGTTACGCTCAATGAAGAGTTTTTTCTCCAGTTTCATCGGGGTTGAAGCAGGGGTGATTTTATCCAGATTTTCAAAGTATTGCCAGTAAACGGCTCCCCACGCAACTCCGTCTCCTGATTTCGAAACCGTGATGTTTCCCATTTCCGGCTGTATTTCATTGCCCGACCAGGAGAGTTGAAAATAACCGGTCCCGGCCTCTTTTTTAACATCGGTCAGGCCGGCTGAACTGATCTTTTCTTTTCCCAGTGAAATTTTCACATCCGGATCATCAGCAAGCAGGTCTGTTCCGCGTAACAACAGCGCGTAACAAGCCTGAAGGGTTGCCTTCGGATAGCGCCAGTCCTGGGTTTGCTTTTGTTTTAACAGCCATATTTTCAGCTCGTCAACGGTGCTTTTATCCCCGGCTATTTCATCAAAGGCCTCGATCATCAGCGCCTGCGTTTCAATGGGAGCCTGGTACCAGAAATAACCCTGCTCACTGGCCCAATACATACCCATTTCGTTGTTGTGAAGCGCTTTCTCTGAAAAAGATTTCAGGATGAGGGCGGGAATATCCCTGTTGCCCATGCGGTTCAATGCCAGGGCAACCATTCCCTGCAAATAGCGATCGTTTTGCAACCAGTATTTTTCCGCCTGGCTTTTATAATAGCCGAATGCTTCTTTGAAAGCTGATCCTGGCTCCGGAATCCCGGATCCGGGATTGCCGGTAAAAAAGGATCTGGCATACAAATACTGAATCTGGCTACTCCCAAGATGGTTGTCTCCAAGGTTAACTGACGGAATCTTTTTCAGGCTTTCATAATCTTTCTGAATTTCCCCGTCAAGGAAACCGATTGCCTTCACCACCATTTCCCTTGAAGTCTGGTCTTGGAGAATGTTGGTAATGCCAAGATGATCCAACTGACCCAATCCGCTGAGAATGGCTTGCGTGATATAACGGTTTTCAGGCATCCCGGCAAACCAGGTCCAGCCTCCATTCGGGGTTTGAAGTTTTTTTAACTTTTTCAGGTTTTCCTGCAGGTTGGCCCCGATGTTATCGAGGTCGAAAAAGAGGCCCAGCTTTTGCTTACGCCCGGTTTCACTGGCGGCTTCCATCACCCAGGGTGTTTCCTGCAGCAATGCAGATTTCAGTTCCTGGTTTTTAGCAAGGTTCGACTGCAATGCATCGGGAGTCAGACTTTTCCACGATTCGAAAACGGCTTTGATTTTCGGGTTTGAGTTGGCAATGAACGCCGCAACGCTGTTTGACCAGAAGGCGGAGAAAATGGCATCTGCATTATCATATTGCTTTTCATTCAGGGATGGCAGCGCTTGTATGGCATACCAAGCCGGGTTCGAAGCAAATTCAAGGGTGAGTGTGTAATTTTTCAGGGTTGCAGCGCCCGAATCCTGCATCCCCGATTTCAATAGTTTGTCGAATGAAAAAAAGGCTGTTCCTTTTCCCCGGATGGGCAACGGCAGCGATTCCGTTACCAGAGTGCGGTTCGTGAGAACAGGAATGGCTTTTTCCTCCCCATCGCTGAAACTGCCTGAAACCGCCGTAATGCGGTATTGGAGGAGGGAAAGGCTTGCAGTGAAAGGAACGGCAATCTTCCATGAGACAAGTGAACTTTGGCCTTGATCAATAAGGAAAAGCTGATGCCGGTCCTGATGCATGGGATCCTCTGTGGTGATGAGTAAATTGTTGAGTGGCTGCAGGGTTATGGCATCAACCAGGTCAAGGATAACTTCGCCGGAAAGCGGGTGATCGGAAAGGTTGACGATTTTAGCGCTGAAAATCAAGGTGTCGCCTTGCCTGACAAACCTGGGAGGGTTTGGAAATACCATCAGATCCTTGCGGGTTACAAGCTCCTTTTCGACCAGTGCGTAATCGAGATTTTTTGCATGAGCCAACCCCAGGAACTTCCAGCTTGTAAGCGATTCCGGCGCTGTGAATTTCAGCGACAAATTGCCTGCCGAATCGGTTTCA
Organism: Bacteroidota bacterium; assembly: GCA_026391845.1. Taxonomy (GTDB): domain Bacteria; phylum Bacteroidota; class Bacteroidia; order Bacteroidales; family FEN-979; genus CAIVAT01. The sequence goes on along the minus strand of JAPLDG010000340.1, from coordinate 18,314 downwards.
AGGGTGGGATAGAAAAATGCTGTTTCCCTGAAATCACGACGGATCTGGATGGCCGGTTCCGGCTTCGCTTTCATGGAGGGCAGTTTGCTTCCCGACACTGCCGCTGTATCTGCCACTTTTTGCATTCCTGGCTCCGGGGGAGTATCCATTCCGGAGGTTAGCACTGACGTGGTTGCAGGAGTATCCATCATCTCCATCTGCCTGCTTTTGTCCCTTCCGCCTGCAGCATAATGTCTCGAATAGCGCGTGTTTCCTCCAAAATAGCTGGCGCCAAACCAGTTTAACTTTAACCCCGGATGGAACAAATAAGCGTTGCCGGATTCATTGGATGCCATCCACTGCGCCGTAGATGTGCGAAAGGCATTGTTGATGTCCCAGGGAATGATTCCGGAATAACGCCGATACAGATCGAAAGCCCATGTATTTGTGCGAAACAGATCAAGTGATGCGTCATACATGGCACCCATGAATTCGGCAACCGCAGGTTTCCCGTTTGGACCGGAAATCTTAATTTTCCAGCTTTCTTTTGCGCCGGGCTCCAGTTTGCTGCGGAAGGTTTCAAATGAAATACCCAGTTTTTTATTGACATGGGGAACACTGACGATCAGACTGTTCTGAAAGACCCGGTTCAGTCTGACAAACATAAAATTCACAGAAAAATTGCCACGGTATTGTTCGGTAATCGGAATTTCAACCAGCATCGCCCGGTTGTTGAGCTTAATATATTCCCGCGAAATCAGGCTGTCATCGATCCGGATTTCGTAGATCATATTGACATTTTCTTCTCTGGATCCGATGAGAAACCTGGCCGACTCACCCGGCTCCCCGGATGTTTTCAACGGCACAACCCAACTGATGGCATTGACGGGAACCTCTTTGGATGCAGGCGAAAACACGGTTAAATACCTGATAACTTCAACTGCCTCTCCATAAGGATCAGTGGCTTTGAGAACCATCAGGTAGGACCCGGACCGGAGTAGGCGGGTAACGGGGTCCAGGATACCGAAAATGGAATCGTTTGCGGTGTTGATCGTTTTCTCAACTACCGTCTCTTCTTTCGCCCAGGTGGCGGGATTGTTTTCATCCCCGTAAACATCATCCGGGAATTGAGCATGAAACTCATCCTGTGTCATGAGATTCAGGTCGGGCCGTTCCCACAACCTCGGTTTGAACGCACGACCGGGTTGGTGAAGCCGTTGAAGGGTAATAGTAACCATTGCCGGCGTAGAACGGCCGTTCAGATTGGTGGTTGATATTTTGAAAATGGTATCTTTGGCTAAATTGATCGTTTCGGGAATGTTGCTTTCAATCAACAGCGACTTATACCCAATGGATACGCTCTGTTCCGCGGATTGTGTTTCTCCGTTGATATCGGTAACATCAGCGCTTACCGAAAAATCGAACACCGGCCATGTTTTCCTGTCAATGCTGTTGTCGGGAATTGCCGTGAACGGAACAGTGAAATTACCCCCGGCATCCGTGGTAGTAGTGCCATTGGTAATTTCGACCGGCGGGGAGGCAGGCATCGGCCACCACCAGCCCCGGTCCCAGTAAGGAAAACGAGCGGTTCTTGTCACACGGTATTTTACCCGGGCAGCATCGATGGGGTTTCCGGCAAAGGCGAGGGCCTTGCCCGTCAGGCTGATCGTTTCCCCCAACCTGTAGTTTCCCTCCAGCGGCGCACAGGATACGTCGAAAGTCGGACGTTTGTATTCCTCCACGGAAATAGTGGTTGACCCGGATTCGTTGGAGATCGTCATTTGCCCAAGCAAAACGCCGGCGGGTGCGATAAAAGATCCGTTGACCGAGCCGAACTGATTGGAAACAAGGCTTTGTTCAGATACTTTTTGTCCGTTGGCATCCGTAAAAACCACTTTTGTCGCATGGTTTACGCTGATCTCTGACTTGTCGCCGGTTCTGCTTAAAATGATCCCCTTGAAATAGACGATCTGCCCCGGCCGGTAGATGGCACGGTCAGTGTAAAACTGGGTTTGAACGATCGTCTGCACCTGACCTTTGTAAAGAGGATATTGATAAAAATGATCGGTTATCAGGGAGTCTCCCTTATCATGGATTTTTAAAAACCGGTTCGAATTCTGACCATTGTCAGAGGAAGGCGGAATCAGAAAATATCCCTGCTCGTCGGAAGTGTAATTCTGCAGTTTTAAAGTGGTATATTTTCGTTCCCGGTAATTGTAATTTTTCTCCCAGGCTTCTGCCACAACATTCCTAAGCGGCATGCCGGTTTCCCTGTCAACCAGAAAATAGGAATAACTTCCGTCGTTGTTGCGTTTGCTGATATAGCTGATCTGTGTTGACCAAAAAGGGGTAAATGCAAAAACCTGTTTTGAATCCGTGAAATCCTTTCCTGCTGAGCACAACAACACCCAAAACCCTGCCGGAACCTCCGGAATGGGTATTTCAGCCTGATGTTTCTGGTAATCCCCGTCATCCGGAAAATTCTGTGACCATGACTTTGCAAAGGGAAGGTCCGTCAGAAATTTGAAGTACATTTCATGATCGTACATCCCGGATTTTTCTGAATAGGTTTCCGGATCGGTCCTTACCAGGCGGAAAAACAGCTGTTTTATATTTTTCACCCCGATGAGCCCCAGTGAAGGTTTATTGGTCGGAACAGCCGATTCGGTTGTAATCTGGAGGCCAGGTTCCCTGACGGAAGTTGCCAGAATTTTACAATTTTTCGATCCTTCCGAATCGGGATAACGTTTTATGGCACGATCACACACCTCGAGGGCAGATCTGACATCCCACTTGTGCAGGCCGGAGGCCAAAGGCACATACAACTGTCCCTGACCATTGAGAAATACGGCGAGGGCATATGATACCAAAGAACTCCAGGGGGACCCGATCTCTGCTTGTTCAAATTGACGGAGCGCATCCAGGTACAGGCTGTCTTTGCCCGGAAGCGTATAGTTTTCGTGCACAAAAGCAAACCGCTTCAGTTCGATGTCGATCAGGGCGCGGGGATCTTTATCCTTCAGATGAAAATTGGCAAGGTCGCGAAAAATGCGCAATGCATAACTTGCCGAAGCGGAAGGATCGGCCGGGATCATCATTCTGTTCATGGTGAAGTTGAACGATTGTGCGAAATACCACGGCTGATCGACTTCGAAATGCTGCGCCTGCCGGCCGGCATCGGCGGAGGTGAAATAGTCAAGCGCCCGGCCTGCCAGAAAATCATACAGGGTGGGGGTAAATCTGGCTGCTTCGGATGCCCGGACATCGCGCTTGCCTTCACCAAAGACCTCCTGGTCGAGGATGGCATCAAATTGCGTGATGGGAATTCGTTTCAGGGAGTCGGGGTTATCAAGCGACAGGAGGTAGTTTTTAGTGATCGCCCCTGAGATCGAAGCCAGATCCCAGGTTTCAAGGCTGTCGGGGAGGCTTGCCTGAACCTGTGTACGGTTGCGAAAACGGAACTGGTTGTTCTGGTAATATTTCAGGTAAACTTCAGCAAGAATGGATTGCAGCATTTGCTTCACCGGTTGCGATGATGCAGATATCTCTTTTTGCAGGTCCGCTATTGCAAGTGCCATGAAGTTCTCCTGAAAGTCGGCTTTCAGGCGAATGCCATACATGATGGCCTTGATCACCTGCGGATCATTTTTCCCGGTTTTGGCCTGTGCGTATATTTTATCGACAATCGCCAGCGCTGATTTCGGCTGGCCAAGATTGGTGAGGGAATCGACCTGCTTCCAGGATATTGTGAAATCGCCACCCGGCGAATTGGCAGGCCGGGCGCTTTGACGGTTCTGTGGTTTTTGTGGATTTTGTGGATTTCCAAAGACAGAAATCATTATCAGGAACATGGCAAGAAAGGGAAATGAACGATTGATTTTCATAGGGAAAGAGTTGGTTCGGGTAAATCAGATACAATATTAGCAAAAGGCGGGAGATTTACAAAGATTGTGCCGGAATCGGAGTGTGATTAATTTTCAAACCGGCAAATATACTTCTTGCTTTTTCTTTGAAAAGCCCTATCTTTACAAGCAAAAAGTCATAATATAAACGCTAAAAGCATGGAACACAAAATCTGGTATGATGAAGAACATCAGCTGGTCCAAATGAAAATTATTGGAGAGTATACCACGGAAGAAACAATTTATCATGGCAAAAAATGCATCGAGCTGCTTGAAGGTAAACCTTATCGCCAAATGGTTGTTGACCTGTTTGAATTCGGCAATATGGAAAGCCGCGAAACACGCTCTGTATCTAATAAGATGCTGAATCAGGCAGGAATTACGGATGTTGCCTATGTGGGCGCAAACGCCGCAGCTCGCATGATCGCAAAGGTGTTGATGAAACTCGGATCGTTAAAGGCCGAATCAGACTTTTTTAAAGATTTTAATGCAGCGATTAAATGGATTGAAAAAAGGAGAAAACAGGTATGAAAGAAATATTGAATATTAAAAACACGAAAGAACGGATAGACAGGATTGAGGACATCCTTGCCTCGGTAGCTTCCGGTGATATGGATGCCCGTATCAACTCAGAGATTGAAGATGATTTCAGCGGCATTGAAGCTGCGATTGATTTGCTGATCAATGACCTGACAGATGAATTACGACAACGCGAAAACATGCAGAAAGAGCTGGAAAACAAATTATCGAAGATCCAGGACCAGCAAAAAACCATTTTGCAACAGCAGGAAGATTTACTTGAATTGTCGAGTCCCGTCAGTAAAGTATGGGACAATATTTTGATCCTCCCTGTCATTGGCACCTTAGACAGCCAGCGCACCCAGGTGATGATGGAAAATCTTCTGCAGAAAATCGTGGAAACCGGTTGCACCATCTCCATTCTGGACATTACTGGTGTTCCGACCGTGGATACCCAGGTTGCCAACCACCTGTTAAAAACGGTTACGGCTGCCCGCCTGCTGGGCGCTGAATGCATCATCTCCGGAATAAGTCCGGCCATCGCCCAAACCATCGTGCATCTGGGAATTGATTTGTCGGCCATCCGCACAAAAGCCACCTTGCAGGATGCGATGATTTTTGCCATGAAACAGAATAAACGCGCCGACGAGGTCAGGGCACTTGGTAATTTGGCATTGCCAAATGAAAAAACAGATTAGACGGCCATGAACCTACACGAAAAAAGAATACCAATCATCAAAATCCACGACTATCTGATTGTTCCCATTCAGGTGGATATGCACGATAAGCTGGCCATTCAGTTGCAGTCACAAATCCTTGAAGAGATTGCAAAAACCAGGGCCAAAGGGGTTTTAATTGATATTTCGGTGCTCGAAATGGTCGATTCGTTTATTGGCCGGATGCTTTCCGGAATGGCTTCCATGGCTGCGATCATGGATACCTCTGTGGTAATTGTCGGCATGCAGCCCGCAGTAGCCATTACCCTGGTTGAACTTGGCCTTGAAATGCCCGGTGTGGATACTGCACTCAATATGGAAAAAGGCATGGAGATGCTCGAAAGAAGGCTGAATAGCCGGAAAACAGATTCCTTTTAATATCCTTTTTTGATGTTGGAATTTACTTACAAAGCCCATTGTGATTTGCTTGGTAAATTTAAAATTGATACTGAGTACGACATCGTTACCGTAAGACAAACCATCAGGCAATACGCCAAGGACATGGGCATGGGCATTGTGGATCAAACCCGTATCACCACTGCCGTCAGCGAGTTATTCCGCAACATGTACAATTATGCCGGTGGCGGAGAGGTGCTGATTGAACGGGGCGAAGTTGAAAATCACCATGCGCTGATCGTTACATGCACAGATCAGGGACCTGGGATCGAAGATATTGAACTGGCCATGACCGATGGTTATACTTCGGGCCAGGGAATGGGGTACGGTTTACCTGGCGCCAAACGTCTGGTGGACCGGTTTGAAATCCAATCAAAATTAAAGGAAGGCACCACCGTGCGAATGATGAAATGGAAGTAGCCCGCCAAAATATTCTCAGCCTGCAAATTGACAATGAATCTGATGTGGGTGTTTGTCGCAGAAAAGCTGTAAGCCTAGCTTCACAGATGGGATTTGATGAGGTAAAAACCGGAGAGGTTGCCATTATGGTTACCGAGTTGGTTACGAATGTTATTAAGCATGGAGGTGGCAAGGGGAAGCTGGTCATCTGCCAGTTTTGTGATGAACAAAATCACCATGCCATGGAAATCTGGTGCTGTGATTCGGGAAATGGAATCAGCGATTTTAAAAAGGTGTTGAAAGACGGCTACCCGGGAAAAGATTCTCTCGGAATTGGTTTGGGAACCATCCGCCGGTTTTCGGATGAGATGGAAATCAATCCGCTACTTACCGGCAGTTTCAGGGACACCTTTTTTTCGGATAACCCGACATTTCAAAACTGTATTCGGACCATCAAATATTTACCGAACAAATATTGGATGGGCACAAACAAAAATCTTGAAATTGGCGCTGCTTCACGCTGCAAACCCGGGGAGTTGCTCAATGGCGACAGTTATCTTGTGACCCACCTGGGGCCTCATTTGTCGGTCGCAGCAGTGATCGATGGCTTGGGCCACGGCAGCGAAGCCAATCTGGCATCTCAGCTTGCACGCGGACAAATTATCCTGAAATCGGAACAGCCGGTGAGCGCACTCATGCAGCATGTCCACAACGCGCTTCAGGGTACACGCGGTTCAACCATTGGATTGTTGCGAATTGATACGGAAATCCAAAAAATTTCTTTTTCCGGGATCGGGAACATCGAAGGGTTCCTGTTTACGCCTGAAGGGAAGAAAAACTTCTTGTCTTTTGGAGGCATCATGGGGCATAATATGCGTACGCCAAGGGTTTTTGATTTTAATTTCAAGCCGGGAGACATCATTTGCATGTTTTCTGACGGGATCACTTCACGGTGGAAATTCGATGAAATTGACTGGACTGAAAACACCCAGAAAATCGCACAAAATATTTTAACTCACTTTTCAAGACCGAACGATGACGCTACCGTTCTTATCATCCGCTACGTTATTTAAAATCGGTGAAATTCAGGTTCAGTTCGAATCAGATGTGGTTCGGTCACGAAACCTGGCTTCCCTGCTGGCCAGTGAATTGCAGTTTGATAAGACAACCTGTATCCGGATTGGCACCGCGGTGTCGGAATTATCACGCAATATCATCGAACATGCACAGGGTGGTAAAGTGACCTATTCAATTGCGGTCAGAACCGATGCATCCGATGGCGTTGTGATCGTTTTTACGGATCATGGACCAGGTATCCGTGAACTGGATGAGATTGAATCCGGGAACTTTAAGTCGAAAACCGGCATGGGGGTCGGGCTGATGGGCTCGCAGCGTTTAATGGATGATTTTGACATCCTGTCTAAGGCCGGGATGGGGACCACCATCACAACGGCCAAATGGCTCCCCCGATTCTCTGTCCGGCATGAGAAGGAACGGCTGACCGAAATCCAGCAGGCTTTTCAAAAAACGATCGAGCGTGGCGATGCCAGCATGGTCGACACCATCCACGCACAAAATAACGAACTTATTTTTCTGCTGAAACAGATCCAGGAACGGAATAATCAGATTGAGGCCATCAACCATGAACTGGAAGAGACCAACCGGGGAGTGGTCGCCCTGAACCGTGAGCTTCAAGACACTGCAGCAGCGATTGAAAAAGCTAAATTGGAGGCCGAACAAGCCAATCGCGCTAAAAGTGAATTTCTGGCAAATATGAGCCATGAGATCCGCACTCCCATGAATGGGATTCTGGGCATGCTCGATCTTGTTTTAACAACAGAATTGAATTCAGACCAGTACCAGTTTCTGAAGATGGCCAAAGACAGCGCCGATGTATTGCTGAGTTTACTGAACGACATTCTTGACTTTTCAAAAATCGAAGCAGGGCAACTGGAACTGGAAGAAATTGACTACAACCTGCACGAAATTATTGAAGGCGTTTCTGATGTTGTAATCCAGAAGGTTGAAAGCAAAGGACTGGAATTAAATGTTTTAATCAAAAACGACGTCCCCTTGTTCCTGGTTGGCGACCCAATGAGGTTGCGGCAGGTAGTTATCAATCTTGTTAGCAACGCCCTTAAGTTTACCGACAAAGGGGAAATTACCATCACTGTCAGCAATAACTCCGGCAGCCCTGCATCCGGCAAACCATTAAGAAATGACGAACTGGAACTGCTGTTTTCGGTATCCGACACGGGTATCGGAATCCCGGAAGGAAGACAAAACGCCATCTTTGAGAGCTTCTCTCAGGCCGACACTTCTACAACCCGTAAATTTGGCGGCACCGGACTGGGTCTGACCATTTGCAAGAACCTGGTTAAACTGATGAATGGTGAAATATGGGTAAAAAGCACGGTAGGAAGCGGAAGCGCTTTCTTTTTCACGGTGAGGATGAAACCTTCTGAAAAAAGCGATGCCTTTGTTTTAAAGATGCCTGAAAAAATTCAGGGTCTGAAAATCCTGGCTGTTGACGATAACAAAACCAACCGTATTATTTTGAGTGAAATCCTGAAAAGCTATGGCTTCGTAACAGATATTTTTGAAACTGCGCGGGAAGCTTTACAGGCAATTCAATCGGATGTAAATGAACCCTACAATTTAATCATCTCCGATTACCTGATGCCTGAAATAAATGGTTATGAATTCCTGAAGGAGGTGCGCAAGAGCCGTCAGGTTCCTGCCATTGTCCTCACTTCGGTGGGGGCATGGGGCGAAAAAAAGATGTTTATGCAACTTGGCAATATTGCCTATATCACCAAACCAGCCAAACAGTCGGTTTTATTCCAGTCCATCATCAATTTACTGGGAGTCCCTGAATGGAAGGTTGGGAAAAAAGAGGAAAAGCAGCATTCCAATTTATCCAGGTTAAATTCTTTGCCGGTTTCGACCAGAATTCTGCTTGCCGAAGACAATTTGATCAACCAACGGCTGACCATGGCTTTGATAAAAAAAACAAACATTGCCGTTGATGTGGCAAATGATGGTGAAGAGGCTGTTACAGCCATGCAGAAAACAGATTACAGCCTGGTATTGATGGACGTACAAATGCCGAAGATGGATGGTTTATCGGCGACACGCTATATCAGGGAAGAATTAAAAATGGATAAAACAATCATCATTGCCATGACAGCCAACGCCATGAAAGGCGACAGGGAAGATTGCCTGACCGCCGGAATGAACGATTACCTTTCCAAACCCATTAGCCCCGATGAATTATTTTCAAAACTCGAGTACTGGTTGATGGATAATCCTTAAAAAACCTTTTTATTCCCTGGATCAGATCACCAGGTTGATGATCTTGTTTGGCACGATGATCACTTTTTTCGGCGGTTTCCCCAGAAGCCATTTGTCAGATTCAGGAGACTCCAGCGCAGCCTTTTCAATTTCAGCAACTGTCAGGTTGGTTGGCAGGACCATTTTAAACCGGGTCTTTCCATTGAATGAAACCGGATATTCAAAGGTATTTTCAACCAGGTATTCCGGATTGAATTGTGGAAAAATAGCCA
>JAPLDG010000340.1:669-8826 GCA_026391845.1 Bacteroidota bacterium | reverse complement strand
CCTTGTATTTCCAAGTAAACTCCGGAGTTCTTCGGCAATGTGCGGGGCATAGGATGCAATCAGGACAACCAGGTCGCTCAGAATAGCCCGTTTATGGCATTTCAATTCGGTGAGTTCGTTCACACAGATCATAAACGAACTTACCGCCGTATTGAATGAAAGCCTTTCGATATCTTCCTGAATCTTTTTGATGGTTTTATGCAGCACACGCAATTCTGCTGCTTCGGATGCCTCACCGGTAACTCGGAAATTATTCTGCTCGTCGTGGTAAAGCCGCCAGAACTTGCGGATGAAGCGGAACACTCCTTCAATGCCGTTGGTATCCCAGGGCTTCGATTGCTCCAAAGGACCCAGGAACATTTCGTACAGGCGGAAGGTATCGGCTCCGTATTTTTCAATCAGATAATCGGGATTGACCACATTGTAGAGCGATTTCGACATTTTCTCTACCGCATACCCGCATTGATATTTGCCATCCTCGAGAATAAACTCAGATGAAGCAAGGTCGGGACGCCAGCGGCAAAACGCTTCCGTGTCGAGAATGTCGTTGTCAACCATGCTCACATCGACATGCATTTCACTCGTATCGTACTGATCCTTCAGTTTTGCCGAAACAAAGGTATTGGTTCCTCTGATGCGGTATGCCAGACTCGATCGTCCCTGGATTTTTCCCTGGTTGATCAGTTTTTTATATGGCTCCTCTTTGACCGATTTTCCAATATCAAAAAGGAACTTATTCCAGAAGCGGGAATAGATAAGGTGACCGGTGGCGTGTTCATCGCCGCCAATATAAAGATCCACATCCTGCCAGTAATTCACCGCTTCTTTAGAGAAATATTCCTGGTCGTTGCGCGGGTCCATATAGCGGAGGTAGTAGCCGCTGGAGCCAGCAAAGCCGGGCATGGTATTGGTTTCGAGCGGATATCCCTCTTTGGTTGTCCAGTTTTTTGCACGGGCCAATGGAGGTTCGCCTGTTTCGGTAGGTAAATAGGCATCCACTTCTGGCAGCCGGAGCGGCAGTTCACTTTCATCGAGTGTATGGGCAATTCCATCCTTGAAATAGACGGGGAATGGCTCTCCCCAGTAACGCTGCCTGCTGAAGATGGCATCTCGGAGGCGGAAATTGACCGTACCCATGCCGATTCCCATTTCATTTACTTTGTGAATCACCGCGCTGATTGCCGCTTTCACCTGCATTCCATTGATAAAATCAGAGTTGATCAGCATTCCATCTTTGGCATCATACGATCCCTGGGAAATATCGCCGCCTGCAACCACCTCCACCACCGGAAGTCCGAAATGTTTTGCAAAATCGTAATCGCGGCTGTCATGAGCCGGAACAGCCATGATGGCGCCGGTTCCATATCCTGCCAGCACGTAGTCGGCCACCCAGATCGGGATCGGGGTTCCGTTGAACGGGTTGAGACAGAAGGCGCCGGTAAATTCACCAGTCACATTTTTCACCTCGGCCATCCGCTCCCGTTCAGAGCGGTTTTTGGCCATGTGCAGATACTTTGCAACAGCCTCTTTGCGGTCGGGGGTGGTGATCTGGCCGATCAACTCATGTTCGGGGGCCAGCACCATGAAAGTTGACCCGAAGATGGTATCCGGACGGGTGGTAAAGATGCTGAGACTTACATCCTGATCCTTTATTGGAAACCGGATCTCCGCACCTTCCGACCGGCCTATCCAGTTGCGCTGCATCTCAATGAGCGAGTCGGAAAAATCGACGGAATCAAGCCCGTCGAGCAGACGTTGTGCATAGGCAGTGATGCGCAGGAACCACTGGCGCATCAGTTTGCGCTCGACCGGGTGGTTGCCGCGTACCGAAAAACCATTGGCGATTTCATCGTTTGCCAGCACGGTTCCAAGTTCGGGGCACCAGTTCACCATCGCATCCGAAAGATAGGCGAGCCGGTAGTTCATCAGGATATCCTGCTGCTGCTTTTCAGAAAAAGAGTTCCATTGATCTGCAGAAAAACAACCATCCCAATCTGCTCCGAAAGATGCATCTTTTTTAGCCAGCTCTTTGAACCAGTTCTGGGTCATGGAGGCATCAGCGCCGGCATTACCTTCCGATTCAAAAACCCTGACCAGGTCGGTAATTGCCTCAGCTTTCCGGGAAGTGTTGTTGTACCAGTGATGAAAAAGCTGGATGAAGGTCCATTGGGTCCACTTGTAGTAGTCTGGATCACAGGTCTTCACCTCCCGGTCCCAGTCATAACAGAACCCGATTTTATCCATTTGTTCGCGGTAACGGGCCACATTCTTTTCGGTGGTCACCGCAGGGTGCGTCCCGGTTTGAATGGCATACTGTTCGGCAGGCAGTCCGTATGCGTCATACCCCATCGGATGAAGCACGTTGAGGCCCTTCAGCCGCTTGTATCGTGAGTAGATATCGGAGGCAATGTATCCCAGCGGATGGCCTACATGCAACCCCGCCCCGGAAGGGTAAGGAAACATGTCGAGCACGTAATATTTTGGCCGTGAAAGATCAGTTTCTGTTTTATAGGTCTTGTGATCGACCCAGTATTTCTGCCATTTTTTTTTGTTTTTGTGGAAATTGTAATCCATTGATAGGGAGATTGGTTTGGGGTTGTTGACGAATGGAGAAAGGGTGACAAAGTGACAAAGTAACAAAGTGACAAAGTAACAAGGGGGCAAAATTAGGCATTTAGACTGAACCGTGAAAATGTTTACTTTTGGTACACCAACTAAATTGCTGAATGGCCGATCAGGAAGATCAAACCGACATAAAACCGAAAAAGCGCCGGCTGCGACCCTGGAAGATTATACTTTCGGGGCTGATGCTGCTTTTGCTGGTTGCTTTTCTGGGAATTTTCCTGGCTTTCAACTATTTCGGGGAGCGGTTTCTGAGAAATTATCTTCAGGAAAAAATCCGCATTTCCAGCAAAGGACTTTACCATGCCGATTTTACCACACTGCATGTAAACATTCTTACCGGGAAAGTTGCCGTTGATGGATTTGAGCTGATCCCGGATACCGTGCAATACCGGCTGTTAAAGACCCAGGGCAAAGTTGCCAGGTCATTGTACCGGTTGTCATTTTCATCTCTCAGCATCGACAAGGTCCATTTCCGGCAGATTTATGCAGGAAAACGGATTAATTTCCGGCAACTCACCTTGGAACGCCCCCGGCTCAGCATTGTCGGCTATCCCGACACACTGGCCGCCAAACGAACGAAGTGGCAGGTGGTATATGAAGATCTCTATCCGGCTGTATCAGGTGTTTTCAACGATTTTCATATTGATACGGTAAAAATAAACCATGGATTGTTTCTTACCTCTTTCGCGGCAAACACCAGCAGACAGGTAACAGGCGAATATGAATTCAGCTCTGTACTGAAAGATGTTTCCGTGAACCCGTTCAGTTATTACAACCGCGACCGGGTTTTTTACTCCCGGGATATTGAACTGGTCGTTCACAATTTTGAATCGCAGCTCGCCGACAGCCTTTATATGCTGAAAGCGGAGGAGATTGGTTTTTCATTGACAAAATCAATTCTTTACGGTAAAAAAGTCGCCCTGATCCCTGATCTGAAATCCATCAGGAGCAGGAAAGTTAACAGCGGTGACCTTTTCCGCATCGACCTGCCTGAATTTTCGATCAGCGGAATCAACCTGTACAAGGCCATGATCGACCGGAAAGTAGAAATTTCAGCCGTAAACCTTGCCGATTTCTTCATCCGGGTATATCGGAACAACCCACCGGCGGGCAGCATCATTGCCGGGAAAACCAAGAAAAAAATAGATCTTGCAGGATTGTACACCGTGGTTGCCAAAGAACTTCGGTTTATCGCCATTGACTCGCTGAATCTGAAAAACGGTTCATTTGAATTTTATGGAAGCCTGAACGATCGCAGACCTGAGCTGAGCATCGGAACCTTCAACCTTGAACTGAGTCGATTCCGGCTTGATTCCCTCGCGCACCTTGACCAATCCCGGATTTTCTATTCCCGCGACATAGATCTGTCATTGGAGCGGATTTCGCTCTATTTACGCGACGGCATTCATTGTGTGAATGCCTCCTCCGTTATTTTTTCAACCCGGAAATCATTCATTGAGGTCAATGAAGCCAGCATTTTTCCCGACCGTAAAAAAAACCAGCTCCTGCAGGCCGGCAGCCACAATACAATGCTGGTCAACCTGCCCCGGCTCACCTTCACCGGGATAGACCTGAAAAAAATATTCAACAGGAGAATTCTTGACTTCGACCGGCTGATCATCCTGGAGCCCGAGGTGATGTACACACGCTTTCAGGCGCCCAAAAAAGCAGATCCACGGTTTAAAAAACCCGAAGATTTTTTCGAAACAGAGAATGACGAAGTGGTTTACGATCTGTTAAAGAAGTATCTGTGGGTCATCCGGGGAAAAGAGATCAACCTGGCACATGGTCTTGTTAAATTCAGCGTGCAGCAAAACGGGCGGGAGATGCCTCTGGCAACGAGTAGTTTTGACCTTGACATGCAACAGTTTCTCATTGACTCGGTGCATGGAATGAATGAACAGGGTTACTTTTACAGCCGGGACTTCAACCTCAGCCTTCAATCTGTTTCAGTAGTTTCGCCCGACAGCCTGAAGTATCTGCAGGCCGACAGGGTTCAGATCACCACCAGCGACTCGCTGATCGAAGCTGACAACATTCAGATATATCAATCGGCCGGCCCGATGATATTCAATTCACGCGTAAAACGAAGACAAACGCACACCATTGAGTTCTCCCTGCGCAACCTTCATCTTACCGGGCTGAATCATAAAAAGCTTTTCCTTGAAAAAATTCTCAAGGCCAACCTGATTGTGCTTGATCAGCCATCGCTCCTTTTAAAGACAAACAACAGTTTGCGGCCGGCCGGGCCTCCCGAAGAGACCCAGCTCCTGAAAACAAATAAATTGATTCAAACCTTTGAAATCGGCCAGTGCCTGGTTCGGAAAGGGACCTTTTCCTACGACGGGGAAGGAGACCGCAAGGCATCCTATTTCTCCCTGAAAGACATCGATTTTACCTTAGTGAATGCCATGGTACACATTCCTTCAAGGGGGATGCACGATGGATTGCTCAAATTCGATTCGCTTCAGCTTAAGGTGTTCCCGCTGCGGGCTGTGATCGCCGACAGCGCCTATGCACTGGAGGCCCGGAGAAATCCCGGGGCGAAACGCCTGAAAGAAAAAAAAAGGTGACCATCACCATTCCCAAAATCACCTTCAATGGATTTTATTTCGACCGGGCGATATTTGACAACCAATGGCTGCTGGAGGGTTTACAGGTTGATCATCCGTCGGTTTCCGTTGAGGTGCAACAGGCTGAAAAAAAGGAAGCCGGAACCGTCCGCTTTGACCCCGCTGCTTTCATCAGGCTTCCGTTGTTCATGAAAACCTGTGCCATTCGGAAGATCTCAATCTCAGGCGCAAACGTTGGGCTGAACATTCACAGTCCCGGGAAAACCCGTTCGTGGTCGCGATTCGGCCACCCGGTCAAACCCTGCAGGAACCCCGCTGTTCAATGCGGATGACATTGCGCTGGAGGCTCCGGGCTTCTCGCGGGCTTCCTCCGACAGCATGTACACGTATCGGTTTAGCCGGTTTGGCTTATCTACCGGATTGGCGAGTGCATTTATCGATTCGGTGACAGTTGTCCCGAATTTCAGCAAAACGGATTTCTCTAAAAAAACAGGCTATCAGAAAGACCGGATCGTGCTGACAGTTCCACGGATAAATATTTCGCAAATTGATTTACGCACACTGGTAAGCGACCGCAGGTTGAATGCGTCCAGGGTGAGCCTGGAGGGTGTGACATTTGAAGATTATCTCGACAAGCGGGTACCTTTTCCCGCCTGGCAGCGCCCGCTGATGCCCGCTCAGATGGTTTCAGGAATCAAATTCCCGGTTAGCATCGATACCATCTCTTTATCAAACGGATTCGTTTCCTATGAAGAGCAGTCGGGTGATGAACCCGGCCGGATATTTTTTGACCGGATGAATGCCACCCTCACAGGATTCGAAACCCCGCCGGGGAATTCCGGCGACATCAAGCTCCATGGCAGTTTCCGGCTAATGGGCATTGCACCTACGGAGGCGTGGTTTACTTTCCTGACCGGTCATCCAAGGGACTCATTTACCGTACATGCCACCATCGGCAAACTGGACCTGACCGCCATCAATCCCATGCTTTCAAAACTGGTGCCGGCATCCATCAAAAGCGGAACGGCAGGCATGACCGAAATCATTCAGCTCAACGGCAACAAATCGAATGCCTTCGGACTGCTTAACTTCCGTTATAGCGATCTTGCCATCCGGCTTCACCAGACCCGGCCCGGAACATGGAATTATCTGGAGCCATGGTTGCTGACCGGGGTGGCCAACCTCTATCTGGCCGGCGGTAACCCGAACCAGGACGGCAAAATGAAATCAGGTATTATTTATTTCGAACGCGATACATCCAAGGGTTTTTTTAACTTCGTATGGAAAAGTACACTGAGCGGAATCAAATCAAGTGTGGGTATAAATTCCAAAACACAAAAAAAGATAAAAAACAGACTAAAACCATAAACCGATGAAATTCAAGACAATTCGTAAAATCATCCTATGGACACTTGCTGTGGTGATCCTTCTGACAGGTGTTTTCTTTGCCATTGGCTATTTTTATTATGCAAAGATTCTTCGCACATATGTTACAGAAACAATCAGCCGGCAAAGCAAAGGCCTGTACAAGGTTGAAATCGGGAGTCTATATGTGAACCTTTTGGCCGGGAACTTCACCGTCGACCGGTTTTCCCTTCTGCCCGATACCGCCTTTTACCGGGCCCATGCAAAGACCGACACACTTGCTCCTTTGTTGATCCGGCTGACCATCGACAAGTTTCGGATCAGGGGTTTCGATGTGATGGATGCGCTTATGAACAGGAGGATTGAAATGAAACGAATCCTTTTCGTGGGACCCGAAGTCACCGTTTTTCGCATGAAGATGGCTCCACATACCAGCGGGGAAAAACATAAAGAAAAAATGACATCCATTCCTTTGCCCAAAGGATTAACCTCCATCGAAGTGATGGAGTTCATCATTGAAAATGCAAAACTTGATTTCGTCGATTGCAGCCACGATTCCATCACCCGGAATTCCTTTCCATCCTGCAACATTTTTATCAAACATATTCTTGTCGATTCTACCCACCAGGGAAAGAAAAGATTATTCAATGCCGACGATATCAGCATAAAACTCGGGGCATACAGTATGCCTTTGAAAAACGGAATGAATAAAATTTCCTTCGGCGAAATTGGCCTTTCTTCGGGATCCTCGGAAGTTTATATCAAAGATTTTCACCTGGAGCCTCTGTTCAACAAGCACGATTATACCCGTAAACTCGGTTATCAGACTGACTGGATGGACATTCGCATCAGCAACCTCCGTTTTCAGCGTTTTGATCTGCGCAAACTTTTATTTGAAGGAAAATTACATGCCGGACTGCTTGAAATTGACACCTTAAATCTCGATGACTATCGCGACAAACGCATTGCACCAAGGCCGGGATTTAAGCCACCCATGCCACAGGATGGAATCCGGAAACTCAAAACATACCTCCGTATCGATACCGTGATGCTGAAAGGTGGTAAGGCCGCTTATGCCGAGCAGACAGGAGAGGTACCCGGAACCATTTTCTTCGATAAACTGAGCGCAACTTTCACCGGGCTTACCAACGACTCGATATTGCTGAATGCCGGTCTGGTCTCCACCTTAAAAGGAACTGCCTGGCTCATGGGCAAAGGCAAGCTGGATGCAACCATCCGCTTCAATTTCGGCGATAAACGAAACTCATTTACTTTTTCAGCAAACGTGGGACCTGTTGACCTGATTGAGATCAACCCCATGCTCTCAAACCTGTTGCCTGCAAGGGTCGTCGGCGGGAAAATCAAGCAGCTTCTGGTTCCGATCGTATATGCCAATGACGATGATGCCAAAGGGAAACTGCTGTTCTACTACAACGATTTATCGGTTGAGGTACTCGATAAAAAACAAACCACCTGGACTAAAATAAAAACCGGAGTTATCAACTTTGCTGCCAATGATCTGATCGTCAACAACAATAACCCGGCAAAGTCGGGAAAGATGAAAACCGGCATCGTCTATTTTAAAAGGGACAAG
>JAPLDG010000340.1:0-635 GCA_026391845.1 Bacteroidota bacterium | reverse complement strand
GGGGATCATCAATTTCTTATGGAAAAGCGCCCTGAGCGGGTTGAAATCTACGATGGGATTCAACTCAAAGGCTCAAAAGGAGATCATGAAGGAGGAAAAACAGGAAGTGCAGGAAGAGAAGCAAAAAGAGAAGAAAGAGAAGAGGGAGGAGAAAAAGGAGAAAAAGGAGAAAAAGAAAAAGCAATAGCAAAATTTAAGTAATTTTAGCCCGAATTTCCAACCCCTCATGAGCCAGCACGAAGAACGTTATTACCGGCGCAGGATTGCCACATCTCAGATTACAACCATCATCAGCATAACACTCGTACTCTTCCTGATGGGGCTGCTGGGGCTGATTATCCTCCATGCCAGGATATTATCGGACTATGTGAGGGAGAACATCGGATTTTCGATCCTGATCCGCGAAGGGGTGAACGAAGCCGGTATCCTGCAACTAAAGAAAACCCTGGATGGCAGGTACTATGTAAAATCAAGCGAATACATCCCCCGTGAACGGGCTGCCGAAAAACTGAAAACAGAACTTGGCGAGGATTTTATCGGTTTTCTGGGGTATAATCCTTTGCTGCCCAGCATCGACCTTCGGATCAAGGCGCCTTATGCCAATTCCGACACACTGCGTATCATTGAAAAACGGT
>JAPLDG010000256.1 GCA_026391845.1 Bacteroidota bacterium | reverse complement strand
CGACTCTGAGATCCAGGAGACCTTCTTCATGAACTTCTCATTTTGCATGTTCCAGGAAAAAGCGCCCGACGGGAAATACCCCCATTTGTTGTTGGCCCCGAAAACGGAGGATCCATCAGCACGGATGGTGAAGTTGAAAAGGTACTTGTCCTCAATAATATAATTGATACGGCCCATGAATGAAACCATGCTGCGGTCTGTTTCATAGCGCGCCACACCGGCTTCGAGTGCCGAACCCAGGCTGTTGATGCCGAAGAAATCATTTCCAAGGTCATTGGCAATGCTGGAGGTCGATGTCTCATTACGCCTGTAAATGCTCTGCATCAGCGTAACATCATACCGGTGTGTCTTGAAAAGTTTTGATTCGTACGAGAGGATGTTTTCCAAATTGTAGTTCCAGATAACAAGGTCTGTGATGTTGATATAACCTTTGCCCAGGTAATTGCTCGGGTCGCTCAGTGACCTGAATTCTCCGGCCTGACGAAAACTTCTGTCGTAACTTCCTGTCAGGCGATATTTTAACCCTGGTGCAAATACAGGAGTGAAATCGAGATATCCGTTGTAAATGCCGCGATCGCCATCGTAGGTTGAGGTTCGTGTATTCTCCCACCATAATGGATTCACTGATTTGAAATCGCCCAATGGATAAAGGTTCAGGCTGCCATCCGGGTTGTACAACTGCGCAATGGGAGAAAAGGTGATAAATTCGGTCATCGTAGTTGTCTCCCGGTTCTGGAAAGATTTGGTATAATAGGCTGAAGCCCCGACCGTAAGCCATTTGTAAACCTGCTGGTCCAGGGCCAGTTTGGCGTTATACCGCTTAAAATCAGAACTTAACCTGATCCCGTCCTGGTAAAAAATACCGATAGCTGCAGAATATTTTGTACGGTCATTGCCACCTGAAATAGCCACATCATGCTTGGTAAGGATCGCATTTTTTTTAAATGCCTGGTCAAGCCAATCCACAAAATTGCCCTCCTGGATGTTTGTCAGCTCAACAGGCGTGAAGATAAGGCTGTCGGGAATATATTTGCCGATCCAGTTATTCCCTGCAGAGGCATTGTCGCCCCTGAAGGCTTCCCGACGCACCTGGATATACTCCTCAGGAGAAAATAGTTTCAGTTGCGTGCTCACATTCTGAAATGTAAGATATCCGTCATAGGAGACATTGATTTTACCCTTCGTGTTTTCTCCCCTGCGTGTCGTGATGAGAATGACACCATTCGAGGCCCGGGCGCCATAAATCGCCTGAGCGGATGCATCTTTAAGCACGCTGACAGTTTCGATGTCATTGACATTGATTTCATTTACATTTGATATCGGAAATCCGTCAACAACATACAATGGCTGGGTACCCCCCTTTAATGAGTTGATACCGCGAAGCAACACATTTGATTCCCCGCCGGGAGCAGCGCTTGCAACCGATACAGTGAGACCGGCTACCTGTCCCTGAAGCATTCCCTGGAGATCAGATGAAGGCTTCCCCACCAATTCGGTACTTTTTACGGAAGAAACAGAGCCGATGAGATCGCTCTTCTTTTTGGTTCCATATCCCACCACAACCACCTCATCCAGGTTGGTCGTTACAGGTTCAAGCACAATGTTGATCTCCTTTTGCTCCCCGACTATAATTTCCTGTGGTTGAAAACCAATAAAGGAATATACCAGGACATCTTTTTTTTCAGCCTGGATAGCATACCTTCCATCAATGTCTGTTACAACACCATGTGTAGTTCCTTTCACCAGAACATTGACTCCGGGGATTGTCTGGTTGTCATCTTTCGAAATTACCGTACCCTTCACATTGGTTGTTTGCGCATAAGCGGATGTGATTGGGTTCAGAATCATCAGGAACAGCCATGCAGCGAATAATTTCTCCTTCATTTTCTATTGGTTTAGAATTAACTGTGCTTAAACAATTTGGAGTGCTAAAATATACCTTGTAATCAAGACCCTGGTTTCTTCATTGTTCAAGGAAGTTTTTACATTGACAAATTTATACTCCTTTCACAATTTGTTGATAACTTTTCTCTGTTTGTGTTCCACCTTTTCATGCCAAACCTGATTAAGCAATAAAAATCATGATGGCACCCCTGCTCCGTTTCAAAAAGATCGAAATTGATTCATGCATCAGTTTCACCGGTAAAAGAAAAAGAACCCTGAAATACCCGGTTCGTTCCATTGCACTCGTTCATGAAGTAAAATTACCTGCAAACCGAACCAGCCTGTCTTCCCTTCCGGAGATTTTCTGGCAATGAACCAGGTTCGTCTCAAATTCTTACCAGATCCGATTCGCTGAATTGATAAAATCGGGTAAATTTGCAAAAATAATCAACCTCCCGAAGTGGCAGAAGGGTGGATGAATATGTGCATATGAAATTCAGCGAAATATCAGGAAACCAGCAAATAAAAACCAAGTTGATCCGGACGGTTCTGGATCAGCGGGTAAGCCATGCCCAGTTGTTCTTCGGGCCTGAAGACAGCAGCAAACTGGCGCTGGCCATTGCCTATGCCCAGTTCATCAACTGTACCAATAAACAAGGTATTCCAGGTGATACCCTGACAGAGGGCGAAACCGATGACAGGCTGCCCGATTCCTGCGGGATCTGCCCTTCCTGCGTGAAATACCAAAAGCTTGTCCACCCCGATCTGCATTTCATCTATCCCGTAGCGACCACAAAAAAAATCAGCTCCAAACCGCAAAGCAAGCATTTTATTGAGGAGTGGCGGACATTTTTGCTTGAAAACAACTTTGAGTCCGGTCTTCAAAACTGGTACGCTGCAATTGGTATCGAAAACAAACAGGGAATCATCAATGCCTACGATTGCAATGAGATAATCACCACGCTTAGCTACAAAAGTTATGAATCAGATTATAAGGTGATGATTATATGGATGGTGGAAAAACTTTACTATGCAGCTGCGCCGAAAATTTTAAAAATACTTGAAGAACCTCCTGATAAAACCCTCTTCATCCTGCTCTCTGAAGAACCTGATCAGATCATCAAAACAATTCTCTCTCGCACCCTGATGGTGAAAATTCCGGCATCACTCACCTCCCATCATGTTAAAAATGAAGATGAATCGATCCATTTTTCGGTTTTCAGGCAGTGGATGAGATCGTGCTATGGCGCAAAAATAGTTGAACTGATTAAATTTTCGGCAGATATTGTAAAAATGGGAAGAGAAAAGCAAAAAAGCTTCCTGATCTATTCCCTTAAAACCATTGGTTTTTGCGCTTACAGGAATTATCTCGGCCGGATCCCGGAAGATATCGACGGAGAGGAGCTGAAATTCATCCACGATTTTTCCCCTTTTATAACCGCCGGCAATCTAAACGAGTTTAACACCCTGCTCAACGATGCCATTTTTCATATTGAGCGCAATGCCCATTCGTCAACCCTGTTCCTTGACCTGTCCCTGAAAATTGTCAGGCTTTTTAAACCTGGTTTTATCCCTTCCCTCAGATCATGAACCTTTGCCGGAATCAGCTCCATCAGAGCTGAAATGGGATCATTTGCCTTTCAAAGATGGATCAATCTCAAATGCCTTATTCATATAATCCTTCCCCAAATCCACCTGGCCGAGATAGTTGTAGTTGACGCCGACATTGTAGAGCAGAAATGCATCATCCTTTTTAATTTCCAATCCCCTGAAAGAATATTCAAGCGATTTTTTAAAATCCCCCTGCATCCCGTAAACGGTCACAAGGTCTTTGATCACTTCAAGATTCTGCGGATTGGCCTGAAGCGCCTGCTGAAAATATTTGAAGGAGTTTGCCATGTCATGCAAATCTTTGCCATAAATCTTCCCGATCTTTTCCAATGCGTTGTCGTTGTTTTGATTCCACTGCACAACCATCAGCAGATCATTCAGCGCTTCACGGGGCTTGCCTTCCTGCTGGAAGAATTCGGCCCGGTTGGAATAAGCGAGCACAACCCGATTATCCGATGGGTAAAGCCCGATTACATGATTCCACAAGGTTTCATCATTTTTCCATACCGTGGTCTGTTCCCGCGTGAGAAAAAATACCGATGGAGGGAATATAGGCATACCGGTCGGCCATGATCGCTCTGCCGACCGGGAGAAATTGAAGTACCAGGGCAATGGTCACCGCATAGAACAATAATCCGAAACCCGGTATTTCCAGGTTTTTTCGGTTTGATATGATGCAATAGATTGAAAAGCAGAAAATGGCAACCGTCAGGATGAATGTCAGGTAAAATATCGCAGGTGTATCATTGGTAACCCATGCGGAGTTGATCAGCGGATAGGGGTATGGATAAAATGCGGACAAACCGGTCGGTATCAATATCTTGAGAATATAAGCTGAAAATCCGTAACAGGCATGAAAAATGCGCATGCCAAGCGGGAATGTGACAGCTCCCATGGCGTTGCCTTCTGCCTGGATGGTGATCGCATAAATGCCAAGAAGAATGGCAAGGAGGAAAAATGGAATTTTATCTGTGAGAAATTTCCAGCTCCATCTTCTTTTTTCCAGGTAATCAATTAAAATCAGGACCAGCGGAAGACTTGCAGCCATAGCCTTTGACAACAAGGAGCAAAGAAACAGCAGGATGGACAGGATGTAAAATTTCCAATCCTGTTTTTTAAAAAAATGCTGGTAGGATATCAGCGAAGCAAGGAAGAAAAAAGCATACAGCACATCTTTTCTTTCCGAAATCCAGGCAACAGATTCAACATGTACGGGACTCAGTCCAAAAAGCAGTGAAGAGACTCCTGCGATGAGCAGATTTTTTTTTGTAAGCAGGTAAATGAAAATAAAAACCAGCAAGGTGTTCAGCAGGTGTAAAAGGAGGTTCGTGAAGTGATATCCGAACGGATCTTCTTTCGAAATATGATAGTTGATGGCCAGCGACAGGGTCGTCAAAGGATGGTAATTTGCATATAGTCCCTTGTCTTCCTTGAAAATTTTTACAATATTGCCGGGAGATATACTCTTAACAAGTTCATTTCTGGTCACATATGCCTGGTCGTCCCAGGTTTTTAGCAGGCCGTTCTGGAGTGAAGGATAAAACGCCATTAAAGTAACGGTCAGAATTACGGCTATCAATATCCAGCGGGCATAAGGAGGCTCAGTCCCCACGGAGCCGGACTTTTGTGGTTTTACAGTATCCCCGCTTTTCAAATGTGTTTTCAAAGTGGGTGCCTGCTTCGGTTTCTTGTTCATTTGTTTCATTCCTTCTCAGTTTTTATCACCTTAATCGTCTTTTGCTCCGAACCCATCCTGATCCTGATAAAATAGAGCCCTTTGCTCACTTCAGAGCCATGCTGGTCGGTTCCATCCCAGGAAATGTAGTTCTTTGAAGGGGTAGCAGTTCCGGTGTATAGCTCCTTTACTGGTTGCATCAGGGTATTGAAAATCATTGCATCAACGGCTGTTTCCCGTGTCACGCCCAGGCTGATATTCACTTTGTCAATGAATGGGTTGGGGGCAACAATGGTCTTCCCTGCCACAGATTGTCCTGAGGAGCCGATTGTAGAAACAACACATGAATCGTACAGAAAATCAACTGACGGGAGATCGATGACAAGAAACTGCACCAGGATGGGAATGCTGTCATTGGCCGGAAGCATAACCGGGAAAACCGGATACATGGGTGTGGTATGCCATGGAATACATTCTAAACAAGGAATTCCCCATTGAGTAATGTGCTGAATATCTAGAGGGTAATTATGGGGGTTGACAATATAGAATTGTTTTCCATATACAAAGTCATCGCCCGTAATGAACCAGAGCGTGTCGGGGCTGAGGATAAAGGAGTCATCAACCGGACCAGAGATCCTGATTTCAGAGTCGGAAAAAGCGGTGTTCATTTGTGCCATCAGGAACTGCATGCAGAACAATGCGGCTAACATCAATGTAACTCTTTTCATAACTGATCGATTTTAATTAATGACTGGTTCAATAACAATTGGCTTGAAACCACTGCTAAATTATAAAATATTGTTTGTTTCCAGGATAAAAAATATGATTGAGCGGAATCATACCAGCGAAAATTTGGTCAGCAATCAGCCACGAAGTGGCGTTTTATAAATAACCGTGGGCTTCACCCACGGTTAATAATATTACGCGCTTTCAGCGCTGGTACTATTTTAACTGGTCGTTTAGTAATTTTTTCCTTTTACTGGTATAATAGTGATCAATCAGTATAAAAATTGAATTTTATTCAATACCCTTTTAACTTTGTGCCCGAAATCTCATTGATCCATTCTATAAACAAATACACCCATGACTCCCGTCGAAATTTTGAATGAATTGCAGCTGTTTGGTGCGGAAAACGCGAACCTTGTGATCGTGGAAAAATATGCGCGATATTTTAAAAACGGCTATGATGCCTATGGATTGAATCATGACCAGCTTAAAGGCAAACTGGATGAAATTCTGGCAATCCCTGGCATCACGCAGGAATTGATCCTCGAAACCTCCCTGATGCTTGTGAAATCTCCCAAGTATGAATTGACTGTAAGTGCCATCCGGCTGGTTCTCAGTTTTCAAAAATCCTGGACAGCAGCCACTTTTAAAACCGTTGAACAATGGTTCAGTCTGGGCATAACCAACTGGGCACAAACCGATTATATCTGCGGGGAGCTGATGAATCTGTTCTTTAAAAAAAAGCTGATTGAACTCAAATCGATCGAGCCCTGGCGAACCGCATCCAATAAATTTCAAAGAAGGGCCGCGGTGGTCAGCCTGATCAAACCGATGAAACTTTCAACCGATTTCAGTTGCTATTTCGATTTCATCGAACCGATGATGCATGATCCCGAAAGGGAAGTTCACCAGGGACTGGGATGGTTTTTACGTGAAACCTGGAAAAAGCAGCCACAGCCTGCCGAAGCATTTTTACTGAAATACAAAGAGACCTCACCCCGGCTTATTTTTCAGTATGCTACCGAAAAAATGACCCCGGAAGGGAAAGAGAGGTTCAGGAGAAGCAAACAAATCTGATCGGCTGTATTTCTCAGCCATCCACATATTTCCTGAATCCGACAAGATGATCACGGATTTTTCCGGCCAGAAAATAGGGGAGGTTCAGCAGGTAGAATTTCTTGCCACGAATGGTCTGTGTTTGCTGAACAGCCAGCTTCCCGGCATACAGCCGAACCGCATAGGAATGGGGAGCAATATCCATGAACTGGTGCAGCGACCGCATTCTGCCAGGCTCACCCGACTTCACCACTACCGGGATGAGCAGTTCGTCATACGGAATCACAAAATCGACCTCGGCAGTCGACTGAGCTTTATTTCTCACCCAGAAATTCAGCATCGGCATCACGCTGGTATCTGGTATACCGGGTTGAAGATCATCCTGTCCACACTGACTTTACGCCGCAAGGATCTCCTGACCCACCACCTGCCGGGCAATCTGGCCTTCAAAAATGGCATTCATGTCATGCGAATGAAACAATGACTTCTGAATGCCTGAGAAATAATTGACCATTCCCGTGTCGAGCAATTGCAGTCGGGGAAATTTCGAATGGTCGGGTTCCAGCGGTAATGTTGCAGAAGTGGTCGGGAGGTTCTTTTGAAGAAACATGATACGTTCAATGGCTTTGAAAGCATGGCTGATTTCCCGGCTGCCTTTTTCCAGGTTACCGAAACGGTTGAAACTGATGCGCGTGGCTGCATATGGATAGGCGTTTTGAAAAACCTGAACGGCCAGATGAAGACTCTTCAAACCTGCAGTCACATGCTGTAAACAATCAATTAATCTCTCTTCAATCCGCTCATACGTTTTTTTTAGTCCCGAAAGATGATGGTTATCAGCATATTCACGGGTGATTTCAGGCATTCCCCCGATCAGGGCATAGAGGTGAAAATAGTTCAGCAGCTTTTCATAGGCATAATAAGGAACCGGAACCTCGCGGAACGCTTCCATGGCGGCAGGGTCATTCATTACCGGAAGAAATTCCTCAAAAGATAACGGAAATAAAAAGTGGGCTTGCCAGGTGCTGTTTCCCGGAAGGGTGAGGTTGGCCAGCTCTTTAGTCAGAATGGATGAAGTCGCAGCAATAAAGGGGCTTTTCGACTCCCCATTTTCCGAAGCCCACCTGATCGCATCCGGGCAGCTGCCAATCTCGTCGAGGATGATCAGCGCCCGATCAGCCGCCGTTTCAAGATCGAGCTGAATCCAGTTGCTGAACTGATCTGCAAAATCCCGGATCAATGTTGTTTTTCCCACCCCTTTGGCGCCAAAAAGACAAAATGGCCTGGTGCGGGAGAGATTGTTTTTAAGAAGCCGATGGTACATGTTATTCGGGAATGATTGCGTGATCAATGCAGTAACACTTGATGATTTCAATAATATCCTCTCCGAATTGATTTACCTTGATCTGCCCGATCCCCTTGATTTTTTTTAATTCAGGCAGGGTGGTGGGCAGCTTTTTCATCAATTCCAGCAGTGACTTTTGCGGAAGAACCATATATGCCGGAATGTTTTTTTCATCAGCCATGGAATTCCGCCATTGCCTAAGCTCCTGATAAAGCTCCGGCTGAGGGATGTTTTTTGATCGAGGTACCTGTGTTGACAATTTTTGTTTT
>JAPLDG010000073.1 GCA_026391845.1 Bacteroidota bacterium | reverse complement strand
CGCCAGATCTTCCCGGTTTCGATGGCTTCCCACTTGAGTGAACCTTGCTGAAAGCCTTGTCCCTCCTCACCAGGAGAACTGGTTAACCCGAAATATCCATGGTTTTTTAAATAGAAATCAAACCAGTATTCATTGGCCCGCTTTGGTTGCCGGAATGCCATTCTTGTAATGAATGCATTGCCTTCCAGATCCCCTCCGTAAAAGTATGAGCTGTCGTTGGGATATGGCTCAGACTGGTCAACATGTTTCTGCTCAAGGTAAGCAACAGGGAACTGCCGGCTTTTTGTCCTTTTTACCATTTGCCGGGCGATGAGGTGTTTGAGCATGGGTAGTAGCCTATTTTTTTTTCTTTTTCTTCTTGCCAGCCCATTCTGCGCTTCCAGCGAACGGATTGTCACCTTTTGATTTTATCCAGGATTTAATCTCTTCATCCTTGTTATCCGGAAAATCCTTCCCCTTTTTGAAGTCGGAACCACTCTTTCCCTTTTTGAAATCCTGTGCACTTTTCCCTTTTTTAAAATCAGGGCCATCTTTGAACTTTCCCTTCTCTTTAAAAGAACGGCGTTCGGTCGCATTGACCTGGGATTCACCTTTTGCTATTCCGACGGAAAGTCCAGTGCCTTTGAATTCTGCTTCGCTTAAGGATTCAGAGAGAAATTTTGCATATTCAGAATCCACTTCGAACACACCATCATTTTTTCCCAGGGTGATATCTCCGATGCGGATTCTTTTGCCGGGGCTATTGGTGTTGATGAGTTCGATCAGGTTATTGGGGTATAGTCCGTCAGCTTTGCCGGCATTGATTACAAGACGGGTAAACGCGGTTACCTCCTTGCGGGAGTCGCTGCGGTTTCCTTTGTCGCGGAATGATTCCTTGCCTCCTCTCTCCCTGAAAGATTCCCTGCCGCCTTTTTCACGGGAGGATTCGCGGCTTTTATCTTCGAATACATTGATATCCTTTGCATTGCGGTAGTACTCGAGGAATCTGTTAAATTCGAGGGCCACGAAACGTTTGATGACATCTTCTTTTTCCAGCCACTCCAGTTTTTTGTAGATCGCCGGAAGGAACGGATCGATTTCAGAATGCTCGATCTCCACATTCTCCATTTTGTTGATGAGATTGAAGAGTTGTTTTTCGCATATTTCACGTCCGCCCGGCACTTTTGCGGCAATGAATGATTTATTGATCAGTTTTTCGAACATCCAGCCCCCGTGCAGCCACATCTGTTGCAACCAGCAACTGGACATGCCGTATCCGGAACTTCTGCATCACACTGTCGCGCTGTACCTGCGACAGATCTCCATGAAGCGCTTCAGCATTATAGCCATCACCAATCAACTTATCGGCAATTTCCTGTGTGTCAATGCGGGTACGGCAAAAAACAATGCCATAAATGGATGGATAAAAGTCAACGATGCGTTTCAGGGCTGTATACTTATCCCTGGCGTGAACAGTGTAATAGACATGCTTGATATTTTCAGCGCCGGAGTTGCGGTTCCCGATAGTTATTTCTACGGGGTTCTTCATGTAATTTTTGGCAATCACAGCAACTTCCCTGGGCATTGTTGCTGAAAAAAGGAGGGTACTGCGGTTTTCGGGCACTTCGGCCAGGATATCGTTGATACTGTCGAGAAAGCCCATGTTGAGCATTTCATCTGCCTCATCCAGCACAACGGAACGGACATCCCGCAATTTGATTGCTTTCCTGTGCATGAGGTCAATCAGGCGCCCCGGGGTTGCTACCACGATCTGAACCCCTCTTTTCAGGGCTTTAATCTGCACGTCATAGCTGCTGCCTCCATAAACAGGAAGAACATGGAGGTCATCGATGTATTTTGCAAAGTCGTTGAGGTCGCCGGCAATCTGTACACAAAGTTCGCGGGTCGGACAAAGTATCAACGCCTGCGGCAGTTGATTATCGGTATCGATCTGCTGGATCAGGGGCAAACCATACGCTGCTGTTTTACCGGTTCCTGTCTGAGCAAGTGCAACAATATCAGTCTTTTCACCCAGGAGGAGCGGGATAACCTTTTCCTGCACGGGCATTGGAACTTCAAAACCAAGGTCAACGAGGGCCAGCACAATTTCTTTGCTGATACCCAATTCTTCAAATGTAATCATGTAATTTTTGTATTGTGTGCTTTTTGGGGGACCGCAGAACTCTTAAACCAGGTAAAACCTGAACTATCTGACCTCAAACACAGATTATTAGGCTGCAAAGATACAGTTTTTATTTGGATGTTGATAACTTTTCCCGTTTTCTGTGTTACCTTTGTTGCCTAAACCGGATTAAGCAATATAAATTTAATCCGAAAAGAAAATGAAAACTATTCAGAAAATTATCTTGTTGTTGGCTTTGCCATTATTCATCAAGGCACAAACGAAATAGATTCTCTTCACAATCGACGACCGTGACTGGATTATCCGGAGTGAACAAAAATTAGAGAAAATCAATAATCAGTTCGAAGCAGTTGATAAACGTTTCGATTCAATGGATAAAAGATTCGATCAATTATTCAGCTTTCTTTGGGCCATAGTGAGCATATTCACTGCGATGATGGTCAGTGTTTTTGGCTTTGCTTTTTGGGATCGTAAACTCTCACTGGCACCGCTTAAAAAGGAAGACCAGCGGATCGTTGCTGTTTTGGTGGATTTTGCTAAAACCCAACCAAAACTTTCCGAAATACTGAGAAATGCAGGATTACTCTGACCACTTTTTGGATCAACCCATCCTTACAACCAGGTCGGCCAAACGACATGAGTAACCATATTCGTTGTCGTACCAGGCAATTACTTTTACGAGGTTTCCTCCCAACACTTTTGTGAGTTCTGAGTCATATACCGAGGAGTGTGAATTACCAACGATGTCGCAACTTACCAGTGGTTCATCAAGGTACTGTAAAACACCTTTCATCGGTCCGTTGGCAGCGGCTTTCATGGCTGATTGAATTTCATCCTTGGTGACATCACGGTTCAGTTCGCAGGTGAGGTCAACGAGAGACCCGTCGGGTGTAGGAACGCGAACGGCAAATCCATCCATTTTTCCTTCCAGAGCAGGAATGACCAACCCGATGGCTTTTGCAGCGCCGGTTTTGGTCGGGATGATCGAAACCGCTGCTGCACGTGCACGGCGCAGATCCTTGTGCGGCGCATCAAGAATGATCTGATCGTTGGTGTAGCTGTGAATCGTATTCATGAGTCCTTTTTTGATGCCAAAGCTGTCATTCAGAACTTTGGCGATGGGAGCTAGGCAGTTGGTGGTACAGGAGGCATTGGAGATGAGTTTCATGTCCGGCGTGAGGGTGTTATCATTTACACCCAGCACGATGGTGGCGTCCACATCTTCTTTATTGTCGGAGGGAACAGACAGCAGTACTTTTTTTGCTCCGGCGGAGAGGTGTTTGCTCATTTTCTCACGGGTGCGGAAAATTCCGGTACATTCGATGACAATTTCAACGCCGAGTGCAGCCCATGGCAGGTTGGCCGGGTCTTTCTCAGCCATAACCTTAAACTTCTTCCCATTCACGATAAGACTATCGCCGTCAACGGCAACCTCACCAGGGAATTTACCATGAACAGAATCGTACTTCAACAGATGCGCCAGTGTTTTGGCATCTGTAAGATCATTGATTGCAACGACCTCAACATTAGGTTTTGATAACAATGCACGGTAGGTTAGGCGTCCGATGCGCCCGAATCCGTTGATTCCAACTTTGATGGTTCCCATAAGATATTTAATTTTGAATTGAAAAACTTAGTTTGAATTGGTTTGCAAATTTACGGATATTAACTGTACGAAAAAAAACGGGATAAACTTAAAATCGTAAATCCTGAATATTTAGCGTAATTTTGCCAGTGTTCTGAATTTCAATCAAACTTTAATGTCAAATACAAAATACATATTCGTCACGGGCGGAGTGACTTCCTCTTTGGGAAAAGGCATCATCTCCTCCTCAATTGCCAAACTTCTTGTTGCACGCGGGTTTTCTGTGACCATCCAAAAGCTTGACCCATACATTAATATTGATCCGGGAACACTCAATCCATATGAGCACGGGGAGTGTTTTGTTACCGAAGATGGTGCAGAAACCGATCTTGACCTGGGCCATTACGAACGTTTCTCAAATGTTCCCACTTCTCAGGCCAACAATGTTACAACAGGTGTGATTTACCAATCCGTCATTACCAAAGAACGTCAGGGTGAATATCTGGGTGAAACGGTGCAGGTTATTCCCCATATAACCGATGAAATAAAATACCGTATCAAGTTGCTTTCAAACAAGGGCGACTACGATTTTATCATCACCGAGATCGGCGGTACGGTTGGCGACATCGAATCATTGCCATTTATTGAAGCGGTACGTCAACTGCGTTGGGAACTTGGGCGTAATTGCGTTGTGGTTCATTTAACCCTGGTACCGTATCTTGCGGCTGCCGGTGAATTGAAAACCAAGCCAACCCAACACTCCGTCAAGACACTGCTGGAGTCGGGGGTTCAACCGGATATCATCGTTTGCCGCACTGAGAAACACCTTTCAGAAGGGATAAGAAATAAAATCGCCCTGTTCTGCAATGTCAGCCCATCATCGGTCATTGAATCAATTGATGCCGACTCGATATATGAAGTTCCCATCATGATGCGCGAGGAGAATCTTGACCTTGAAATTCTCAAGAAAACCGAAATGCCTTGCGATCAGGAACCCGATCTTACGGATTGGGAACAATTTTTATACGCCCTGAAACATCCTTCCGGCGAAGTCAATATCGGCCTGGTGGGGAAATATGTGGAGTTAAAGGATGCCTATAAATCGATCAATGAATCGTTCATCCATGCAGGTACCTCAAACGGAGTGCGTGTGAAGGTGCAGACATTTCACTCTGAGTTTCTCAATGATTCAAATGTGGCGGAAAAACTGTCTAAACTGGATGGCATTCTCGTTGCCCCTGGTTTTGGGGAGCGTGGCATCGAGGGGAAAATTGCTGCCATCCGGTTTGCCAGGGAAAATGGGATCCCCTTTTTTGGGATTTGTCTCGGCATGCAATGTGCCGTGATCGAGTTTGGCAGAAATGTACTGGGATTGGTCGGCGCTCATTCCACCGAATTCAACAAGCTGACC
>JAPLDG010000111.1 GCA_026391845.1 Bacteroidota bacterium | reverse complement strand
GGTCAGAAAATCAGCCAGAATCTGTGTCGGATGAAATTCATTGGTCAGTCCGTTCCAAACAGGCACGCCGGCATATTTACCCAGCTCTTCTACGATAGATTGTCCGAAACCCCGGTATTCAATGCCATCATACATGCGGCCCAATACCCTGGCTGTGTCTTTCATGGTCTCTTTCTTGCCGATGTGTGAACCTTCTGGCCCGAGATAGGTTACCCTGGCTCCCTGGTCAAGCGCAGCCACCTCAAAGGCGCAACGCGTGCGTGTGGATGCTTTTTCGAAAATCAGGGCGATATTTTTCCCTTTCAGGCGGGGCTGTTCAGTGCCGGCATATTTAGCCTTTTTCAGATCTAAGGACAGATCCAATAAAAATTTAATTTCCTGTGGAGTGAAATCCAACAATTTCAGGAAGTTGCGGTTGCGGAGATTGAATGACATAAAAGATGATTTTAAGTTTACGGCTGCAAAATTACGATTTTTCCTCAGTTTGCCATTTCGCTATTTCACTATTTCGCCACTTCCATACTTTATTCCGGCAGCACCGACGACATCTGCACATCTCTTCCCGACGGCCGCTGGAATGCCTTCAATCCGAATTCAGGTAACAGAGAGAAGATATGTTCAAACAACCTGGCTTGGAAATCTTCGAATTCAGACCAGGTCGGCGGGATGTAAAATGCATACAATTCAAGTGGCAAACCATTTTCCGTAGGTTGCAAGGTACGCACCATTAAGGAGGCATCCTGATTGAGGTTCGGGATATTTCTGAGGTAATTGAGAATGTAAATTCTGAAAAGTCCGAGGTTTGTAACATTTTCATCGGCGATGGCCTCATCATCCAGGATGATTTTTTTCATCCGAAGGTTAGCATGCATAGTGCTATCCATAAACCGAATTGTTCCTACATCAATCAATACGGAACGTTTCATTCGGCGTCCGCCGGCTTCGCCCATACTCCGCCAATTCTGGAATGAATCGGACACCAGTGTGTAAGTAGGAATGCAGCTGACGGAGTTATCGAAATTTCTCACCTTCACTGTTACCAGTGAAACATCGATTACGGTTCCATCGGTATTGTATTTTGGCATCGTGATCCAGTCGCCGATGTTCAGCATCTTATTGCTCGAGAGCTGCACTCCGGCTACGAATCCAAGGATGCTGTCTTTGAAAATCAACATGACCACTGCCGACATGGCACCCAAACCAGCCAGAAGGGTAAGCGGCGATTGCCCGATCAGCACGGAAATCATGGCGATCCCTCCTACCAGGTAACTGATGATCTTCCCGATTTGAACGTAGCCTTTTATGGGCTTTGAATCGGAAATATCCAGATCGCCGTAAATATGATAAATGGCATTCAGAAAAGAGGTTACAACAAGTAAAAAAACAAAAATCATGTACAGATGAAGCCCGAGTTCTATATATCTGATTGCTGCAGGATAGTTGGAAATACTTGGGACAAGCGATACCTCGAGAACCAGGGCCGGAAGCAACATGGTGAGACGTGTAAAAACCTTCTGCTCATAGAGGTGATCATCCCATTTACTGCTCGATTTCTCAACAAGACCTTTTAAAAACTTGTTAATGATGAACTTGGCAATATAATAAACCAGAATTGATACAAACAGAATGATAATAAGCGACGAGAAATCAGCGAGATATCCTGCGAATGTGTCAGAAAAACCCCATTCGATGAGGGTGGCTTTAAATCCGGTGTTCAGGGTGTTCGTGGTTATCTGGTGCATAGAAAAAGTTTAAAGTTTGCGTCTTACGATTTATGGTACGATCACATTAAGCGATAACGGACTTATTTTCATTGTCAATTCTTTGCCCATTATTTTCGGGTCGCCGTCGAGATGAATACTTTTACCTTTTTTCCTGGTCAATATCACCTCTTTGGCTCGGATGATTTCTACATACTTGGTTTGGTCAAACTTTTTCAGAAAGAGCAATGGACCCAGAAAAAAGGTTTTCCAGAATGGCATTTTACCCACGATGCAAACATCAATATAGCCATCGCTTACGTTTGCAGCAGGGTCGATGGAGGTATTGTTGCCAAACTGGCTCGAGTTGGCAAAACTAATCAGCAACGCCCTGCGCCTTATCACTTTACCATCGATGATCAATGTATATTGCCTGGGTTCATAATCTTTGTAGGAATTGGCCGTTATACGGAGATAGGTGGAAAATCCGCGTTTTCCGGCAATGGCGAATTTTTTGGCAACAGAAGCATCGAACCCGATTCCTGCTACATTGACAAATAGTTGATCGTTGATGGTCGCCGTATCAATTTTCAGTGTTTTTCCTTTGTTTATGATATCAATGGCCCGTTTCAGATTCATGGGAATTTTCAGATGACGGGCTAGACCGTTTCCTGAGCCGGCGGGGACAATGGCGAGGGCAGTTTCTGTGCCAACAAGCCCGGCAGCAGCTTCATTCACGGTTCCATCACCCCCGATTGCCACAACGATTTCCACTCCATCCTGAGCTGCCTTGCGACTTATTTCGGTTGCATGGCCTGGTGCATTGGTATAAACAACCGATGGTATATACCGTGTTTGATCTATCCGCTCAGCGATCATCCGTTCCACACCCTTCTGCTTCCCGATACCAGAAATGGGGTTCACGATAAATAAAACGCGCTTCTCTGTTTTCAGATTGGTCATTGATAATTGTAAATCATCAATTGTCAACGGTTAGCCTGTTTTCAATCAGCCGGTTGTTATATTGCTGGAGGTAGGCATTGAGAAATACTTCCAACCTTTTTTGTACAGCCGGCTCCCTGCCAATTAAATTGTTGGCTTGCAATGGATCGGCGGCAATGTTGAACAATGATGTGCTTTTTATTCCATTGTTTTCCAGGTAATACCCATCCTTCATCAGACCATAAAATCCACTGATATAATGAATTGAAAAATGTAAATCCACTGATGTACTGTCAAAAAGATCAGCGCCAAATGCAAGGTATGACTTTTCGTAGCCCAGGTAGTTGAGTATGGTTGGCATGACATCGGTTTGCTGGGCGATGATTTCGGGTTTACCCTGCAGGTTGCTTTCAGGTTTATAGAATAGCAGAGGGATGGCATACTGACCAATATCAGACTGATAATAAGGATAATACCCTTCAGAAGTGTGATCTGCC
>JAPLDG010000188.1:4359-6223 GCA_026391845.1 Bacteroidota bacterium | reverse complement strand
GTGGGTAGAAGAAGAGTTTTGTTTGTTCACCATAAACATATAGATATTCAGCATTGGAGATAATTAACAGTTCAGAACGTATGCAGAGTAAAGATACGCCAGATGAAAGTCATCGGGGTTATAAAGGATTATTCGACTCAGAATCTGAAGAAAAATACCGGATTCTCGCTGAAAAAATGCCTGATGTAGTCTGGATCCTGAATTTGGATTTGCAAGTGATTTATGTCAGCCCCTCCACTGAATTAACACTGGGGTTTACACCGGAAGAGCGAATGGCAATGCGGATCGAGGAATGCATGGTTCCTGAGTCTCTGGATTATGCCATGCACAGGCTCATCAATGAAGCAGTGATCACTCAAAATAACCATGCTGACAAAGACAGAGGCATTCTTCTCGAACTGGAATACTACCACAAGGATGGCTCAACCCGCTGGCTTGAACAAAGCATAAACGGGATATTTGATGATAGCGGCAATCTGACTCAGTTTATGGGAGTTGCCAGGGATATTACTGAACGTAAAAAGGCCAATGATGCTTTGCAGCAAAGCGCTGAAAGTTACCGGGGTTTGTTTAATAGTGTAGGCGAGGCAATTTATGTGCTTGACAAGGATGGGAAGTTTATTGATGTAAATGAGCAGGCAGTTAAGATGTATGGTTATCCACATGATGTTCTTATCGGAAAGGACCCGTCGTTTGTATCAGCGCCTGGTAAAAATGATCTTGAAAGCGTGGCTGAGATGATAAATCTAGCATACAACGGGGAACCACAGCAGTTTGAATTTTGGGGCAGGCGTTGCGGCGGCGAATGTTTTTTAAAAAATGTACGGCTCACCAGTGGCACCTATTTCGGTCAAAAGGTGATTGTTGCCATGGCCCAGGACATTACCCTACGGTATCAAGCCGAATTGGCGCTGAAAAATAAAATTGATGAACTGACAGACATGAGAAATCAGACCCTGGCAGAAGAGCAGCAAATCAGGAGTTTGAAGACAGAAGTAAATGAGTTGTTGAGGAGTCTTGGCAAGAAGGAGAAATATTCAATCCAATAGCATATGAAGGTTGATCCCCGAAGAATTTTCATAAGGAAACCGGCTGATCCGCATTTGGGACCGGTTGTTTACTGGATGCAGCGTGACCAAAGGGTGCAGGATAACTGGGCGCTGCTCTATGCTCAGGAACAGGCGCTTGCCATGCAACAGTCATTGTTGGTGGTGTTTTGTATGGTTCCGGGATTTCAGGGTGCGACCATCAGGCAATATGGGTTCATGATCACAGGGCTTTCCGAAGTAGCCAGAAAACTTGCCAGGCTCAATATCCCTTTCTATCTTTTACAGGGATTACCACAAGATGTTTTGCCTCGCTTTCTTGTACAAAATGATGCGGGGGTGCTCGTGACAGATTTCAACCCACTTCGCCTGATCCAGGACTGGAAAACGAGGTTGACGGAACGCATCGATATACCATTTCATGAGGTTGATGCACACAACATCATTCCATGCAGGCATGTTTCAGATAAACCGGAATATGCTGCATTTACACTGAGAAAAAAGGTGGAAAAGCAACTTCCGGAGTTTCTTACTCCATTTCCTGTGCTGAGCAGGCAACCGCATCTGCCGGATGAACCGGAAATGGTTGTGACGGACTGGTCCGCGATCACCAGGTCGCTGCGCGTTGACAACAGTGTTTCAGAGGTTGATTGGCTTTTTCCGGGCGAAAACGCAGGATGCGACGCATTGCAGTACTTTCTGGCAGAACGCTTGAACAAGTATAATACCGACCGCAATTTTCCGGATAAGAAAGGTCAGTCAGAACTATCGCCATACCTTCATTTTGGCCACCTGTCAGCTCAGCGTATTGCTTTTGA
>JAPLDG010000188.1:0-4341 GCA_026391845.1 Bacteroidota bacterium | reverse complement strand
TTGAAATTCATCGGATGGATGCATATCCTGAATCTAAAACAGCTTTTCTGGAGGAATTGATCGTCCGTCGTGAACTGGCCGATAATTTTTGTCTGAATAATCCAAATTATGACCGGTTCACCGGATTTCATCCCTGGGCGCAGGCCTCCCTGAATAAACACCGTGATGATCCCCGCGAATACTGCTATTCAACGGATCAGTTTGAGGAGGGGAAAACCCTTGACCCTTTGTGGAATGCCGCTCAGCGCGAAATGGTATCCACGGGGAAGATGCATGGTTTTATGC
This sequence comes from Bacteroidota bacterium, assembly GCA_026391845.1. GTDB lineage: Bacteria > Bacteroidota > Bacteroidia > Bacteroidales > FEN-979 > CAIVAT01. Next base: position 4,056 of record JAPLDG010000188.1, on the reverse strand, counting down.
GGATGTACTGGGCCAAGAAGATCCTCGAATGGTCTGAATCACCCGAATTAGCCTTGGGGACCGCCATTTATCTGAATGATAAGTATGAACTCGACGGGCGCGATCCGAATGGCTATGCAGGAATTGCCTGGTCAATCGGAGGAACACACGACCGCCCCTGGGGAGAGCGCAAAATATTCGGGATGATCAGATATATGAATTACCAGGGATGTAAAAGAAAATTCAATGTAGAAAAGTATATCTGCCACTGCCCACTGCCGACTGCCGACTGAAATCTGCCAACAGTCCACAGTCTGCAGTCTGCAGTCCACTGCCAACTGCCCACTGCCCACTGCCCACTGCCAACTGCCAACTGCCCACTGCCAACTTAAATCTTAAATCTGAAATAACATGACAGACCTTACTACCTGTAACTGGCCCTCAAACGACCCGCTGATGATCAGCTACCACAATGAGGAATGGGGAGTTCCCCTGCATGATGACCAAAAACTTTTCGAATTTATGATCCTGGATGCCTTCCAGGCAGGCTTGAGTTGGAAAACGATCCTGCACAAACGGGAGAACTTCCGCAAGGCATTTGATGGATTCGATGCAAGGGTGATTTCGAAATACGGGCAGGCGGACTTTGACCGGTTAATGTCTGATGCTGGAATCATCAGAAACAAGGCTAAAATATTTTCCACCATCGGAAATGCACAGTGTTTTCTAAAGGTTCAGGGGGAATTCGGAACATNNNNGTGGAAGAACCATTGATAATCATCTGACCACCCTTTCTGCTATGCCGGTGGCATCAAAGGAATCGGAAGCCATGAGCAAAGATCTGAAACCCAAGGGATTCAAATTTGTTGGCAGCACCAGTTGCTACGGCTTTATGCAAGCTGCCGGAATGGTCAACGATCATCTGGTGAGTTGTTACAGATACCCACAACAATCAAATATTCGCTAATCCTTCGGCAACTTCGGCTTCACGATGGTGAATATCCTGCTGATGTTGAATCCAAGGAAAATATCCCCGTTTGACCATTTACCCCGCGTGTCGGTTAGAATAAGCTCTTCATATTCCCCGTAAGAATTGGTCAGGAATATCTGGAAAACGTGACCACCTGTTTCAATGTTGAAACCACCTGTCCTGTAAAGAGATAGTGGTATTCGGCACTGAGGGCAACCCGCTGGCTGACTTTAACCCGGCCTCCGGCGCCAAGGGTGAAAATATCGTTTTTATCCTCTGAGGTCGGAACCATGTTTTTATGCACCATGGATCCCGTGAGCTGGAAGGACAGGAAGCTGTTGAATTTCCTTGCGATCATGATCTGGAAGGCATAAGCCATGCGGGAACTGAAATAATTCTTTTGATCCGGGACGGGCCACTTGATGGTGTAGATCGCAGTATTCGCAAATAAATCGAGGGTTACAGGCATTTTTCGTGCTCCTGTGCTCTGGCGGAATACTTTGGCTTTAACAAAACCATCCCAGGTATTCTTATCTGTATTTAATCCAGCGCCAAATCCCAGCCAGTTTGTCAAACCATATTCAAGACCGAGCCTGATACTGGCCTGTTTTAAACCATAGAGATTTTCATAACCTGTGTTCAATGCGCCGAAATGGTGTGAAATCAGAAACAGCAGATTTCCCTTCGGAGGCAGTTCAATGGATTGCCCGATCACAACGCGGGTGGTTTTAAACGTAGCCGATGTATAATCGATGGTTGGCGTTTCATTTTTGTCGATCATCGACATGAGATCATCCTGGCCTTTGGCGGATGAAATCAACATTGCTCCGGAAAGGGCGAGCAGTAATAGAAATTTATTGTTCATGTTACATATTTGCTTTGTCCAATGTGATATCAACGGTGACTTCGATTGTTTTGGAAATATTATTACCGACATTACCCGGAATGGTGATGTTATAATCGGCAACCGCGATGTTGAATTTCGCTTTTCCGATCAACCTGCCCTGTTTCATTTCAAAGGAGCCCTTCTGTTTAATATCTTTGGTTACACCATGCAAGGTCAGTTTTCCCTCAACATTCGCTTCATAAATGCCATCCTTTCCCGTATTCACATCTTTGATATTGGTAACTTTTCCAGCAAAAGTAGCGCTGGGAAATTTATCGGATTCAACATAATTCTCATTGAAATGCTCCTGCATCAGGGCTTTTTCGAATTCAAACGATTTCATGAGCACTTTAAAGACGAAGCCGCCTGTAGAGATATCAAGCGCACTGTTCACCTGCCGGTTGTGTGCTTCAATTTTTTCCAAAGGTGATGCGGAATAAAATTTAATATACCCGGTTTTGGTAATGTATTTCTGCGCATTCCCAGAAAGAGCTGTCATTAAAACCAGAATAAGGAAAAAAGAAGTTGTACGCATGGTTTGTTGGTTGGTTATTGGTTGATAATTGAACATTTTTCCAGAACTACATCGGTTTCGTTATACCCGGAACAAAAACCTTTAACCTTAACTTCTCCATCCGGTTGAAGCTTGTCGGCAGCATCATTGAATTTTTTTAGCATCGTGCACCGTACCCCTTCATCGCCAAAATCACCCTGATTAAATACAAACACAGCAGTTACAAGGGAATCTACCGTTTCGACTTTACTCAGTTTTCCGGTCAGCGCGATCATTTTGCCGTTATATTTAGTCGCCGCTGCATTTTTATCGGTTTTATAGTCATTGTAGAAATCCTGGGCAGTGACCGTATATGCCGCTTCTACATTCTCATAATCAGGATGTTGTTTGTTATAAACAAATTTGAACACCAGCAGACCGGCGACAATCCCAACCACAATCAAACCCAGCACTATTTTAACCCATGTTTTCATTCTATAACCGTTTTTGGCAAACCATTTTTTGATGTAATTCGTAATTTTTAATTTTTAATTATTCGGACTGCCCGCATCAATCCATTTTCTAATCTTTGTCCGGTCGCATATTGAAAGCGTATCAGTTGCCCCCTGAGGCATCTGCGTATTTCTGGGCCCTTCCCAGTTAACACTATACCAGAGGAGTCCGCTTTTAGCCACAACACTACACCCTTCATACGTACTGGTGATCACATTACCTGAAGGATTGGCAGCGCTGTGGCACACGTTGCAGTTTGCAACCATGATCGGTTTTATCGACAAGTCATAGGTCACCACGGTCGTATCTCCGCATGCTGCATTTGGGTATAATTCACTTTCTTTATCATAATAGCATCCCGAAAGAGCGAAAGAGAAAAAAAAGATTACAGCAGTTATGCGGATCACGGTTTTCATGCAGATTGTTTATTTGGTTTTCAATCGGGTTTATCCTTAGTTTTGCCTTCCAAAGGTAGTAATAATTACCGGGATGTTTTTTTGATTACATTTGTTTTGAGACAATGATCCTTATTTGAAACCCTAATAAAGAAAAATGCTGATGAATGCATATGTAAACTATCAGGAAAACAAATGGTTGAAAAAAAGTACTGAACCGCTTGATATCATCAAACATGATCAGGAATATCAGATTTTTCAGGGAATCAAGCCTTTATTAACCTCTTACGGACAAGAGTTTATTCACGAATCGGAACGGGTCGCCCAGTTGATTGTCACAGACCTTATCATCAGGAACGAAGACAAGGATAACAGGCTTTCTGCACCACTGTTATTTGCATTTCAGAAAGATGTGTTTGAATCTGCCGGAGATCCTTTTATGGATGAATGGGATAGTTTACTCGCATCAGATCCATTCATTACGATTAAAATGACGGGGAAATTTAATTTTCAGCCTTTCAGCCCGGAGGATGATCTGTTTTCATTTGCATTTATCTCCTTGTCAGCCCTGATAAGGTCTGTAAATGAGTTTGGTAATTCTACCATGAGCGAGATCATCGTCCAGGAAACTGACTCCCATCCGTTTCCTGAATTGTTGAGGTTAAGCTACAGCCAGCTCTCGACAGAAAAAAAAGTGGTTGTTCAGGCATTGAGCGGCCTGCATCATTCCGGAATCGTCTTGCCATTGTTGGTCATGTCAGGAGTGATCAGCCCTCTTGAGTATGCCAAAGGTCTGATTGCTTTGAAAATCCAGGATCAG
>JAPLDG010000236.1:15025-23080 GCA_026391845.1 Bacteroidota bacterium | reverse complement strand
GATTCATACAACGACATCAGCATGCTTACGCAGGCCGATGTCGGTATTCTTTTTCGCCCGCCTCAGAATGTCATCAGCGACCATCCCGAATTTCCGGTAGTGACTGATTATGAGGAGTTGAAAAAGATTCTTTCAGACTATATTTAATTTCACCTCCTCAGGCTTACTGTTTGATAATTTTCACCGTCCCGGTCTCTTTTCCGGTTATGTAGCGGAGAATATAAACTCCCGGAGGCTGCAGTGCCAGTGATAGTTCATATCTGTTTTGCGGCGGTAATTGTTTACTGAGAATCTTTTCTCCCATCATGCCGTACAATTCAATCGTTGCCGCAGAACCATCCGGCTGATCAGATGGTTCGAGGAACACCATTCCGTAGGTTGGATTCGGGTAAACTTTACATGCGGTTCCTGAGGAAATTAATTGTGCAATTGCCTCAACTGAGGGTTCTTCAACTGTTCCTGTCATCGCCGGAGCTCTCGGGCAGAACACACCTGATGTAGTGATCAGCCCATGCATATAGCATCCTGTCAGTGCTGATGTCCCCGGCAGATAGAGGATCTTTGTTCCGGCGATCATGGTCGCGCTTGCCCCTGGCTGTACAGTAAATGTTGTACCGCTGCCAGCCACCACGATTACATTGTTGGCATTGTAACAAAGCACCTGGCCACTGGTAACATTAATATTCTGTAAATACAGCGTGTCAACTACCCAGGAGGTGACCTGGAAAGCAAAATCATCATATTTGATCAGTGGAGGGAATGGCCAGGTAATTGGCTGCCAAACCGATCCGAGGTTTTCTGCGGCCTTGCAGTGAATCGGGATCATCCAGCGGTTGGCCTCCTGCCACCGCCAGGATGGAGGACTTTGCACAATTTTTGAAATGGCCTGCACCGAAAACCAATATGTGCTGTCTTTGGTTTGGATGAATGGTTCGGGCAACGGGAAATCATACCGGTAGATGATTGATCTTTCATGGTTGATCATGCCTGTGTTGATCTCAAGGCCGGGGACATAGGGCACAATATATGTTTTTAAAATGGTATTTGGCAGGCAACTGATATCAGAGTAAATATGCAACAGGAAATGATGGATCCCCGATCCTCGTTTTTCGACACCTCCGGCATCTGTTTCATAATTTCCCCACCAATGCAAATCGGTGATAACTTCCCCGTTGCATATCCAATCATCCGCAAGCAGACTCGCATCGGTAGCGTGCATGCCTGGTAGCAGCGTATCAGGAAGCTGCTGCCATTTCATGTCACCATATTCTATTAAATCAATGGCATAGTCCTCCACCTCGCCATCAAAAGCATAACCGGTATAGGAGAGTCCCGGTTGATGACTGAACCGGAAGCGTGCAAAGGTGGGACCGGGTTTGGCTGTTTGTGGAGTGATGAAGGTCAGGTAATTATCGCCTGCAAGCAAATTCAGATCCATAAATACTTGTTCGTTTGGATCTGCCCATGACCCATTACCGTTGAAGTCGATCCAGCAGTTGAACAGGGCATTTCCCACCGAAGCGTTCACTTTCAGTTTGCAGGGGTTGCCTTTGGCCAGTGGCCACATGAAGACAACGCCATCTTCATCATCAATATTGGCAAGATCATCCCCGTCGGCCAAAGGAGTCGGTTGTCCGTCGGACTCCGCATCGATCGTCGGCCCAAGAAAGGTTGTCTGGTCTATCTTATGATATGCACCATTGTTTGAGCCATAGGTGGGATAGGGTCCGTCGGGCGCATCACCCCAATCGTAGAGATTGATTTGTTCTTCAATAAAGACCTGGTAATCTTCAGCTTCTCCATCGGTTGCCGGTCCGAAAAACGACAAACCCCCTTGTAAATTAAACCGGAAACGTGCGTAAGTAACTCCGGGCGCTGCAGTAGAAGGTACCAGAAATGAAAGGAGGTTCAGCCCGGGAGTCAGCACAACGTTTGTAAAGATCTGTTCACCCGGATCAGCCCATGCATTTATTTTATTGAAATCAATCCAGGCATTCAGCAGTCCCGGAGCAGAGGCAATAACCTGAACAGAAGCCAACTGTCCGGCTGTTAAAGAGCTGGTAAATGTCACTCCGTCTTCATCATCTGCCCCTAACGGATTGATGTCATCCCCGGTGGCCGTCGCATTGGGCTGCCCGTCCAATTCCGAGTCAATCAGCATACCCAGCCGCAATCCTGTGTTGATATGCCGGGCTCCGTTTGAGCTTAACTTTGTCGGGTATGGTCCGTCAGGAGCATCCCCAAAATCTGAAGTAGCCACCGGAATATTCAGGATCGTGTTCTTAATATTAGGACGTGGTCCGATAACCCCGGTAGGGGGGAATATCTGCACAGTGCCGTTTGACACCATCAGATTTCGCATATATGAAGGAGTTGGTGGCACAGAGGATACATTGGCCAGGTAATATCCTTCAATACAGGCCAATGCACCTGCAACAACGGGCGACGCGCTGGAAGTTCCATTGAAGGTACTTGTATAATAATAATTTGCTCCTTCTGAACTGTAATAATCTCCGTAACCGGTTGTGAAAACAGTTTCGCCCCAACCCTGCAGATCGAACCTCGGGCCATAACTGGAGAAGGATAGCCTGGTCCGGTCGTTGGTTGTCAACGCGCCTCCTGCACCTACGATGATGGCTCCCGAATTCCCATACCAGATCATGGAACCGGTGTTGACATTGCCATTTCCACCTGCTTCAACCACATGGATCCCATTGGCTATCGCCGTAACGATGGCTGCATAAACCGGGTTGTTGGTCTGCGGATTTGGAGATACATCAGAATACCACTCGATCGGAACATATGCTGTGCTTCCATTATACCACCATTGCTGTTCCAAAAGGATGATATCTCCGGCCGACAGGGCTGCGATCGCCACAGCCATTGCTCCCGCCACATTCCAGGTTGGGGATGGCGAACCGTAATAAGTGCCGCAGGTTTTGAGGTTGGCGCCATAACAGATCCCGGTGGTACCCCAGCCATTGCTGTTTGCAACAAGTTCTCCGATCACCGCCGTGCCATGATGGTTATCGCTAAACGGATTGACAACATTTGTATTTATTTGAGAACCAAGAGCTTTGGTGATGTCGGCATGATTGTAATTCCAACTGTATTCCAGGTCGCAGATGGTCACACCTGCACCGGTTCCACCGGTTTGAGTCCAGGAATAAATTGCATCGATGCCGGAGGGATTATTGGTTGCCGGGTTCAGGTATCCTTGCTGGGATTGAAAGTTTGTCGGAATCGGCAGCTCCACTGGTTTTGGAACCGGCCTGGCAAGGTAAATTCCGGGAAGGGCCTGCAGCCTTTCAGCAATTTTCCAGGTGTCATTGCCATCAGCAATTTCTAACCTGTAAATGTTATTCAGGTTATAGAGGTCCTGTCCTGTATTTAATTCCCCGTTGACCTCCCAGCGGTCGACGGTTGATTCCGGCACATCCGTCAACCTGTGCCACCGGTACCATTTCAGCTCTTTCAGAATCTCCCCGGTACCCTGTAATGCCTGGGTCGCCAGATCCATGATGTTTCCGTTGCGCATCCTCACTTTTGATTCAGTGGAAAACATCACTTCGATCCACCTTTCTTCAAAGGCGTATGGAAGGTTAGTTTGCTTAAATGAGTTGATTTCAGGATTTTGTGATAAAGACCATGACGTGGAAAATCCACACAGAAAAAAACTCACGATTGAAAGTAACATGAACTTTTTCATACAGTTGAGTTTTGAATTGTTAATCAGTTTTTCTTGACATTCAAATTTCTGAATCCATGTAAATGATAATTCAGTCGCCGGTAAAATCGTCGGCGAATCAGGTGGTTAAACAAAGCGGGTATGAAAAATGGCAGTTACAGGCAGAAAACACTAACTTGTTGTAAATTCAGAAAAACCCTGTACCGACTATTAAAATTTGAGCCCTAAATATACAGTGAAAAATCGAAAAATCCAAATTAAACAGAAAGAATTTCATATTTATAGCCTTATAATCAAGGGTGAATGACTATTTTTGCGGGTATCTAAAAATCCCAACTCCCATGACAACTGACCCTTCAACAAAAATTTTTGATCTTCTTCAATTTGGCGAATTTGGAGACGTAAACCCATCTGTTTGCGATTCAGCTACATTTACCTTCATGCAGGCTAAAACTATGATGGAAACCTTTCAGGGTGAGGCCGAAGGATGTTTTCTCTATTCCCGCCACTGGAACCCGACCAACAAGTATCTGGCCGATGCGCTGGCTGCCATGGAGGGAACAGAATCTGCCTGGGTTACTGCTTCAGGCATGGCTGCCATCACCTGTTCCATTCTGCAGATATGCAACAGTGGCGATCACATCGTATGCAGTCTCACTACCTATGGCGGAACCTTTGCTTTTCTGTTTAACTATGTGAAGAAATTCAACATTGATGTCACTTTTGTGGATATTACAAATCTCGGCCTTGTGGAGCAAGCTATCCGCCCCAACACGAAAATGATCTATACCGAATCGATGACCAATCCGCTGTTGCAGATATCCGACATTCCTTCCCTGGCAAAGCTTGCCGATGACAATCACATCAAACTGGTGGTTGACAACACCTTTACCCCAATGATCATCGCCCCATCCCGGTTGGGAGCTCATGTGGTTGTTTACAGCATGACAAAATTCATCAATGGCAAAAACGATTGTGTTGCAGGCGCCATCTGTGCCTCCAAAGAGTTTATTGATTCACTGAGCGATGTCAATGCTGGAACAGCCATGCTGCTGGGCCCTGCGCTCGATCCGCTGAGATCGTCCAGCATCCTGAAAAATCTGCATACACTGCATATTCGTATGGTGCAGCATAGTAAAAATGCCATGTACCTGGCCGAAAAATTCAGGCAGCATGGCTTGAAAATAAATTACCCGGGCCTTCCTGAACATAAGGGACATGAAAAACTGAAAGAGATGATGAATCCCGAATTTGGTTTCGGAGGCCTCATTGCCATAGATATGGTTACGGCCGAACGCGCAGCCAAACTGATGGAGATGATGGAAAAAGCAGGCGTCGGATATCTGGCCGTCAGCCTTGGATACTTCAAAACACTCTTCAGCAACTCAGGAAAAAGCACCTCCTCGGAGGTGCCTGAAGAAATTCAGCGTGAAATGGGACTTTCAGAGGGTCTCGTTCGCTTTTCAGTGGGTCTCGACAACAACATCGAAAACACTTGGCAGAAAATCAAAAGCTGCCTGGAGAAAATGTAGCGCCCAAATTCGCTATTTCGCTACTTCGCTATTTCGCTATTTTTTATGCCGTACAAGTCAGATTCCGATCCCCGAAGGCATCGTCAATCCGAGTAACAGTTGGCCAGTATTTGTCCTCCTGAAGTGAATCAACCGGGAAGGCGGCTTTCTGACGCGAATAGGGGAGTGTCCATTCATCTGCAGAAACCATCTGTACAGTATGTGGCGCCTTCATGATCACATTTACAACCCTGTCGGCCTGGCCGGATGCAATCTCGTCAATCTCTCCTTTGATGGCAACCATCGCTTCCAGAAATCTGTTCAGTTCCGAATAGGGTTCGCTCTCAGTAGGTTCAACCATCAGGGTGCCATGAACGGGAAATGCAACGGTTGGAGCATGGAAGCCATAGTCCATCAGGCGTTTGGCAATGTCGATGGCGCCAATGCCTGTCTGCCGGCTGATGCCATTGCAATCAACAATCATTTCGTGGGCGCACCGGCCATTTTTCCCGGAATAGAGGATCGGATAATAGGGTTCCAGGCACGATTTCAGATAATTTGCATTCAGAATGGCCATCTTTGTGGCATCGGTCAGTCCGGCGCCACCCATCAGCTTGATATACGCATAGGATATGGTCAGCACGAGCGCGCTGCCGTAAGGGGCGGAAGCAACCGCTGTAATGCCTTCCCGGCCGCCGGTTTCAACAAAAACATGCTTTGGAAGAAAAGGGGAGAGGTGTTTTGCCACCGCAATCGGGCCTTCACCCGGACCGCCTCCGCCATGGGGAATGGCAAAGGTCTTATGGAGGTTCAGGTGACAAACGTCGGCCCTGATGATACCCGGATTGGTGAGTCCCACCTGGGCATTCATGTTGGCGCCATCCATGTACACCTGACCTCCGTTATCATGGATGATGGAAATAATATCAGAAATCTCTTCTTCAAATACGCCATGGGTGGATGGATAGGTGACCATCAGCGCAGATAAGCTATCCTTGTATTGAACGGCTTTCGCGCGCAGGTCGTTCACATCAATGTTTCCTTTTTCATCGCATTGAACCACAACCACCTTCATCCCTGCCATCGCGGCGCTGGCTGGATTGGTGCCGTGTGCCGATGATGGGATAATGCATACATCGGGGTGTGCCTGGCCCTGGGCGATATGGTATTGACGGATCACCATCAGTCCGGCATATTCGCCGGCTGCGCCGGAGTTAGGCATGAAAGAGACGGAATCAAATCCGGTGATGGTCGCCAGGTCTTTCGCCAGTTCTTCGATCAGGAACTGATATCCGGCGGCCTGGTCTTTGGGAACAAACGGGTGCAACCCGCCGAATTCGGGATAGCTGAGTGCGAACAATTCAGCGGCACCATTCAGTTTCATGGTGCAGCTTCCGAGTGGGATCATCGAGCGGTTAAGCGCCAGGTCTTTGATTTCCAGTTTTTTAATGTAGCGCATCATCTCTGTTTCAGAATGATAGCTGTTGAAGACCTGATGGGTCAGGTAGCCAGATGTGCGTGTCAGCTGCGGTGGAATGGTGGTGATCAGCTCGCACTCTTTCGGATCACAGACAAATTCTGTATAGGTTTTTCCGTTGGCTTTGGCAAAGATGCTTACAAGGATGTTGAGGTCGGTGAGGGCGGTGGTTTCATCAACACTGACGCCGATGCACTTTTCTCCGATGTACCGAAGGTTCATTTCATGGTCGAGGGCAGCCTTTCTGATCGCCTCAACAGAAACATTTTCCGGCAATTCAATCAAAACAGTATCAAAGAAATAACTGTTCAGTTGTTTGTATCCGTATTTCTGCATCTCCTGTGAGAGCACTCCCGTGAGGATGTTGATGTGACGGGCAATCTGGCGAAGCCCTTTCGGGCCGTGGTAAACGGCATACATGCCAGCCATCACGGCAAGCAGCACCTGGGATGTACATATGTTGGAGGTGGCTTTTTCACGCTTGATGTGTTGTTCGCGGGTCTGAAGCGCCATGCGTAGCGCCCGGTTACCGTTGGCATCCACCGAAACGCCGATGATCCTGCCTGGCATCTGCCGCTTGTACTCATCGCGGGTGGCAAAGTAGGCTGCATGCGGACCGCCATACCCCATGGGAATCCCGAATCGCTGGGTGGAGCCAAAAACAATGTCGGCGCCCCATTCACCCGGGGGGGTGAGGAGTGTCAGACTGAGCAGGTCGGCGGCAACGGCAACCATCGCCCCGGCCTGGTGGGCTTTCGCTACAATTGCGGAATAATCGCATACAGCGCCGTGCTGGTTTGGATACTGGATCACACAGCCGAAAACCATATCGTTGAAATTAAATTCATCCTGTTTCCCGATGATCAGTTCAATGCCAAGGGGGATGGCACGGGTGCGGATGACATCGATGGATTGCGGGAAGATGTTTTCGGAAACGAAGAACTGGTTTGCATTTCGTTTAACAGCGTCACGGTTACGGCTGTTGAAAAGCATGATCATCGCCTCAGATGCGGCAGTGCCTTCATCCAGCAGGGATGCATTCGCGATGGGCATCGCCGTGAGGTCGCATACCATCGTCTGGAAATTCAGCAACGCTTCGAGCCTGCCTTGTGAGATTTCGGCCTGGTAGGGGGTATAGGCAGTGTACCATCCCGGGTTTTCGAGAATATTTCGCAAAATAACAGCAGGAACAATCGTATCATAATAACCGAGTCCGATGAAACTCCTGAAAAGTTTGTTTTTCGCCCCGATGGACTTGATATGGTTCAGATACTGGTATTCGTTCATCCCGGCGGGCAGGTTCAAAGGCTCCTTCATCCGGATAGAGGATGGAACTGTTTGATCAATGAGCTGGTCAACCGAGTTAACACCGATTTTTT
>JAPLDG010000236.1:0-15020 GCA_026391845.1 Bacteroidota bacterium | reverse complement strand
CATCGCCGAATGGCCCGTTATGTCTTCTTGCAAAGTTATTGCTGATCATTTGGAAAGTTTTTATGGATTTCGAATGTGTCGCAAAAGTACCAAAAGTTTGTGAAAATATAAACAAAAGAAGCCGCCCTTTTGGGACGGCTTCTTCAATGATAAGATTTCGGAGTCCTACCTGGTTTTCACAAATTTGGTATTTAAAATCATCCCTTCCGCGGAATAAATCCGAAGCGAATAGATTCCTGCTGGCAACGATGCTGCGGGCAGGTTGATCTTGTTGGAGCCCTCGGTCATGTTAACCTGTGTGTTACTGATCACCTGGCCGGTCATGTTGTATATCCCGATTTCGGCTTTCGTTCCCTGCTTCATATCGATTCCGACGGTAAGATGGTCGATGACCGGATTGGGGTAGATGATCCAGCGGTTTGCAAGGGTCACCTCATCCTCTATTCCCAGAATATTTTTCCCGCTGAAGGTCATCACTACATCGGTATGAGGTTGTTCCGGTGTGAGCGTGATCTTGACCTGGTCGCTGGTAATACCGGGCATTTCCGGATGCAGGTAATAGGTGCCATAGGCCAGCGACGGGAAATTAAAGGCGCCGGAGGAGGAAACGGTTGTGAACCCGATCGGCTGCCCCTGCTCATTCATCAGGATCATGTTGATCTTGTCCATCAGGGAAGTTCTCACTCCCCGTGTGTTGATCTGGCCTGATGCCGAACCTTGTCCGTTGGTCATCTGACTTGCATGAATAAGCTGGATGTCGTAAGGATTGTTCTCCGTGCCAAGGTTGATGAGCGTGGCTTGCTCCCAATTGATCGTGTTGCCGTAATAAGTTGGGAGATAGCCGTTTGAATCAAAAGGCATGGCAATGATGTAATAGTTGCCGCCTGGAACAAGGGTGAAATAGTATATTCCGTTTGAATCAATCGGACAAACCGCAACATATGGCTGGTAATTTTCATAGGTTTCATACGAGAAGATCATTGCCATCCCCAGGGAAATAGGGAAATTGCCTGCATAAACCTGCCCGTAGATCTGATGGTAACTTGAACTGTCGTGAACTTCAACGACCTTGCAAAACGTGCTGGAACAATTGTTTCCGGTGATGGTCAAACATACTGTATAGGTGGGTGCGGTGCCGGGGAACTCATGTTCGGGGCTTTGTTGAGTGCTGGATGTGCCATCGCCGAAATTCCAGAGCCATGAGGTGGGGTTGCCGGTTGAAAGATCTGTAAATTTAAAGAATGGACTTCCGTGAACCGGATCTGCCATGTAGGAGAAATAGGCCTGGCAGCCGGGACCGGGTCCAACCACAATCGTGTCACAAATCATGTCAAAACAGGCGCTGTCGGCTCCCTGTATCGTCAGACATGTTTGATAGGTTCCCGGCTGTGAATAAATATGGTATGGATTCTGCAACGAGGATGTATTGTTGACCCCGCTGCCCGGATCCCCGAAATTCCATGTCCAGGAAACAATATTTCCGGCAGATTGGTCAAAAAAGTGATACGTACCGGAAGTATTCATGCTGTCGGGAACTGCCAAAAACGCTGCCTGACAACCCGATCCACCGCTTACAACGATTGTACGGCAGGTCATATCGTTGCAGGTGCTGTCGTTTCCCATTACTTTCAGACAAACATAATAAGAACCCGGAGCGCTGAAAATGTGCATGGGATTTTGCTCGTAGGAAAAGTTATTTGCCCCGGTGACCGGGTCACCGAAATTCCACTCCCAGCTGGCAATATTTCCGGTTGACTGGTCAAAAAAGTGGAAAATATCTGATGCATTGGTCGAATCAGCAACGTAATAATAGTCTGCCTGGCACCCACCGCCGCTTCCAATAAACAGTGTCTTACAGGTTATGTCGATGCAACTGCTGTCTGCACTCTGAATCATCAGGCATGCTTCATATATTCCTGATTGTAAATAAGTATGCGAAACATTCGGGTTTTCCGGGGGGGAAATAACCTGCGATTGACCGTCACCGAAATCCCATGTCCATGAACTGATATTGGTCCCGGTTGATTGATCAAAAAAGTATCGCTTACTGGTGTTTGCAGTGTCGGAAACAATCATGAATGCTGCATCGCACCCGCCACCGCTGCCGATGACCAGGGTTGCGCAGACCATGTCGTAACAAGTGCTGTCTGAACTTTGAATGGTAAGACATACATTATAGGTGCCTGCAGCTGCAAAGGTATGAATTGGATTTTGCTGCATGGAGAAGTTGTTGGTCCCGCTCGTCGGATCGCCAAAATCCCAATGCCAGGAGCTGATATTACTACCGGTTGACTGATCGATAAACTGATAGGTGTTCAATGCATTATTGGTATCGGCGACAAATGTAAATGCTGCGAGACATCCCGGGCCGTTCGGATAAACATAGATGGTGGAAATGATGGTGTCGAAACAGGTCAATCCGGGAGCGCCGATGGCCAGGAAAACCGGGTAATAACCAGGTTGCGCATAGGTGTGAACCGGGTTCAGTTCAGTGGAAGACGAACCATCTCCAAAGTCCCATAACCTTACTGTTCCGCCACCGTTGGAAGCATCTGTAAACTGTACGTCCAGCCCCTGCATCTGCAGGTACAGGTATCCGGCCTGACATGGGTCGATGATACTGCAGATCACAAAATCGGCCGTAAAATTGAGTACGGAAGGCATGAAGACCAGTGAAATGTCATGAAAATAGTTCTGGCAGTCCATCGTGCGGACATGCAGAATACCCTGCGTGTTGAGAGGAACAGGAACTGTATCAAGGTACTGCCCGTTGATGTCGGTCCAAGCAGTCCCGTAATAGATCCATCCGCCCATGGTGTCGTTTGTAATGACCACTTCATGATTGGGAATCGGCAGGCCCGTAGAAATATCAGTCACGGTACCGGTGATGGTCACTAAATTGTAATTCTGCGTCATGCCAGGCATGACCAGCAGCAGAAATAAAATCGGAAGAAGTAACTTTTTCATGGTAAATGTGTTTAAATGTTGGATTGAGTTATTGGTTTTAATTTTTAAGAACCTGGTTCCGGGTGTTTCTATGATATTATAACCCGTTTATATGAAAAGGTTGCCCGTGGAGGCAGAAAAATTATAATTTCACAACAAAAGCCGCTCTGACACCGATGGACCAGGGTTTTGTGTTGTTGACCGGTTTTTCATAAACGGAGTTAAAATAATACCTTGCCCAGGGTTCAATTTCCAGGTTTAGCGATCCGGTCAGGCGAATAGCGGTGTTAAAGCCTGCCATGACCTGCCAGTTCAGGCTGACCTGCTCAGGGGCGATGTCGTTGATGCTGATGATTCGCTTTGTGCCGGGATCATAGTTGGGGGATAACTGCTTGGTGGCTATCAGGACAGACAATACCGGACCCACACGAACACCAAAAGAAATGCGGTCAGATTGCCAGAAATCATACCCCATGATCATCGGTATCTGAAGATAGGTGTATCTTTTAACCACCTTGGCATATTCCAGCTTCATCAAACTGTCCCATACATCCTTTTTAGAAAGGTACATGGTCGGAGTGAAATTTTGAATGGGCTCGCTCCAGGTGAAGTCGATAGAGTCAAGTTTGGAATAGGCTCGTCGAAATGAAAAGTTCCCTCAATCCCGAAGTTATTCACAAACTTACTCCCTTCCAGGGTGTTGAACATCCATTCCGGTGTGTAATAAACGCCGAGGGATGCATTCCACCTGCTGTTTCTATTTCTTGCATCCGTGGATGTTGTTTTTATGACAGGAGCCGGTAGAACCGTAGAATCCTGTTTTTTTATTTTTGATAATGAATCTGGCACAGGAGTTTCCTGGTTCACAGGGGATAGATTATCGGAAATACCCGCATCAGCCAACTCATTTGAAACTGGCGGGTTGCTTACCAATGATGCATTGGCAGGCGTTATGACTCTTTCATCTCCAACGGCCGTAATGGACTCTTTTACAGAAGTTTCTTCTTTTATGTCCTGAATTGTTTTTCCTGAAGATTGTGTATGTGCCTTATAAGGCATCTGTATCATAACACCTTGTTTTTTAGCAGGAGATGGTGTAGCTTGTCCTGGATTCGGTTTATTCTCTTTTTGGTCCGACCTGGTTTTATTTTCAGGATCGGTCTGCTGGGATAATGCCGAATGAGCTGTTTTTACGGCAGGAGCTGATACCCTGGGAGGGGTTGATGTTGTTTTGGCTGCAGTGATGGCCCAGATGATAATTCCTGATCCGACCAGCGCCAGTAAAACTGATAGCAGGATCCATCCGTTTCTTCCTTTCTTTTCAGGCGGAGGAGTTAACATGACATCGCTCAGGAAGGCCTTTTTAGCGGCATCTGAGGGGGCCATCTGATGATCATTCAGGGTCTCCCTGAAGAAATCATCGATTGGATGATTATACTTTTTCATAGGTCGGTGACATTTTTTTATTGACCAGTTCGTTCATTTTTTTTCTCAGAAAGGCACGCGCTTTTGAAAGCTGTGACTTGGATGTGTTTTCGGAGCACTGAAGCAGCTCAGCAATCTCTTTGTGCCCGTATTGTTCGAACACATAAAGGTTGAATACGGTTCGGTACCCGGTGGGCAGTTCTCCGATCATCTCCATGATCCTGTCGCGGTCAACCCTCAGATATTTCTCTTCCGGGTCGAACTCTTCTTCATCATGGAAATCGATTTTTTCAAGGATGGGGACAATGTCCACAAAGTTTTTCTCTTTCAGCCGGCTGCGTAAAAAATTCAATGCCGTATTGACAATGATCCGTCGCATCCAGGCTTCCAGGCTTCCATCCGATCGGATTTTAAAACCCCCGATATGCTGCATGATCTTGATAAACCCGTCGTGAAGAACATCCTCAGCGTCATCCCGGTTGCCACAGTAACGGCAGCAAACGCTTAGCATCGACGGGGCATAACGGTCATACAACGCTTCAATGGCGCGTACATCCCTGGCGATTGCTTTTTTGATGAGATCCTCTTCCACGTGAATTTATTATCCTGCATAAAGGTAACACAAGAATGTCGAATGGTTGCCTTGAAGGATGATAATTTTTGAGGTTGGCAGTCACGCGTCACGCGTCACGCGTCACGAATTGGCAGTCACGCGTCACGCGTCACGTGTCACGAAAAAAAAAAGAGACCGCAGGAACCATTCCCGCAGTCTCAGTTTTGCAAGTAAGTGAAAAAAGTTAATCTCTGATTCTCATTTTATAAAAAGAACGGTAAACGAAATAAAGGGCAACGACGAAAAATGCAATTCCCACATAATGCGCAACAGCCCTGAAATGTTCAGAAAGAGCGATTTCCATCGCCAACAGGCCAAACAAGGTTGTGAATTTAATGATCGGGTTTAATGCAACCGATGAAGTGTCTTTAAACGGATCACCAACGGTATCACCTACCACGGAAGCAGCGTGAAGTTCAGTGCCTTTTTCTTTCATATCCACTTCGATCACCTTTTTGGCATTGTCCCACGCTCCGCCTGCATTGGCCATAAAGATAGCCTGATAAAGTCCGAAAAAGGCGATGGAGATCAGGTAGCTGACAAAAAGCGATACCGGCAGTGCGAAATTCAGCTTGTCGGCCGGGCTCATCGAATCTTCCAGTCCGGTGGGGGAGGAAAGAAATGCAAATGCCAGTGCAAAAGAGAAGATGGCAATAAAAATATTGAGCATTCCCTTCTGGGCGTAGACCGTACAAATCTTGACAACCTCTTTTGATTTCGCAGTATCTGCCTTCTTGGGGGCATTGGGGTCGAGGTTGATATTTTCCTTGATATATGCCACAGCCCGGCTTGCGCCTGTTGTAACAGCCTGGATGGATGCACCGCTAAACCAGTAGATAACGGCCCCACCCAGCAGAAAACCTAAAATGGTATAAGGGTTCAGCAAGGTAAGCACTTGTTCGGGTTCGATGCCGAGGGTGTTTTTTATCACCAGGATCAGTGAAAAAATCATGGTAGTGGCGCCTACGACGGCAGTTCCGATGAGGACCGGTTTTGCCGTGGCTTTAAATGTGTTTCCGGCGCCATCATTGGCCTCGAGATAGTGTTTTGATTTTTCAAAGTCAGGCTTAAAACCAAAATCGCGTTCAATTTCAGCCGATATCCCGGGGATCTCCTCGATCAGCGATAATTCGTAGATGGACTGTGCATTGTCGGTTACCGGGCCGTAGCTGTCAACCGCGATGGTCACCGGGCCCATGCCCAGCATGCCAAACGCGACCAGTCCGAAGGCGAAAATGGATGGATAGATCATGAAGTTGCTCAACCCGAAAGTGCTGGCAAAATAGGCGATAAACATCAACAGGAAAAACACCATGCCCTGCCAGAATGCGCTGAAATTTCCGGCAACAAGCCCGGAGAGGATGTTGAGAGAAGCGCCGCCCTCTTGCGAGGCAACAACCACCTCTTTGACATGGGTCGATTTGGGACTGGTAAAAAGTTTTGTAAATTCGGGGATCAGGGCAGCGCCGAGTGTTCCAGCGCTGATGATGACTGATAAGGTAATCCAGAGATCATTTGGCAGATCGCTGATGGTCAGGTAACTGATGGCAAAAGTAACAACAATGGAGAGGAGGGAGGTAATCCAGACCAGTGATGTCAATGGTTTCTCGAAATCAAGGTCGTCTGCATTGCTGTATTTTGCCTGACTGATGGCGCCATTGATCCAGAATGAAACGATTGAGGTGATGATCATGAATATTCTCATCACAAAAATCCAGGTCAGCAACTGAACCTGAAGAGCCGGCTCGGCAACCGCAAGCACGATAAATGAAATCAACGCAACACCGGTAACACCATAAGTTTCAAATCCGTCAGCGGTAGGGCCGACACTGTCGCCGGCATTATCGCCAACACAGTCGGCAATGGTGCCGGGGTTTCTTGGATCATCTTCGCCGATTTTAAAGGGCAAATCCGATAAAACTTGCTCCCGCATATTCACCGGGTACAAACATTAAAATGATCAGCATCATGATCAGCTCCAGCGATATCAGCACCACGCCGATACTCATCCCGGCGTTTAACGGAATATTCAAAAGCTTGATCGGTTTTCTTTCCAGAGAAGCAAATGCCATTCTCGCATTGGCAAGGGTATTCATCCTGATCCCGAACCAGGCTACACTGTATGATCCCAGGATACCGATAACAGTCCAGCCTAAAATCATCAACACTCCGCCGATTCCGAAACTGGCATCTGAGAGCCATCCAAAATAAAATGCCACGGCTGAACCGATAAAAACAAACAAAATTACCAGGAACTTCCCCTGTTGGATGAGATAGGTCTTGGATGTTTCGAAAATTACCTGCGCAACATCCAGCATGGATTTGTGAGCGCCGATTTTCTTTACTTTGAGAAATTGGAATAATCCGAACATAAAACCTGCCAGGGTGATCAAAAATCCCCAATAAAGGATCGATTGATCTCTGATGCCCGACGGAATTATCAGATTTGCTTCGCTTGCCATCGTGATAAATGGCAAAAACAGAGATGTAAGAAATGTAATGGCTCTTTTCATATTTACCTATTTAGTTATTTAGACTTTGACAAAAATAGTAAGAATTTCGAGAAAACATAGAATTTTTGAACATCTTTTGTCTGTTAGGGAAAATTCCCGTAGGTTTGTATTGGGTAAAGTCCGGTAGCTGAATATGGAAAAAATCAGGTTGGATATCATCGGAATGTCTTACAGTCAGTCACAAAGCGGGGCTTATGCTCTGATTCTTGGCGAACGCGACGGCAACCGGCGTTTACCCATTATCATCGGTGGATTCGAAGCTCAATCCATCGCCATTGAACTTGAAAAAATCAAAACCCCGCGCCCCTTAACCCATGATTTGTTCAAAACTTTCGCAGATACTTACCATATTGAAGTTACCGAAGTGGTGATCAACAAATTCAGCGAAGGGGTTTTCTATGCAAAACTTGTTTGTACCGATGGCCAGAAAACAGCAGAGGTTGACTCCCGCACCTCGGATGCGATCGCGCTCGCTTTGCGTTTCAGCTGCCCCGTTTATACCTATGAAAGCATCATGTCGGCTGCAGGTATCCTGATCGAAGAAGAGGCTGAGTTGCTTAAGCAGGAAGATCCTGCTGAGGACGATTTCCCGGAAGAGTTTATCTCCTATGCGGATACTTCACCCGACGATTTGAAAGAAATGCTGCAAAGCGCCATCGAAAACGAAGAGTACGAAAAAGCTTCCAAAATACGTGATGAACTGAACAAGCGCAGATAAATTTCCGGAACCTGACTTATTAACACCACTAAAAGACAATCCTGATGGGAATAAAACTTCGATTAATCCTGATGAATTTTTTCCAGTTCTTTGTATGGGGAGCCTGGCTCATAACCATCGGAACCTATTGCTTTAATGCCAAAGGCTGGACAGGCGCTCAGTTTGGAGCCATATTCTCAACACTTGCCATTGCTTCAATCTTTATGCCGGCGCTTACCGGAATTATTGCCGACAAATGGATAAATACCGAAAAACTCTATGGTACGCTGCACATTTTGTATGGATGTGTATTGTTCTTTGTACCACAAGTCAATGATCCGGATACCCTGTACTACGTGATCTTGCTGGCCATGATTTTTTATATGCCAACCATCTCGCTTTCCAATTCTATTTCCTATTCAATTTTAAAGAGCAGAAATTTTGATGTGGTGAAGGCATATCCCCCAATCCGTGTCTGGGGAACCATTGGATTCATCATCGCCATGTGGTGTACCAATTTGTCGGGCAGTAAGGCCAATGCCAACCAATTCATTATTGGAGCTGTTGCAGCGATTGTTTTGGGGATCTACTCTTTTACGTTGCCAAAATGTCTCCCGCAGAAATCGATATCTAAAGATGCCTCCATTATCGAACAATTGGGCTTAAATGCATTTAAACTTTTTCTGAATTACAAAATGGCGTTATTCTTTTTTTTCGCCATGTTCCTGGGCGCGGCACTGCAGCTAACCAACATGTATGGCGATTCTTTCCTGGATGATTTCAGGAATATTCCGGAATACGCCGATTCTTTTGTTGTAAAGTACTCTACCATTATCATGTCGATCTCCCAGATGTCGGAGACCCTGTTTATTCTCACCATACCATTCTTTCTGCGGCGCTTTGGAATTAAAAAAGTTATGCTTTTCAGCATGATCGCCTGGGTTCTCCGGTTTGGATTATTCTCCTTTGGAGATCCTGCCGGTGGTTTATGGATGATAATTTTGTCCTGCATTGTTTATGGAATGGCTTTCGATTTTTTCAACATCTCCGGTTCCTTATTTGTTGAAAGCACGACCGATTCCAAAATAAGATCGAGTGCACAAGGCCTTTTTATGATGATGACCAATGGGTTTGGCGCATACCTGGGCAGCAAAATAAGCGGATATATCATTGATAATTTTTATACAACCGCTCAGGGTAAAGACTGGCATGGAATCTGGCTTGCTTTTGCAATCTATGCCTTGATTGTGACAGTTGCATTTGCGATTCTCTTTAAACACAAACACAACCCGAATGATTTCTCCTCTGCAGTAACTCATTAATGTTGGTTTCTGCTACGGATGTAATACCCGTTGAGATTTGAGATTTAAGTCCACTTCGAAAAGTTAAAAAAATCTTCACCGCGGAGACGCAAAGACGCAAAGGCGCAAAGACGCAAAGATGCGAATACACAAAGAACACGAATTCAATGATTGACACTCCGCGTCTCAGCGTCTTTGCGGTGAAAAAAAGTTTTTGGAGTGAACTCAGATTTGAAAATGAGATTTGAAATTTGACCCATGCAGCAATACCTCTCTCTTCTTAAACATGTATTGAACCAGGGCGTTCAGAAATCCGATCGCACAGGCACCGGTACGATCAGTGTTTTCGGATACCAGATGAGGTTCGATTTGCGAGAAAATTTCCCACTCCTCACAACCAAAAAGCTGCACCTCCGGTCGATCATCCATGAACTGCTTTGGTTCCTGCAGGGCGCTACAAATACGAAATACCTCGCTGAGAACAATGTAACCATCTGGAATGAGTGGGCCGGCCAGGATGGCAGTCTCGGCCCGATCTATGGTTATCAATGGCGCTCCTGGCCAAAAGCTGACGGTTCCCATGTTGACCAGATCAGGCAGGTCGTTGATTCAATTCAGAACAATCCCGATTCCCGGCGTCATATCGTCAGCGCCTGGAATGTAGCCGATCTTGACAGCATGGCTTTGCCCCCTTGTCATCTGCTCTTCCAGTTTTATGTCTCCAATGGCGAACTCTCCTGCCAGATGTACCAGCGCAGCTGCGATATTTTCCTGGGAGTTCCTTTCAACATCGCCTCCTATGCTTTGCTGACCAGGATGATGGCTCAGGCAACCGGACTAAAACCCGGCGAATTCATCCATACCCTGGGCGATGCACATATCTATTTAAACCATCTCGATCAGGTTCGGCTTCAGCTGGCACGGGAACCCATGCCGCTCCCGCAATTGAACATCAATCCGGGGGTGAAAAACATCGATGACTTCCGGTTTGGCGATTTTCAACTGGTCAACTACCAGTCGCACCCGCATATCAAAGGCGACATCGCCGTATAATAACCATTTGAACTATGATCTCAATCATCGTCGCCATAGCTGAAAACATGGCCATTGGCAAGAACAACGATCTGCTGTGGCATATTCCGGCAGATTTGAAAAGATTTAAACGCATTACCAGTGGTCACCCGGTGATCATGGGAAAACGCACCTGGGATTCCCTTCCCCGCCGCCCGTTGCCAAATCGAAGGAATATTGTGATTACCGACATCCGGGGCGAACAGATCGAAGGCTGTGAAATGGCCTATTCCATTCCCGACGCCATGGCCTTATGCAGCCCGGATGAAGAGAACTTTGTCATCGGCGGCGCTTCGGTTTACCAGCAATTTCTGCCTCTTGCCAACAGGCTCTACCTTACATTCGTCCATCAGCCATTCGAAGCAGACGTTTTCTTTCCGGAGATCGATTTTTCTCAATGGAAACGTATATCAAAGGAAGATTTTGAACCGGATGAAGTCAATGATTTCAGCTATTCAAATGAAACCTTCGACCGGATTGGATGATCAGGTTTTCCGCTTTTGCTTTTTTGCTGCCGGGAAAAGGATGTTGTTCAGGATCAGCCGATAACCGGGAGAATTGGGATGCAGGTTCAGGTCAGTGGGAGGATCGCCGACCAGATGCTGATAGTCCTCCGGATCATGGCCCCCCAGGAAAGTCCAGGTTCCTTTGCCAAAATCGCCGTGAATATATCGTGCCTCATTCAACGACTTGGTTTCACCCAGCAGGATGGCGCTCGATTTAACATATTTTTTATTGAAGGCGGTCGTCTGTCCCATGAACCCGCGAATCAATGTTTCGTGGTCCTGGCAAAGCATGCTGGGCACCGGATCCCATTTGGCGGAAAATTCAAACAGGGTGAAAAAATCATTCAGCTTCGTAACGGATTTCGGACGTGTTTCGGTGACATCGATCGAAGAAATTTCATATTGGTTGGGGTTTGTTACCAGATTGAAATTTTCGAAGGCAAAGCAATTCCCGTAATTTAAAAATCTCTGATTTTTTTTGCCACATTCAGTTTCATCTGCGATACCTTGGAAAAACCCAGTTTCCTGGCACTCTCTTCCTGTGAATTTACATCCTCCTGGTACCATGGAAAACCCTTGTAGGCTGACCAGAATTTGCCATATTGTCCGGTAAAATCCTCATGATGAAGATGAAGCCAGTCGTACATCGGGAGCAAGCCGGAAGTGATTTCTTCATCATAAAGCACATCATATGGAATTTCAGCATAGGTCAGCACCAGCGTCACAGCATCATCCCATGGAAGTTTGTTCTTGGGTGAATACACCGCCACCCTGGGAGGTTTATGAAGTTTGATATTCTCCATATTTATCTGTGGGTCTGCTATCTCCTCAAGGATGGCTGATGCCTGTGCATCGGCGATGATCTGGCAGGTAACCCCGCGGATGGTACATTCTTCTTCGATCGCTTTAACGTACTGGAACATGAAACTCCCGCCCCGGTAATTCAGGAGCCAGCTCACCTCCACATCTTTTTTCAGCACCCAATAGGCAATTCCATAAGCTTTCAGATGGTTTTTCTGCGTTTCGTCCATGGGCACAAGAATAAAAGCGCCAAATGCCGGCCTGAACATGCATAGAAAAAATAAAATGATCAGGAATCCGGAAAGATTAAAACGGATCATGGTGCTCATCGTCATTCATTTTTGACATCACGGTTCGTGTTCGCATAGAACCTTCAAACGATGAATTGGGTTGAATATTATTGGCAGCCTGATAGTCCATTTCGGCATCAACAAACTTGGCATACTTGGATACAAACTTGATTCTGACATCTTTCAGCGGGCCGTTTCTGTTTTTGGCAATGATGATGTCGGCCACACCGGCTGTAGAATCACCGCTTTCATCCACATCAATCTTATAATATTCAGGGCGATAGATAAACAACACCATGTCGGCATCCTGCTCAATCGAGCCCGATTCCCTCAAATCGGAAAGGATCGGTTTGGCGGCAAGGGATCGTTTTTCCGAAGCGCGGCTCAGCTGCGACAGGGCGATTACCGGAACGTCGAGCTCCTTGGCAAGGGTTTTCAAAGCCCTTGAAATACTGCTGATCTCCTGCTCCCGGTTACCTCTGGTATCCTGACTGCCCTGCATCTGAATATCGTGATGGGCTTTTAACCGGCGGCATTTCGCGCGGAGGTCGAAAATCGACAGCGCCGCTGTATCATCGATGAAAAGGGGCGCTTCGATCAGCGGAGTGATCCTGGCGTTTAGCTGCGCCCACTCATGATCTTCCATGGTTCCTTTACGCAGCTTTTCCTGCGGGATCTCGGTTTCACTCGACATCAGTCGCGTCACCAGTTGGATCGAAGACATTTCAAGCGAGAAAACGGCCACCGGTTTTTTAAAATCAATGGCGGCATTGCGTGCCATCGTGAGGGCGAATGCGGTTTTACCCATGCCGGGACGTGAGGCAATGATCATCAGGTCAGATTTTTGCCATCCGGAAGTAACCCGGTCCAGTTCGGTAAAACCCGATCCGACTCCCCGCAATTTTCCCTCCTGGTGCCTGCCGGCATTGATCTCCTTGATCGCTTCGGCAATAATGGATTGCATGTTCATGTACGATTTGCCGATACTGCCTTCACTGATGGAAAACAGTCCGTTTTCCGCCCTGTCAAGCAGATCAAAAACGTCGGTCGTATCCTCGTAGGCATCTTTGATGATCTCAGAGGATACCCTGATCAGCTCGCGCTGGATGAATTTCTGAAGGATGATGCGGGCATGGAATTCGATGTTGGCCGTTGAAGCGATGCGGTTGGTGAGCATGGTGATGAAATAGGGGCCGCCGGCCACCTCAAGTTCTCCGCTTTTTCTCAGCTCTTCGGTTACGGTAAGAATATCAACCGGCTCATTCTGTCCGAACAGACGCATGATCGCCGAGAAGATGATCTGGTGACTCTCCTTGTAAAACGCTTCCGGTTTGAGCACTTCGATCACCTCGGCCAACCTGTTGCTCTCCAGCATCATCGCGCCGAGAACGGCCTCTTCCAGGTCAAGCGCCTGAGGCGGAATCTTGCCATGTTCAAAAACCATTTCATTCAACCCTGGCTTCCGTGTACGCTTTCTGATATTCTTATCTTCCATGGGGCAAAAATAACGCTATTACGGCTTGGTTTTTCCAGCCGGTGAGATATAAGTTTTCAACAACCTCCTGACTTCTGACATTTAGTGCGGTACAACGCGAAGTAATAGGTACGAATGACGAAGGACGAATGACGAAGGACATTAACCTTCGGTAACGCCCTAAGATGTTTTGCCTTCTTTGTTTTTCTGAAGGTCACCTTCCAACTGCTTTCGGGCAGTAATGTCATTATATACAATGGCTACGCCATATCCTTCGAGTGGAATGGGCGAAGCTGAAACGTTGATCCAGGTTACCTCGTCCTCTGCCTTACGTATGCCCATTTCCACATTTTCTATCTGGCATTTTTCATTGAGCGCACGAACACTGGCATACTCCGATGCCGGCATCGGGGAGCCATCTGGCCTTATGATCTGCCATTCTTTGCCATCTATCTTCCTCTGTTGTTGCTGTTCCGGAGAGAGGCCCAACATGCGTTGGGCGTAATCTGTCCTTTGGAATCAGATATTGTAATCCCCGCCGGGAACAAATCGAACAGGGTCTGATATTTCATCAGGCTCACACGCAGGGCTTCTTCCGCCTTTTTACGTTCGCTGATGTCGCGCCATACGGAATGTAAAAATGTTTTGCCGCGCTCCTGAAAAACAGTGAGTAGTTCATCGACCTGGAATTCCTCTCCGTTTACCCGGCAATGCACCCATTCAAACCGGATACTTCCTTTGGTGATGCACTCCAGAAAGCAAGCCTCTGATTTTTCAGATGACAGGCGGCCATCGGGTTGATATCCGGGCGATAATTTCATCCGGTTTGTGGCAATCAGCTGCTCTTTGGAAACCATGCCCAGCATATCGAGCGCAGCCTGGTTACAATCGCTAAAGCCATGATCAATCCCATCGGAAAAATTGATGATAATGTGGGCATCCGGCGAATTCTGATACAGCATACGAAACCTCAGCTCGCTCTCTTTAAGTTCTGTCTCCACCTTCTTAGCAAAGGTAATATCGGTAAAGGTGATCACCAGCCCTTCAATGCGGTCATCCAGCGTACGGTAAGGCATTATGCGCACATTGAACCACCTACCGTCGCTCGAGGTAATTGCAGTTTCGATTGACGAAAGGGTTCTGAGCACCTGCCGTGCGTGGTTCTCGATTTCAGGATATACCAAGTTGGAAACCAGATCGGTAAAAAGCCTGCCAATATCAGAGTTGCGCAGTTTGATGATGTTGGTCACCGCTTCGGTAAACCTGCGGATATTCAACTCCTTGTCAAGAAAAAGGGTGGCAACCTCGGTAGAGTTGAGCAGGTTTTTCATGTCGTTGTTGGCCTGTATGAAATCGCTTACCTTGCTTTGCAGCTCTATATTA
>JAPLDG010000151.1:9457-9892 GCA_026391845.1 Bacteroidota bacterium | reverse complement strand
TTAGTGCCATTTTCCCCTCTTTTATTGTTTCACAGAATTTTGGCACGCGACAGTCAAAAGGGTTCGGCTGCTTTTCGATTTCCGGCAGGGATGACAGTCAAATTTTAAATGATTTCAAGTCAATTAATGGAATCACGGGTGTTTATCAAAGAAAAACGAATCAGGCTTTTCAGTATAAATTGCAAACGATATCTGATCATTATGGTTTGTTAAAGCGTGGAAAGACCTTCAGGGGATACCAGAAATCGAAATTATGGGAATCATTTTGTTCAACAAAGAATATCCGCTGGGAGAAACGCAAAATCAAACTGCACTTGAAAACCCATGATCCTGGCCTTTTTAGTAATCTGAAATATGACACCCCGGTTCACCGGATTGACGATTGTCAAAAAACAGAAGATAATAACAATTACATGTATGTGCGTGCCCTGCTTG
>JAPLDG010000151.1:0-9449 GCA_026391845.1 Bacteroidota bacterium | reverse complement strand
TGAATTTGTCATGACAGATTTTAGCAGGTTGAAAGTTTCGATAAAAGATAAACTTCATCACGATAAACAACTAAGTAACCTGGCAATTGACCGGTTCGGTTCTCCGGTCAGGTACTATGTAACTGATCAAAGCATCTTCCTGATCACCGAACAGATCAATCCCCTGATCCATACATATGTCGATTCAAATCGAAAATCCTTCGACAGGGAATTCGAATTTAAAATTGACGGGATGACTTCCAACAACACCTTCACACTGAAAGTTCCCAAAGATTTTGATCTGCCTGGTTTCATACAAAAATATGCTGATTTTGGTCCTAATTTAAAATAATCATTACATATGACAACCTACTTCGCCCTCACAATCGGCCCGATATACAGCACCTTTGCACAGGCAAAGAAAACACGTGCGGTATGGGCTGCCAGTTATTTCTTCTCCTGGTTTATCAAGGAAACACTGGTCAGGACCAAACGCCAGGGATTTGACATTATGCTGCCTTTCCATAAGGAGATCAGGCATGGGAAATATGGTGCAGGCATGTATGCTGACCGGTTATACTATATTGAAAATGAGAAAGGAAACGCGGTTAAATTAATAACATGCCTGGACGGAATTATTTCAGACCTGGCAAGCGATATTTGCATGCATACGGCTCATAAGGATCAGGAAGCAGTCAGTGCATTCCTGAAATCTTACCTGAACCTTCATGTAGTCACTCTTTCCTTTGATCCGGATAATGAAGACATTGCTCCCCTGAAAATGCTGAATGACTTGCTGGATAATAAAGAGCTGGGTATTCGCTACAGTTTTGATGGCAATGTTAATCCCTTGCTTGATTATCTTGAACTTGAGACATCGAATCAAACTCTTTTAGTGATGGATGCATTCCCGGGAGCAACCGGAAGGCATTTTCGTTCAATTCCTGAAATTTCATCAACATCTTTAGAACGGCTGGAAGAGTCTGGTTATCGGAAGTATCTCAATCTGAGTTTTTCGAAACCTGGCAAAGCAGGGACTCCGGAATTTGAGTTCCTGGATGAATTAAAAAAATCAGTTGAGTTCAGAACTGCTTTCAGGCCATATCATAAATATTTCGGGGTGTTGCTTGCCGACGGTGATAATATTTCTGACCTGTTAAAAAAGATTTCCGGCGATCGGAATGACTTGTTAAAATTCTCTGAAAAACTCATGGAATTTGCCGGTCTGGCTGAAAAGGAAATATGGAATTATGGTGGAAATGGAATATATCTGGGGGGAGAAGATGTCCTCGCTTTCATTCCGCTTGCCTGCAAGCATCCTGAAAAAGGGGAATTACAAACAGTATTCGACCTGATAGATAAATTGGATACCCTATTCGGAAAAACCATCGGGGATTATGCAACTGAGAAAAAAGTATCCATTCCCACACTTTCTTACGGGCTGATGCTGTCTTATTCAAAACACCCGTTAAAGGAAGGGATGCACCTGGCGCATAAATTATTGGAAAGCAGCAAGGATGAAAAAAAACACCGCATTAAAAACACCCTCGGACTCAGGTTTCAGAAGCATAGCGGCCAGGTGATTGAATGCTTCATAGAGAAAGGAGGGGATAAACAAAAATCATGGAATGAAATCCGGGATTTCACCGGGAAATATACCCGTGATACACTCAAGGAAAAACAGGCATCGTTTCAAGGACGACCTGTTTTTTACGGCATTTTCGGAAGCAGCGAAGGGCGACAGGCTGGAGGCCTTTTTTGCCAATTTCTTTGATGAAGATATCCATAAGAAAACTGAGAAAGACACCTTTTTAAAGGATGTCCGGAAAATGGCCGCAATCATCTTAACTGATTACGGTTATGAAAAAAAGGAAGGCAGGGATATCCTGTTTACCGTATTGCGGCTGGTTCATTTTATTAACAGTGAAAAAGAATAACAATTATGGGATACTATCAACTCAGGTTAACCCCTGTCGATCGCTTCTTCTTTGGCGGAGAAAAGCATAACAGTGCAGAAATAGCGGGTTATTTTGTCGAATCAAACTGCTATCCGCAGCAAACAACCCTGCTCGGATTCACCAGGTATCTTTTGCTGGTGAAACACGGAATGATCGGATCTCCAGATTTGAAAACGAAGGCAGAGGCGATCATCGGACGGGAAAGTTTTGATTTTAATGCACCCGATCTCACATTTGGCAGGATCAGGTCGGTCTCCCCATTGTACTTTTTAAATGATGAACAGATTTTCGTTCCAGCGCCCCTTGATCATGGCTTCCAGGTCGGAAACCGCGATGATAATTATTTTATTCAAAAACACGATGAGATGTTTACTGCCAAACGTGGTACTCCTGAACTGCACCTGACAGATCTTCAGGGTAAAAATCCTGTTGTTGTTTATGCAGGCAAACCCGGTATCAGCGTCGCGTTCAGTGTATCACAAACCGGTAATGAAAAAGGAACAAACGGCGAATCAAAGGATGATTCATTTTACAAGCAGACCTTTATGAAACTCAATCCCGGATGGAGTTTTGCCATTCAGGTTGAAATTGATGACGAATTGGAGGATGAGACCTTGTTTTTACCTTTTGGCGGAGAACAATCCATGTTCAGGGTTGATATTCAAAAACAAGTTCACAAGGTAAACCTGGCCCCTGAAATGAACAACCTTCCAACGAATCTGCCAGGACTTTACCTGCTTGGCGATGCCTTTGCAGAATCTGCTTTGCTTGACCTTTGCTGCTTTTCCGTTAACGGGGTCAGCAGTTTCAGGAACTTCAGATCATCGGTCAATACCGGCAACTATTCGGCATTCGGGAAAAACGCCAATGGACTAAAGCGAAGCAGCCGGTATAATTTACTTTCACGGGGCAGTGTGCTGTATTTTGTCAATGAGGAAAAACGTAAAATGGCCCGGCAAATTCTTGATAAAAAACACTGCATCAACATTGGATTCAATCATTGGAAATTAATAAATTAAAACTGAATATCATGGCGACAAAAATGATCAATGCTTATTTTATCGAATGCATTACCAACATGCATGTGGGCAGCGGGGATGCAAATTACGGCGTGGTTGACAAACTGGTTCAGCGCGACCCGGTTTCAAATTATCCCACCATTCATGCTTCGAGCCTGAAAGGCGCGTTGCGTGAGCATTTCGAAGCTCTTTGGGGGGATAACTCGACAAAAGTAAATGAGATCTTTGGTAAGGAGGCCAAAGATGGCAGAGACAGTGAATCCGGAGAATACCGCTTCTTCGGGGCCGATCTTGCCGCACTTCCGGTACGCAGCAATTTCAGACAGTTTTCAATGACAGTATGTTCAGAACTGATCACCATCGTCAACAGGAAGAGTAAAATGCTGACAGGCCATGATGTTTTTCAAACAGGGCTTCTGAAAGACAGGTTGTATAGCATCGTGAAACCTTCTTATGAGGTATATCTGGAAGACGAGTTGTTTGAAGTTGAAAAACACGTACCATTGCTCCGGTGTTCCGGTATCGGCAGCCTTGTTGACCACTATGCAATTGCCGACGATGCGAAGTTCAGCATGTTTGCCGGCAACCTGCCGGTCATCGCACGGAACCAGCTGAATAACGGGATCAGTAAAAATCTCTGGTATGAAGAGGTTGTTCCTCACCAGTCATTGTTTATTACCTACCTGGCAACAACAGGTAAATATCTTGAAGAATTTGAAGCAGGCCTGCTCCTCGACGGTCAAACGATCCAGGTGGGAGGCAATGCCAGTGTGGGATACGGAATCTGCAAACAAAATCTCCTTCGCATGAAACGCATGGAAAAATTCCTGCCTGCAGCCATTGAAAGTGTCACTGGATGCAAGATCGCTGATGACAAAGGTAAAGTTGACAGCGCCTTCAACGGCTATATTTCTTCGCTGGGCGCCAGCATCATTTCGGCTGGTTTGCTCCCGACCATGATCTTCTTTTCGAACAAGGGCGGAAGCCAGGCTGACCGGCCTGCTGTTATCACGGCCATTGAACAGATTCTCAAAAAGAACCATTTTTTATCCGACCATGACCGGTTGCTTGCAAAAATCAAGCTGATGGTTGAAAAAAATGACAATCCTGGCCTTGCCAGGCTGGGGTCTTTAATTTCCGATGCTGCGGTGGCACTTAAACTTGCCATCCGGACTTTTCCTGAAAACGCTAAAAACTGAAATTATGGCCGAAAATTGGAATTCCTATACCCATGGTCCGAACCTCGGGATGCTTTTTTACAGGAGATTATACCGGCAGGAGGAGGTTATTAAGAAACTTCAGCTAAAAGAAGGTACGCGAGATTCCCTGGAATTTGACATTAAGAAAGACGAAAAGCAAACTCCTTTTGATCCTTTTTATAAAGCACTGTTCTCCTACAGGTCGGGTGATTATTCTGTTGCCGGCAATCCTGCGGCAACCCGCAGATTCAGCCTGTTTACCACCTACCCGGGATTGCTTGTCGGTACTGGTTATACCCATGACTCAAACTCAAAAGGTGATGCAAAAATCGGTTTCTTCTTTGACCATACTTCCGGGCTCCCGGTCATCCCGGGTTCCTCGGTGAAGGGCTTGTTGCGCAGTGTTTTTGAACTGGATCAGGATGATCATGGTCACAAGCTTACCGGTATCGAATCCCTGAATGCCATCCGGTTTTTCCTGGCCGGAATAGGTGCGGATGAAAATGGGATCGATGAAAATCAACTGACTGACCTGAAAAACGAAATCTTCGGTGATCATGAAGGTGGTGGTGCCGATACTTTCTTTGATGCTGTTCCTGACTTTGAAAAAACCGGGAACAAGCCCATCCTGGGCAGCGATTTTATTACACCTCATATCAATCATGATAATCCTGAGTTAAGTCCTTTTACGAATCCAACACCGATTCAGCTCATCAAAATACTGCCCGGTGTTGCCTTTGAATTCCGGTTCAAACTCGATGATTCAAAAAAAGTTCCTACCTGGACCGCCGGTTTCAAAGAGAACCTGTTTAAAACAATTCTGCTTACGATTGGAATCGGTGCAAAAACGAATGTTGGTTACGGCAGGTTCACAGAAAACTATTCCGGAACCGGTGAAACCATAAGCAGCTCAGGCCATACAGATCCTGGCAAAGCAGTCATCATCCCGGCAAGACCCGCCAATGATTTTCCCAAAGGAGCCATACCGTTCCTTGTCAAGAACAGAGAATATGCCGGGGTTGTGACGGATATTGAAGATGATTATTACATCATAGATTTTGAAGTTAAAGGATTTGCCTGCAGATTTTGTAAAAGGAAAACAGACAAACTTTTTCTTGAAAAGGCAGATAAAGTGAGGGTGTTATGCGCCAATGATTATGGCAACGAAAATAATCCGAATCTTTCCATCAAAAAATGAACCCCCACCGCCTCCTCCTC
The DNA here is from genome assembly GCA_026391845.1 of Bacteroidota bacterium. Lineage (GTDB taxonomy): Bacteria > Bacteroidota > Bacteroidia > Bacteroidales > FEN-979 > CAIVAT01. Next base: position 4,076 of record JAPLDG010000151.1, on the reverse strand, counting down.
ATCGACGACGACCCGGCATACTGCACGCTGCTTAAGCAGGAGGCGTGCAAGGCAGGTTTTGAGGTGATGTACTTTCACAACCTCGAGGAGGGGATGGAGGCGCTGAAGGCGACCCGGCGGTTGAAAGCGGTGATCCTCGACGGACGGTGTTTTCTGGAACCGGGGCAGGGGGGAGGAGCGCATTCCAATTTTGTGTTTCATGCCCTGCAGCAATTGACCGACATTGAACATCATTACAACAGGTCAATCCCGTTTTGTGTCAACAGTGAAAACCCGGAAGATTTCCGGGAGGACCTTGATGGGATAACGAGGGTTTTTCTGAAACAACGTGAGCATGAAAAGATGTTCGCGTGGCTGAAAGAATCCATTGAGGAGTTGGCTGAAACAGCTATCCGCAGGCGGTTTTATGATGTTTTTGAACTGGTTGAACCTTATTTCAGCGAAGAGCAGCAGGAGTTGCTCATCGATGTCCTCCAGAACCAGGGTACTTCAGAGCGTTCAGGCATTGTGACCCATCTGGCCATCCTGCGCAGACTGCTTGAAGATCTGGTAGATGCCGGGTGTGTGCTGAAACTCGGGAAACAGCCTTCAGAATACAAGGAAGGCCACGGCAGCCATACCAGGCGCATCCTCGAAGCGATGCATCCCCGTGTGTTGCCTGCGGAATTGTATGTACAGGCAACCAATATGTATAAGACATGCAGCAAATATGGAAACCATGTTTCCCGGGGTAGTTCCCGTGACCATGTTTATTTTCCGGGAAAGTATCTCCTTCCCCGGCTCGTCTTCACCTTTCTTGAACTTGCCTGTTTTATATTTGATACACAGGCAAACCACAAAACTACCAGCCCATGATGATTTCGATGATCACCTATCGCATCACTCCGTTCCTGAACCTGGGCGAACCCCGGGAACCATACCATATCCCTGGCGCGGAGTGGCTTCGCGATGCCGTGAAAGGACTGATGCATCCCAACAGCGCCGAATTGAAATCCAGTGGTGTCGACACCTCCCTGTTTCACAACCACAACGAACAAACCAGTCACAACAAACCTGGTTATCCGCTCATCATCTATCATTATACCGGTGGTCAGTTCCTTGTCACCGGCATCAATGAAGGCGCTTTTGCACTCGCCCAACTCATGACTTTATATCATGAACCGGTCAGGGTGAGCAATCAGTTACTTGTATCATTTTCCCGGTTCAGAGAGGTGAACCAGGAAATTGAAGCGACCCTTGTTCCCATCAATTACACGATAACCAATTACTTGGCCCTCAATTCGGAAATACACCGGGAATACGAAGCGTCAGCGCCCAGGTCTAAAATAACGATACTCGAAGATGCCATTCACAAGCATATCGGGAAAGATCTTTTCAAACACCTTGGGATTGACATGGCTGTAAGTGAAATAAATCTGACAGCGCTGCCGGAGGTTAGTCCACATCGGCAAACATATAAAAATCATCACTATCTTTCATTCAACCTCAGGTTCTCCGCCTGCCTGAAACTGCCCGATTACCTGGCACTGGGAAATGGCAAAGCCTTTGGATACGGCATCCTGGAGAAGGTAACAGTTTAGCGTTGCCCGGGTGATTGCCGGTACAATTGTTCCTTGACATCCTGAAATATCATTAAAATTCAGATCGCGTAACCTGTGAGATTGCCTTGTCAGCAGGAGTATTTTAACCGCAAAGGCCGCATAGACTTTACGCTATTGTCTCAAAGACAATGTTATCAAACCATTGTCCTTTGCGTTCTTTGTGTAAATCCTCTGCGCACTTTGCGGTTAAATGACTTTTGTAACAACACCCGGATTCTGTTTTTCATTCGTATAAAAAAACAACCCATGATCGAAAAAGTTAAAACAATCAGCGACCTTGCGCTTTTCCTTTCGGTAAGTGTCAACACCCTTCAGGCCATCAATCCGGCTGAACATTATCTGACTTTTCAGATTCCCAAACCGGGGAAGAGCGAAAAACGCACCATCGAAACCCCTAAAGGCCCTTTAAAACCAATGCTGTCGAGGATCTGCGACAGCCTTCAATGGCTTTACAGTCAACATAAAACTGATGCAGCCTATGGTTTCATCCGGTCGGGTGGAAACGATGCCGATAAACGCAATATTTTTACCAATGCCGCGCGTCACCTGGGGAAGAAGTACCTCCTGAACATTGATCTCGATAATTTCTTTTACCAGTTAATAACTACCGGTTGTTTTCATTTGATCCCGAAACGGAGAAGATGATGACCCGTCTGGTTGTTTACCGTGACAGGTTGCCGATGGGAAGCGCAACATCCCCACCATTGTCCAACTTTGCTACTATCGGTCTCGATCAGGATCTGCTTGCATGGACTCACCGAAGTGGGTTTGTTTATACCCGGTATGTTGATGATCTCTCGTTTTCATCAAATCTACTTCAGAAATGTGTTTGCCTATGCGCATGCCTACCCCGATCATCATGTGCTCGACTGGATCGAAAAACTCAGTCAGGTGATCCATGGCCGGCTTGCATTTTTACAAATGGTTTATGGCAGGGAGCATCCTGTGTACAGGAAATTGAAGAATGCCTTCAAATCCATCACTCCCGGCCAGGATATGGATTATAGTGTTAGCTGGCGCTATGCCGGTTATGATCATTTTTAAAACCTGAGATATGCAAATCGTATGTGATACCCGCGGATTAGAGGTGAGCGTGCGGAACCGGTGCTTTCAGTTTGAGACAGCCACCGACTCCCGCATGGTTCACCCCGATAAAGTTACCAGCATTCTCGTTACGGCACCCTGCCGGATCAGCTCCCCTGCTATGGAACTGGCCACTTTGCACCAGATCCCCTTTATTATTTGTGATCGCTGCGGCTTACCAGTGGTGAGAACGTATTCGGCCCAGTTTATCAACATCACTGCTTTAAGGAGGAAACATTATAAATTCACCTCGTCACCGAAGGCGGCAGCCTGGGCCATGGAGATGATCCTTAAAAAGATTGACGGACAGCTTGCTACGATGGCATTCGTTACAGACCGAAAACCATCTTTGAAGGGAGCGTTCGCTAAGGCTGAATCGGAAATGAGCCGGCAGACAGAAAAGATCAGCCGGTCGTTTGATCAGATGAACCCCGAATGGAAAAAAGCGGTTCTTTTTCTCGAATCATATGCTGCGAGCCGCTACTGGCAGTTGATCGGACAAAAATTACCCGTGCCGTTTACCTTTTCGAACAGGGTGAAATTTAATTCGTCCGACCTTTTCAACCCATGCATTAACTATTTATACGGGATGCTGAGAAACCAGATGGATACAGTAATTTCCTCAACCGGGCTGGATCCGGGCTTGGGAATTGTTCATTGTGATCAGTACAAAACGCCAACCCTGGTTTTTGACCTGATGGAGCCATTTCGGCCGGTGATTGACAGGATGCTGTTAACCGCGATACTGGAAAAGAGAGTGAAAGTTTTATCCACGGGCACCATGGAAGGAGGACTGCTTTCCAAAGTCCAGCGGAAATGGCTGATTGAATTTTTCATCTCCGGGTTGGATAACAGGATTTCCTGCGCAGGTTGTGTTGCCTCCTTAAAAAGTCACATGTTCAGGGAGGTGCAGCAATTGGCAACCTTAATAAAGGCGATATGAATCAGCATGAAACGCAGTTCATCGTCATGTACGATATTACAGATGGCCGCACCTTGCAGAAGGTTGCCAGGGAGATGGAGAAGCACGGTTTCGAGCGCATCAACTATTCGGTATGGCTTGGGTTGAAAAATCCTGCAAAAGATCTTGCTTTTAAAAGCAAGATTTGTGAATTGCTGAAAAAGCCCGAAGCAGCAAATTCAAGGGTCTATTTTCTCCCCATTGCCCACAGTTCTTTGGCGAAGATGAGGACAATCGACGGGAAAAAGCCAGAGGAACTCGATTACTGGCTGCTGGAAAGGAAAACCATGTTTTTTTGACTTCATGCATGATTTTGCCATATTGCAACCGGAACAATGTTTCGGGAACGCCAATCAATATGCGGTAAAGTTCATATCTTTGTGCTCAAGTGGACACGTATGATTTCGATCACTGAGACTAGTTCGTCTTGT
>JAPLDG010000046.1 GCA_026391845.1 Bacteroidota bacterium | reverse complement strand
GCGACATCGGTTTTCCAGAACACCGTAACAACGGTTTGTGTGATGTTGTCGTACGTAAGTTTAGAGATATCAGGTCCTTTGTGCTGCAGAGAGGTCTTTTGACCCGCACATCGATCACTGAAAAATAGTGTATGGACGATTAACACACACAGTACTGCGTAAAATAGCTTTTTCATCGTGGTTATTTGTTAAAAAACAATTTCTGTTTTACCTTGTAACAGTGAAGGTATCGAATATTGTGTAGCTCCCCGTGTAGCCCTGGTAACTGTTTACAGTTACATTGCTGCCGTCGACATCAACTACGCTGAAATAAAAGGTGTTGTCGTCGTTGTGCACGTTCCATGCCGTTTTAATTGCGGGATCGACGATTTCGGTGGAAGGGCCGGCGCCACAGGTGCCATTGAGAAGCTGAACAACGTTATTCTGCCAGGCTGGGGTAGCAGGATGTGTCGGCGGAAATGCAGTAACGCTGCCGTCGATGGTCTTCCGGGAAAAGAGATGCGAATGTCCGCAAGCGTAAAAGTCGAACTTGTTGATATCAAGGAAAGACCAGAGTTCCGTAAAGGATGTATCAGCGGACGACTCTTCTTCCGGATCGTTGGATACATAATAATAGGGCGTGTGAATGAAAAGAAATTTGTGCGTGGCACTGGTCTTGGCCACCTGTGTTTTTAACCATGTCATCATTACAGGTTCAATGTGGCCTCCAAGCCCCATGTGCACCGTGTCCTTGTTCACAAAATATGGGTCCAGTACCGCGAAAAAGCAGTTGCCGGCCGGGGAATTGAAAGAATAGGCCAGGTGATCATAGCCAGCTGGTCCGTTGGCCGGATTCTCTGAAAACACTTTCTGGTACTCTTTCTGGTTGACAAGCAGGTACCCGTAAGAAGCGTGATGGTGATAAAGCTCATGATTGCCGATCGCTGTGTAAAGTGCAATGCCACTGTCGGCAAGTGGTTTAAACAGGTTTTTCCATGTCTGGAAGGTGTATTCGTCATTCATATATCCCCTGTAGGACATGTCACCGCCAAACATAACGAACGACGGCTTGGGAGACAATTTCGCAATCGCGCGAATGATCGGATTCAGGGCAGTGGTGTCCACCGGGTAGCCCATTGAATCGCCGCGGCTGTCGGCCAGGAATACGAAACGAAGCGTCTCGTCTGTTACACCCGGGGGAGGTGGGTCATTCGAGCTGTTTTTTTTGCAGCTGCTTATCAGCGCAATAGCACCTATCACTATTGTCACCGCAACAATGGTTAAACGACCTCTCAGGGTCAGGAATTTAATCTTTAATGTGTTTGTCATGGTTTTGGTCTCCTTTTAGTTTAAACCTTACTTCGTTATCATTGCGTTATCGTGAGATCGCCATAAACGATAAGTGCTTTTTCCTGCAATATTGTTAAAACGGTCGTTGACTTAATCGTCAGGTTGTTACAGGTTGCGGGTTCGGATGATGATTGATTGATCACCGGATCATTTGCAACATCCGGTATGTAAACATCATCCGTTTGTCCCGGAACTGCACCGGATGTCCAGTTTCCTGGAGTATTCCAGTCATTTGACACCGCTCCCGTCCAGGTAAACACATGACTGGCAGGATCGATCCCGTTTGTCCACTCATAGGCCCCACGGTCTATAATGCCACCCTGGATCCTGGTTTCACCGCGGACATCAATGGGTTCAGGATCAAAGCCGTTGCTCCCGGTATTGACGCAGGGTGAATCTCCGAAAATGCGGAAATCGTCATTGGCTGCACGAACAAGCAGTGGGTCATCTGTGATATTCTGGTTGGAAGCAATCAGATTCCCCCCGTTGGTCAGATAGATATCTCCTGTGGTATCTGAATAGCAGGAGTAATTCAAGGTAACTGTACCCTGATCAATGGCAAACTGCTTTCCTGACATACCGGTACCTGTGGCACTGTTGCCCCATATGATGCAGTTATTGAGAACCGGAGCACCGCTTCCGGAGGTGAAAACACCGCCACCGGTTTGTGCGGAATTGGCTGTCATTGTGCAGTTGATGAAAACCGGACAGCTTCCTGAGCTGTTGTAAACACCTCCCCCGCCGTTTACGGCTGTGTCGCTCACAACCAGACAATTGACAAGCTCTGGCGAGGATGAAACAGCATTTCCCACCCCTCCTCCGTTCAGTCCCCAATTATCCTTGAAGATACAATTTCTTATTGACGGTGAAGTTGAGATGTTATACAAGCCCCCACCGGAAGCAAACGGATCATTTCCATTGGCATTTCCGCCAGTGACCGAAAAACCATCCAAAATGGAAGTATGGGTTAGTTCAAGTCCTGAAGGATGGTAAAATACATGATAACAATCAAAATCATCTCTTCCGTTATTATTCATATCACCGCTCAGGATCGTTTCATTGGTCACAAGATCTCTTTCTGACAAATCAAATGTATCGGCTTCGATCCCGGCAAATCCTCCAAAGATCCCAAGGTTGTTCTTCATCCTGAAATGCTTGGAACGGTTTGTAGGTGCAGGAATATCATAGATAGATGAAGGCAGGTATTTACCGGATGATACCCAGATTTGGTTCCCGGCAACTGCATCATCCAGAGCCGGCTGTAAAGATGTGAAGGCATTATTCCATGAAGAGCCGTTATTGATTCCTGATGCATTGGATTTCACGTAGATGATCTTCCCTTTGCCCGTGATGAACTGCCCGAATTCTGATATTCCCGGGAAAGCCACCTGATCTGTACCTGCATCGGCATTTGCGGCTGTTGCACTGAAGCCCCAACTCGTATCAGCCATGCAGCCACGCGAATCGAGAATGATCCTTGTCGGATTATGCTGATCCTTTGGCCCCAGTTCTTCCCGGAGCGTGAAGGTGATGTCGGAAGCAAATGTACCGGATCCGTACTGGTGGATCACCCAGTACCGGCGTGCAAAAGTCTGGTCTGATCCGGTTGGATT
>JAPLDG010000077.1 GCA_026391845.1 Bacteroidota bacterium | reverse complement strand
CCTTACCTAACTCTGGTAATCAATCAATTATCAGGACCATTGAATTAAGCGGCAATCAGGTATCTCATCCTGATTCCTTGCTCGGGTATGGTATTCCAGACTTTGTCAAAGCGCTTAGGCACGTAAATCTGGATAAAAGAGATACTTATAAATCCACTGCATTATACCCCAATCCATTTACTGACAGATTTACAGTTTCCATTTACACAGCAACCTTGCAGGAATTTGATGCATACCTGATCAGCAGCCTGGGGGTGGTTGTACGTGAAATGCATCAAAAAGCAGAAAGGGCAGGGGTGATTGACATTTCATTTTCGGATTTGACCGGGCTTCCCAATGGAAATTATGTGCTCAGAATGGTTGGAAAAGATTTGATGCTGAATTTGAAAGTGATAAAAATCAATCACTAAAATTATGTTGTTTACAATTGTAATTACAAATGTAAACAGTAAATTGATCAATAATACCCATGGTTCACTAAAACAAGCATTGGCATATAACTCATTGGTTCTCTGTGCCTTTCTCTGTACCTCTGTGTAATGAAGAGATGTGTATAAAGAATAGTTTTCAAGGGGAGAGCCAGGGAGAGGTTACATTCGGTAATGTACAAATGTAAATTACAATTGTAATCAATGAAATTGACTTGTTTTTATTTATTAAATATCACATAAACAATAATATACATAGTTCTTTTAATGTAATAGTATAGATGAAAAATTTTTTTCTATCCGAAAACCACACTTACCATAATTCATTACTTTTGTAAAAAGTTTGAACATGATAGAACGGATTTTGGAACTGATGAAGGTGAAAAATTTAACTCCTTCACAGTTTGCGGATGAAATAGGAATTCAGCGATCGGGGGTTTCGCATTTGATCTCAGGAAGAAATAAACCCAGCCTTGAGTTTATCATGAAGGTCTTGAAACGCTTTCCGGATGTTAAGCCTGATTATTTGCTTTATGGCACTTCGGAAATCAAAAATGGTAATAGCGTAAATAGTTTGAATGAACCTGAGCTCATTCCAAAAGTATCACCAACCCTGTTTGATCAACCTGAACAGGTGGACTATAAACCTGAACCTAAGCCGCAACGGCAGGTTAAAAGAGAGAGACTGGAAAGAAAAATTGAAAAAATTGTCGTTTTTTTTGACGACAAGACATTCCGGGAATATGAACCTGAATGAGAATCAAATCATTTCAAGAAACGAAAAGAAAAATTCTGACTCGCGTTTTGCACTTTCATCACTATCAGAACCATGAACGGCATTTTCACTCAGGTTCTTCCCATATAGTTTACGAATAGTACCTTCATCTGCCTTGGCAGGATCGGTTGCCCCAATGAATTTTCTGAATGCCTCAACAGCATTTTCTTTTTCAAGTATTGCAGCAACAACAGGCCCTGACGACATGAAATTGGTCAATTCTTCGTAAAATGGTTTGCCTAGATGCATTTCATAAAAGTGGCCAGCCTGTTCCTTGCTTAAAGCGACTTTTTTCAATGCTTTAATTTTGTATCCGCCTTCCTCAATTTTTGCGAGGATATTTCCGGTATAACCAGCCTTGAATGCGGATGGTTTTATCATGGTAAATGTTATTGTTCCTGTCATGGTATGATGTTGTTTAGTGCAACAAAATTACAATTATATTCTTAATTATCCTTAATTTTGCATCCTTTAAACACTGAACTATTTGGAAAATACTGACTTCAACCACATTTCTGAACTGATTTCACAACCTTTACAGATATTGATTACCACCCATTCCAACCCGGATGGGGATGCCATCGGTTCAAGCCTCGCACTTGCATCATATTTAAAAAAGAAAAATCATTCAGTTCAGGTAATGATCCCTGATCCTTATCCCGATTTTCTTGCCTGGATGAAGGGGCATGACGAAATTCTGGTGTTCTCTTCTGATGAAATTAAGTGTAAAAAGGCAATCGATCGTGCCGAATTGATCATTTCTGCCGATTATAATAATCTGAGCCGTCTCAATGATGCAGCCGGCCTTGTGCGTCAATCGAAAGCAATTAAAGTGTTGATCGACCATCATTTAAATCCTTCTTCCGAGTTTGATTATCGAATTTCCATATCAAAGATTTCATCCACTTCAGAAATTGTTTACAACTTTATTGAAAAGATGGGTGATTTGCATCTGATGGATAAAGATATTGCGGAGTGCATCTATGCAGGAATTATAACAGACACAGGGTCACTTAGTTATGCATGTAATTACATCAAAACCTACCTGATCATGGCCGATTTATTCCGGCTGGGTATTGACGGCGAGCATCTGCACAGGTTGATTTACGATACATACTCCGAGAGCCGATTGCGTTTGCTGGGATATTCCATCAGCGATCAACTCGTTGTCCTTCCTGAATATCATACGGCTTATATTACCTTAACGAAGGAAGACCTGCATCGATTCGATCATCAGATTGGAGATACGGAAGGTGTTGTAAACTATGCTCTTTCGATCAAAGATATCAACCTGGCTGCTTTATTCATGGAACGTGACGGGATCGTGAAAGTTTCATTCCGGTCAAAGGGAGCCTTTGCGGTCAATACCCTTGCCGCTCAATATTTTAATGGTGGTGGTCACCGCAACGCGGCCGGCGCCAACTGTACCACGACACTTGAAGAAACCATATTGAAATTTAAGCAAATATTGCCTTTGTATCAACCAATGCTTAAATCTGTTTACTAATTTGAGGAAATTCAATATTCCTTATTTCAATTCGATATCCCGAATTACTGTTTCAGTGACCCTGATAATCTTGGTTGCATGCAATGAAACGCCCGAAAAGAACCCGCCAGACAAGCCATTAACATCCATGGCGGATTCGGTTCTAACTTATAACCGTCAGATTGTTGAGTCAGAAATTCAGGAGATTGACGATTTTATGCGCCGTTATCATTGGGAGATGAAAACAACTCCAACCGGTCTGCATTATATGATTTATCAAAAAGGTAAAGGT
>JAPLDG010000020.1 GCA_026391845.1 Bacteroidota bacterium | reverse complement strand
AAAGTTACCGCATGGAAAACAGAAAAACCATTTTTTAAGAACATATTTAATCTAATTTTACCCACGATTATGCATCGCTATTTTCCGAAATTGATACATCCTTAATTTCCGAAATCACAGCATATTTGCTTTCTGGTAACAGGAGATGTTATTACTTGTAAATTGTTATCAAAAAGACTTAAAAACTATGTTGTTAGAAGTGTTTCAGCACTTCCAAGTTCCATCTCCTTATTGATCCCACATCAAGAGATAGAAGAGGTTTCAAGTATTGACATAGAGAATAAATCAAAACTAACCGCTATTGTAACCTATATTGATTATGAAACAAAAAGGGTGTTTCTATCAGTAAACCAAGTAAATAAAGACGCCAAAGACTTAACATTTAATAGCGACTGTCTAAATGAAGTAAATGTTGGAGATATTGTTGAATGCAAAATAGACAAACGGAATCGAAACAGTGTAAGTGTGAAGATATATGGAGTCAGCAAAAAGCACAAGGCTATAATACTTGGAGAAAATGAAATTATCGGTGAAGGATTTGCCAATATTAATGCAAGGGTTATTAAAAAAAGTAGCGATTTAATTTACCTAAGTGTCAAAGGGGTAGACAACAAGAAACAAGAAAACAATAAAAACCAATCTTTTGTTGATTTACAGGTATTAAAAGATGATTCATCAATCGGAACTGTTCAAAAAATCATACTTGTATTAAATGATAGAATTCAAGTCACGGAAGAATTTACGAACCATATTTTTAACACATTAGTGGGAGCAGTATCGAAACAAAGGATATCGGACATGCTTCCTTCAAGAAAATGGCTCCTTGAAAAACTGGAAGAATATGGGTATATAAACTCAAATCCAAACACAAAGGAAGCATTTACCTTAAAAATGCCGTTAGATATTTTGGTTTTTAATAAAATTAACACGGAATTAGAGGCTCAAGGCTGGTCTCCTTTAACCTCATTTACTCATAAAAACCAAGAGAGAAGCAATACAAATCTAAATTATTCAAATAATAAGGCTCTTAGGATTAATGATATTGTTGAAGGAACAGTAGTTAATTTTAGTTATTTTGGAATCATTTTAAAAATTACTGGTGAAAAGAGAAGTGCCAATATATTTATCAGCGAGTTATCAAATATACCTATTTCTGAAATTTCAAGGTTTGTTTACAATGGTGAGAAAATCCACATTGGACAGAAAATCTCAGCCAAGGTTATTAGCATCGATGATGAATCTGGTATAAACCTAACGCTCAAAGGAGTTAAGTGAAATTTGATTTATTTGAACAGGCCAAGACCAACTGCCTTATGGCAAATAATTTAAGATGGTTCCACGTGTAATATAATATAGTTAGAAATAGGGATACTGGAATAATTCCAAATAAGAACTCGTTCCTGTTTAATATTCGGGAGTTCAATGCAATTACTTAATTTTGGAATGAAATCCAGTTCTCGATGTACCAACTCAAAATCACTGTTGACGAATTAACCCCTGACATCTGGAGAACCATACAGTTACCCGAATCCTACTCGCTGTATAAACTTCATCACATTATCCAGATCATATTTGGTTGGGAGAACACTAAAATATGGTGTTTCTGGAACACCGATGTTCCTACAACAAACCCATGGCTGTGGGGCGGTGGGGGTACGATGTGGGATAAACAGGTAAAAATCAAAAGTGTTCTGATGGAAGTTGGCGATAAGTTACCGTATGTGTATGGTCGGGGTGATGAATATTGGAATCACAAGATTGTTTTGGAGAAGATTGATGCTGGAATTATAAAGGGGGCCAGGTGTCTCGATGGGGCGGGAGCCATAATTGAGGATTGTGGCGGGGTTGAAGGATACAATGAAATTCAGTATCGCCTGAGACATCCCGAAATAGACGGTTACCTGGGATTACTAATGGTTTTGGGTGATGAATTTAGTGCGGAACAAATTGAATTGAAAGAGGTGAATCGCAAGTTAAAAGGGTTGGTGAATTATATCAAGGAGTTCGATGAAGAGCACGGTTTGGTATTTTAAGTTTCACTTCACGCTTGATTTACTGTCAAACACAGTTACCGATTAAAAACGAAACAAGTTAAAAGACTGAATACAAAAAATGGCAATTAAAAAATCTGAATTATATAGTTCCCTGTGGGCGAGTTGTGATGCGCTTAGAGGCGGTATGGATGCAAGTCAATATAAAGACTACGTGTTGGTCCTATTATTCGTGAAATACGTTTCCGACAAATATGCCAACGACCCAGATGGCTTGATTGAAATACCAAAAGGTGGAAGTTTCAAGGATATGGTCGCATTGAAGCATCAAAAGGATATTGGCAACCATATTAACATCATAATTGGTGAGTTGGCTAAGGCAAACAACCTTGTTGGAGTGATTGATGTTGCCGACTTCAATGATGATGACAAATTAGGCAAGGGCAAGGAGATGGTTGATAAACTGACCGACCTGATCTCCATATTTGAGAACCCTGCTCTTGACTTCAGTAAAAATCGGGCAGAAGGTGACGATATTCTCGGGGATGCCTATGAATACCTGATGCGACACTTTGCTACCGAAAGCGGTAAAAGCAAAGGACAGTTCTATACTCCAAGTGAGGTAAGCCGTGTATTGGCCAAAGTGCTGGGGATTAAAAACGCAACCAACAACACTACATTTTATGATCCCACATGTGGTTCAGGATCCTTGTTGTTGAAGGCAGTTGACGAAGCGGATGGCAAAGGCTCCATCTACGGTCAGGAGAAGGATGTTGCAACTGCCGCCCTGGCTCGCATGAATATGATTCTTCACGGACAGGCTGCTGCTGAAATACACAGGGGACAAAGCACCTTATCTGATCCCTTTTTTACAGATAGCAACGGTTACCTGAAGACGTTTGACTTTGTGGTGGCTAATCCTCCATTCTCTTCAAAGAACTGGACGAATGGCTTTAATCCGAACGATGACCTTTATCAACGCTTTGAACGTAATGAAGAAGAAAGCAGAAAAACAGGGAAAGCATCCTACCTGGTTCCACCTGATAAAAATGGCGACTACGCTTTTTTGCTTCACATCATCAAATCTTTGAAAAGCACTGGCAAGGGTGCCTGCATTCTGCCTCATGGGGTTTTATTCCGTGGAAATGCCGAAGCAGCGATACGCAAAAGTATTGTTGAGCGTGGCTACATCAAAGGTATCATTGGATTACCTGCAAACCTATTCTATGGTACTGGTATTCCAGCCTGCATTATTGTGATTGACAAGGAAGGTGCTGACGAAAGGAAGCACATTTTCATGATGGATGCAGGGAAAGGATATACCAAGGACGGAAATAAAAACCGATTGCGGGAGCAGGACATTCACAAGATCGTAGACTTGTTTAACAAACAAATTGAAGTTCCCCGATTCAGCCGTTTGGTCAGCATAGAAGAGATAAGCGACCCAAAAAACGATTTTAATCTGAACATACCAAGGTACATCGACAGCCAGGAAACAGAAGATATCCAAGATATTGAAGCACACCTGCTGGGCGACATTCCAAACGCAGACGTTGAAGCACTGAATGAATATTGGAAAGTGTACCATTCTCTGAAGAATGAATTGTTTGCCCCGAGCAAGAGGAAGAACTACAGCCAGTTTCTTCAGCCATCCTGAATTTGTCAGTTTCAGTGCCGAGATGGATGCCTTGTTTGCCGAATGGAAAATCAGAAACACCAAACTACTCAAAGACCTTCAAGTTGGAATAAAGCCGAAGCAAACCATCTTCAAAATTTCGGAAGATGTGCTGAAAACATACACCGACAAAGCCCTGATGGACAAATACGATGTATACCAGCATCTGATGAACTATTGGAACGAAACGATGCAGGATGATTGCTATCTGATTGCCGTTGATGGATGGAAAGCAGAACTCAGCATTGACAAGCAAACAAAATCTGCTTCAGTGTGGGATTGCGACCTTGTGCCGAAAGTCCTGGTGATTGACCGATATTTTCTGCCTGAGAAAAGAGCCATAGAACAGTTGGAAGCCGATAAAGAGGCTCTTACTGCACAAATTACCGAATTGGAAGAAGAACACGGAGGTGATGACGGGTATTTCGCTGATTTGGATAAAGTGAACAAAGCCAATGTGAATGCGCAATTGAAAATCGATGCTGCTCAGTTAAGAAAACTGAATAAAGGGAACGAGGATTATACAGCGTTGAAAGAGAAAACGGCTGTTTTTGAAACCTACCTGAAATTAGTGGACAGCCAATCCGACCTCAATAAAAAAATCAAAGATGCCACTGCGAGCCTTGATATCAAGGTCATTACTCGATACAAAACCTTGACCGAAGATGAAATCAAGCAATTGGTGGTGGACGATAAATGGATGGCAACCGTTGACCGAAGTGTGAAAACCGAAATGGAACGCATCAGCCAGCGTCTGACGCAACGGATCAAAGAACTGGCTGAACGATACGAAACACCTATGCCAAAACAGACCGCTGAAGTGGCAGCCCTGGAACTCATAGTCAATGCTCACCTTGAAAAGATGGGGTTTGTATGGAACTAAGACCAGGATACAAAAAGACGGAGGTTGGTGTTATTCCTGAGGATTGGGAAGTTAGGACATTAGGGAGTATAATTGATTTCCAAGGGGGTGCTCAACCTCCTTTGACCACGTTTATTCCTGTTGGTAAAGAAGGCTATATCAGGTTATTGCAAATCAGGGATTATAAAACAAATAAATATAAAACTTATATTCCGATAAATCGTGCAAGAAAATTTTGCAATAGAGAAGACATTATGATTGGGAGATATGGCCCGCCAATCTTCCAAATATTGAGAGGCTTGGAAGGTGCTTATAATGTAGCCCTAATGAAAGCAATTCCTACAAAACAAGTGACTAAAGATTATGCATTTCATTTGCTCAAACAAGACTCATTATTCAATTTTGTCGAAAAATTATCACAACGTTCATCAGGGCAAACAGGGGTTGACTTACAGCAGTTAAAGTTATACCCAATTGGACTTCCCTCAATTACAGAACAAACCGCCATCGCAACCGCTTTATCAAATGCAGATGTTTTGATATTCAGTTTAGAAAAACTCATCGATAAGAAATGCAACATCAAGCAAGGGGCGATGCAAAAACTACTGAAACCTAAAGAAGGGTGGGAAGTTAAAAAATTAAGTGAGGTCCTGAAAGTTAAACATGGTAAAAGTCAGAAAGAAGTCGAGGACAAGAGTGGGAAATATCCAATTTTAGGAACAGGTGGATTAATGAGTTATACAAATCAGTTCTTATATGAAAAACCATCTGTATTAATTGGAAGGAAGGGAACAATTGATAAACCTCAATATTTGGAAACGCCTTTTTGGACTGTTGATACATTATTTTACACCGAAATATTTGAAGGCTATTGTGCGAAATTTATTTTCTATCTTTTTAATTTGATTGATTGGTATTCATATAATGAGGCATCTGGAGTTCCGAGTCTCAATGCAAAAACCATAGAAAAAATTGAAAAAGGATTTCCAACTTATTCTGAACAAACTCGAATCGCTAATATCCTTTCTGATATGGATGCAGAGATAGCAGCCTTGGAAGGCAAGTTGGAGAAATACAGAAAGATTAAACAGGGGATGATGCAAAACCTTTTAACAGGAAAAATAAGACTGATCTCGTAAATACTACTACGTATGGAAATTAAAGCCGAAGTAAAAAGCATTTCAAAACTCAAGGATTATTATTTTTTGGTTCCTGACTATCAACGAGAATATGTTTGGAAACCTGACGATCAAGTAGAGCAGTTTCTAATTGATATAGACAATGAATATGAACCTAATTCAAGTGCTCAAAAGAGTTATTTCCTTGGTTCAATAATCATAGTAGAAAATAAGGGCAAGTTTGATGTCATAGATGGGCAACAACGATTAACAACAATCATCCTTTCCCTATGTGCCTTCAGAGATATATTGAAACCACTGGAACTGGATGATAGACAAAAAAAATATCTGCAATCAATTGAGGAATTGCTATCTGATTTTGACATTAACACTGATAAAACGCATCTTAGGTTAGAACTTCAATATGAAGAGAGTAAGGACTTCTTGAGTAAACTCATACAAAATAAACCATTTAAAGACGATAAAACTGCCTCCATAATTAAAATGGAATTGGCATATGAGAAATTAAAATCTCATTTCAAATCATATTTATTAGAAAGTCTTGACAGTCTGACCAACTATTCTCGATACTTTTTAACGAAGATTGAACTCGTTGTGATTGAATCTGAGAATTTAAGTAGTGCCCTTAAAATCTTTGAGACCATTAACCAGAGAGGTTCTGGATTAAACGCCATGGACTTGGTTAAAAATTTATTATTCAGTAAAGCGAATGAATTAGACTTTCAAAGAATTAAAGACACATGGAAAGAGATAACTCTTAATTTACAAACCTGTAAAGAAGATGGAAGCCCATTACGGTTTTTAAGATATTTTTTAATGGCTCGGTACCATAATGGTGTTATAAGAGAAGACGATATTTACAAATGGATTATTTCTCCAGAAGGAAAAGAAATCACAAACTATGAAAACGGACCTTTAGCATTTGCCAAAGAACTTAAAAAAATCTCCAAACGCTATGCTGATCTGGTTGTTGCGACTGAGTTATTAAAAGATGGCGGCAATTATCCAAATAACACCAATATTGGATTTGTCAATAAGTACAAATCGAGGCAACATTTAATATTGCTATTGGCATTAGACATTGAGTCTACTAATAATGAAATTGAATATTTGGGAGAACAAATCGAAAGTTTCTTTTTCTATAGCAACACGATCGGGATTCAAGCAAAAAATAATGAACGCTTATTTGCTCAATGGTCAAGTAAACTTAGGGGAGTGAAATCTATTGACGCAATAAAAGTTGTCATTGAAAATACGATGGTTCCATATTTAAAGGATAAAGTCGGACAATTTAAATCGGAATTTTTAAATATAAAACATTACTCATATAACCCACTTTACAGATTAAGATATGTTTTAGGGAAAATTGAAAACACGGTTTTAGTTAAATCTGGTTTACCTATTCAGGGAAAGAATTTCTTGGATAATTTACAGGTGGAACATATCCTTCCACAAACACCAAAGGATGGAATCTTGCCCGCTGAGTTTAAAGATAAGGATGAATATTTTAATACGGTGTATAAATTGGGGAATGTTACCCTTTTGGAGAGTACGATTAATCAGGCTGTTAATAATTTCAATGACCTTTCGAATGATTGGTTTCTCCTTAAACAGCAGGAATATGTGAAATCCAATATAATTTCCACTAAACTATTAAATGATAAATTTACAATTGGAGTTAACACTGCATTGAATAGATTTAAAGCGGACTATAAATACTCCTTTGATACGTGGAATAAAGATGCAATCACTGAAAGACAAGAATTACTATTGGAACTTGTTTTTGAAACCTGGAAGTTCAATAACCAAAGAATTGACAAATAATATAGTAATACGAATAAAATGAGTTCAGTAGGTCAGATTGAACGGGAAACTCAAAACCGTATCGTGCAACTGTTTCAAAAACAATTGGAGTACCGATACATTGGCAATCTTGAAGAGGAAGAAAACAACAGCAATTTGCGTGAAACCGATTTGCTTAATTTTCTTGATGGGCAAGGGTACAGTAAAATTCTTATCACCAAAGCGGTTTCAGATTTCAAGAAGGCTATTGCCATTAATACTACCGATGACCTCTATCAAGCCAACAAAGCGGTTTACTCACTTCTACGGTATGGTGTGCCCGTAAAAGAAGAAGCAGGACAGAATAAGGAGACAGTTTACCTGATTGACTGGAAGGATCCGCTGAAAAACGATATTGCTATTGCCGAAGAGGTGACCATTAAAGGGGTCCACAACAAACGACCCGATATCGTCATTTACATCAATGGAATTGCCATAGGTGTGCTGGAACTTAAAAGAAGCACCGTTTCCGTCTCCGAAGGCATCCGACAAAACAATGATAATCAGAAACACATATTCATCAAGTCATTTTACACCACGGTGCAATTGGTCATGGCAGGGCAGAATGTTGAAGGGTTAAGGTTTGCAGCCATCGACACGTCAGAGAAATATTATTTAAAATGGAAAGAGGTAAGTGAGGAATTCAATCCAAACGACCGCTATTTACTACAGTTAACCAAGCCATTAAGGGAGAAAGCCGCTCAAGCAGATAATCTTCTGGACAAGAACATCATTGAATTTCTGAACAAAGAACGGTTGATTGAAGTTTTGCACGATTTTGTGGTGTTCGACCGAGGGCAAAAGAAACTGTGCCGACACAATCAATATTTTGGATTGAAAGCGGCTCAGGAATGCATACGACAGAAACAAGGTGGTATCATTTGGCACACCCAGGGAAGTGGCAAGAGTTTGACTATGGTCTGGCTGGCAAAATGGGTTAGAGAATACAATCCCAATGCACGGGTGCTGATCATAACCGACCGTGATGAACTGGACAAACAAATTGAAAAGGTCTTCAAAGGCATAGAAGAAAAGATTATCAGAACCAAAAGTGGCGCAGAGTTAATCAGCATGTTGAATGACACCAAGCCTCTGTTGATGTGTTCGCTCATTCATAAATTCATAGGTAAAGAAGAAGCCGATTATGATAGTTATCTGGAGGAACTGAGAAACAGTTTGCCAAAGGACTTCAAACCCAAAGGTGATTTCTATGTGTTTGTTGATGAATGCCACCGAACCCAGAGCGGAGATTTAAACAAAGCCATGCGACAACTTTTAGGAGAAAAGGCATTGTTCATAGGTTTTACAGGAACACCACTGTTACATTCTGACAAAAAGAAAAGCATTGAGATTTTTGGAACATACATACACACCTACAAATTTGACGAAGCAGTAAAAGATGGTGTAGTTTTGGATTTACGCTATGAAGCAAGGGATATTGAGCAGAAAATTACTTCGCTGGATAAAATTGACAGTTGGTTTGACAGCAAAACAAAAGGACTGACCGATTTTGCCAAGACCGAACTCAAACAAAAATGGGGCACCATGAAGAAGGTGTTTAGTTCAGTCGGGCGTTTGCAAAAAATCGTTGCAGATATCTTGTTGGACATGGAAACCAAAGAACGGCTTCAAAACGGCAGAGGCAACGCCATGTTGGTTTCAGGTAGTATTTACAACGCTTGTAGATACTATCAACTCTTTCAGGATGCTGGATTCAAAAAGTGCGCTATTGTCACCTCCTTCGCACCGACCCACAATGATATCAAGGGTGAAGAAACAGGTGAAGGATATACCGAAAAGTTGATGCAGTATGAGATTTACCAAAAGATGCTCAAGGGCAAATCTTCAGAAGACTTTGAAGATGAAGCCAAAAAGCGGTTTGTTGAAGAGCCAGCACAATTGAAATTGTTGATTGTGGTAGACAAACTGCTCACAGGGTTTGATGCACCAGCAGCAACCTACCTATATATTGACAAAAGCATGAAGGATCACGGTCTGTTTCAGGCAATTTGTCGGGTCAACCGCCTGGATGGTGAAGATAAAGATTACGGTTATATCGTTGATTACAAAGATTTGTTTGGCAGTTTAGAAACCGCAGTAGATGATTACACCTCCGAAGCCTTTGATGGCTATGATCAGGAAGATGTGGAAGGATTGTTGTCAGATAGGCTAAAGAAAAGCAAGGAGCGTTTAGATGACGCATTGGAAGCCATCAAAGCACTTTGTCAGGAAGTAGTTCCACCCAAGGGAACGAAAGAGTATATCCTGTATTTCTGCGGCAACACCCAAAACCCAGATGATTTAAAGGACACCGAACCAAAACGGGTACCAAAACGGGTAGCATTATACAAGGCGGTCATCTCGCTTATTCGTGCTTATGCCAACATAGCCGATGAAATGGAAGAAGCAGGATATAAGCCAACTCAAATTGCAGCCATTAAAATAGACGTTACCCATTTTGAAAATGTTCGCAAAGAAATTCAACTTGCCAGCGGAGATTGGGTGGATTTAAAGCAATTTGAACCTGCCATGCGACATTTGATTGATAGTTACATCGGAGCAGAAGAAAGTAAAAAGATCTCTGCCTTTGATGATTTCAGCCTTGTAGAACTGATTGTTGACAGAGGGATAGATGCCTTAGACAAATTGCCGCCAAATATCCGAAACAACAAGGAAGCCATGGCGGAGACAATTGAAAACAATCTCCGTAAAGTAATCATTGAAGAAAGTCCGACCAATCCGATTTACTACGAAAAGATGAGCGTTTTGCTTGATGAACTGATCAAATTGAGAAATGAAGAAGCAGAACGGTATGAAGAGTATTTGAAAAAAGTAGTTGAACTGGCTGTTAAGATTAAGAAACCAGAAACAAGCAACGAATATCCGTCAACTATCAATACTCAGGGTAAACGTGCCCTATATGACATCTTGGACAAGGAAGAAGAAGTCTCACTGGTGATGGACCATGCAATCATTTACGAGAAGCATGACAACTGGGAAGGGCACCCGCAAAAAGAGAAGCATTTGAAAAATCAGGTTGTTAAACCAGTTCTGGAAAAATATCACAAGTCAGAAAAACTGGAGCCAGTATTTGACATCATCAAAAAACAACGAGAATACAAATAATGACGAAAACGAAGGTGCTGCAAATCAGTCCTCTATTGTCGATTGATGTTGTTCGTAAAGACATCAAGAACATGCATTTGGCGGTTTATCCGCCTAATGGTCGAGTCCGTATTGCTGCACCTCTGAGAATTGATGATGAAGCAGTTCGCCTATTCGCCATTTCAAGGTTAGGCTGGATTAAAAGGCAGCAGCGTAAATTTGCCAACCAAGACAGACAGTCACCCAGACAATATAAAGAACGTGAAAGCCATTATTTTCAAGGCAAACGGTTTTTATTAAGGGTCATTGAAGTTGATGCACCACCAAAGGTTATCATTAAAACCAAAACCTACATCGACCTTTATGTCAGACCCGACACCACAACCGAGCAGAGAGAAACAATCGTAAATGAATGGTATCGGGCAGAGTTGAAAAAACTCATTCCCTCGCTTATTGAAAAATGGTCAACACAGATTGGCGTTTCAGTGAATGACTGGCAGGTAAAACAAATGAAGACCAAATGGGGAACCTGCAATATTGAAAAGAAACGGATCTGGGTTAATCTTGAATTAGCCAAGAAACCAATACCTTGCTTGGAATACCTAATTGTTCATGAACTGGTTCACTTGATTGAACGCCATCACAACGACCGCTTTTTGAGTTTGATGGAACAGTATATGCCACAGTGGAAGTTTTATAAAGAAGAGTTGAATCGATTGCCAGTTAGCCATGGAGAGTGGACGTATTAAGAAGGTTAACTCCAAAAATGAACTGAAGGTAAAGGCTGCACGATAACTTACTGAAAAACTGAATGAATTATGAAAGAAAACCTTGACGAACTGACAATTGAGAATTTCAGGATATTCGCTGAATCCAATACGTTCAAATTCACCGATTTAAATATTTATACAGGAGCCAACAACTCTGGAAAGAGTACTATTATAAAAGCAATTAAATTGTTTGCGGATGGATTATCAAAATCAGATTTTCCCGCACTTGACTTAATTAGCGAAGGTTCCAACCTTGGTAGGTTTGAAAATCTTATAAATAAAAAGAGCCAAAAAAAGACATTCAAAATTGGTTTTACAACAAAAGTTGGGACCATACCAGAAGTATTTAAGGTGTTTTACACCTTTTGGGAAGGTGCGAAATCTGATGAACAATTCAGAGAAACTGCCTTATTTGATAATTTGGAGGTCATCGAACAGGATGGAAAAATTTTCTGGGGAATCTATGCGAATGGAAACATTGAACGGAAAATCGGAATCCCATCTGAAAATAGTGACCCTGGTTTAATGGAATTCAGGTTGAATGTTTCACTATTGAAAAAGCATCTTGTTAATATTACGGATACAGATTTTAGTGCAATATTAGACCAGTTAGATTTAATAAAAGGGGATGATGAGTGTTGGTGGGGTGAGAGTTTTAGCGAAGAAGATTACATAAGCCTCAATCATAATCTCTCAACATATTTCTTAAGGGACTTTCTTAAAGAAATGATTTATGATCGGTTTTTCAATTTAGCCGAATATGACCTTAAACATACCTTGTATTGGAAATATCCTGATTTTGAAAAAGAACTATATAGTAATCTTTTAGAAACTACTGATTTTTATGACTTTCTTGATTCTGTGATATCTCCAATCTTCGATGCAATCATATCAGGATTAGACTTATTCAGAAACAAGAATATTCTTCACATTGTTTCTGACACTTCTCAAGAAAGATTAATAAAATCAGATAGGAACTCCGAGTATTTAAAGCAACTGTATCGGATTCATGATATAAAGGGAAATATTGGATTTGTAAGAGAATCACTAAGGTTATTCGGAATAGATGGGGTTATCAAGATAGAACCGCACTTAAATTCAGCATTTGAGGTTAATTTAATTACCGATGTTCAAAGTGTTCGAGAAAAAAAGAAAAAGAACGGCAAATTCAAACTTGACGATAGTATTTATAACCATCTGTTTGAATCGATGGATGATTATGCAAAAAATCCAAAAATCAACGTTGCTGACCTTGGCAAAGGAACATCGAACATAATTAAACTAATTTTAAAAATCGCTTCAATACTATTTTCATATAAGGACGAAACAGTGAGAAATGAAGAGATTCCAATGAGCCAGGGATGGAAAACAGAACCAGTAGTGAAGAAGACTATTCTAATTGAGGAGCCAGAGGCATTTTTGCATCCAAATTGGCAATCAAGTTTGGTGGATTTTTTCATTTACTGTCAGAAGCAATATAAGGTTCAGTTTATTATTGAAACGCATAGTGTTTACCTTATACAAAGGTTACAACTGTTGATCGCAAAGAATGAATTCGACCCTACTAATGCAACCATACTTTATTTTAATACGAATGAGGCGCATGAAAAGTACTATAGGATCAACATAAGAAAGGATGGTATTCTAAAAGAAAGTTTTGGAAGTGGTTTCTATGATGAAACAGCAAGGTTAACGGCTGATATTTTAAATGCACAAAACATCAACTAATGTTAAAGGCTCATGTTGATAAAGAAATCTTAGTAAATGCGATTACTGAATTCTTGGTTGATCCGATAAAGATTTCAAAAGATTTCATTGATTTTCTGAGTGAAGGGTCTGATTTAGTCATTTATGGTAACCTTAATGATGATCAGTTAAATCTTGTTTCAAAATTATTGGAAGGTCGACAGGATTCTGACATTCGATATGTCGCAAGAGAATATTCAGCAAGGAAAAGTATAATTGACTTGAATAATCCATACCAAGTTTTGTTTATAAACATTAATGATATTGATAAACAGAAGATTGAACGTAACCGTAATCAGTTCTTATGTGGTTTCATTGATGACTATCAGGTGGTTTATAAAAGGTTGTCAAGTGATCCTTATAAGAGAGTAAAAGACCCCAGATCAAAACATAATTTTTCAGGTTGGTCTGATATTCTACCAAATCATCCTGTTACTGATGTCATAATTTCTGATCCATATCTCTTTAAGGATGAAACTGATCAAAGACCAATCGAAGAAAACTATTACAGGCTTCTTAGAGAATTTGCGTCTAAATATGTATTGGATAGTTTACTTGTTTTTGCACCTGATGTTGATGACTATAACAAAAGGAAAGAAATCATTGATAAAAGTAGAATGATACTGGGGGATAAGGTGATATTTGGGTTAATGGGACTGAGCCAAGTTGTTGAACATGATAGATATATTTTCATGAACTACTGCTATATAAGCACAGGTAGTTCGATAAATTATTTCAATCATGAAGGAGCAGTTTCTGTAAAATCTTCAAGTAAAATTGAGTTGTTTCCGCTCATCAAACCAAAAAACTTTGAAATATTAGAGGATATCTTAAGAAAGTTATTTGCCGAATTTGAAGTCTTAAAAAGTGAAAAACCTATACCAGCCTTCATCAACAGCAGGTTGTTCTATTGTATTAAAGGTGGTTGCTGAATAAAGCATTACAGTGAATTCTATTTCAGACTATGAGAAAATCAGGCTTTCCTCCCGTTATTGATAAAAACACCGAGATATTGATATTAGGCTCACTTCCGAGCGATATATCCATTCTCAAAGGTGAATACTATGCAAATCCTCAAAACCAGTTCTGGCGAATAATATTCACCATCTACAACAGCGGTGTGCCAGTCGTTGAATACAAAAAGAAACTCGACCTATTGCTTAAAAACAAGATCGGTTTGTGGGATGTCTTGACTGAAGCCAACCGACCAGGAAGTCTTGACTCAAATATTAAACGGGAGGTACTGAATGATTTTAACGGATTGTTTGTCGCTTATCCGAAAATCAGGCTGCTGGCTTTCAATGGCGATAAGGCTTTTAACTTGTACGTTAAAAAGAGAGCCGGATTGCCCCAGAATGAAATGGTTCGACTTAGTTCATCAAGTTCAGCGAATACCAGTAAAAATGTGTTGCTGAAGGTCAAGGAGTGGCAAGTTGCTTTGATTAGTTAATCCGTTATCTATACCGCAACATTATATGAATGATTCTGATGACATGACCGTTCAAATAGAAAGTATAGTATCGTCTGAGTCGTCAGATATTGAAGGTCCGATACCATCAATACCTAAGAAAAACCTTCTCTTCCCCAGGCTCATCTCCCTGGCTTTGATCTTCGCAATTTCTGTGTTCGTCTTTTTGATAATCCGTAAACTTAGGTAAATATGGGATTCCGATTTTATAGGAGAGCCAACCTTGGCGGTGGATTAGGACTGAACCTAGGCAAATCGGGAGTCTCAACCAGTCTCAGGACAAAATATGGTTCCTTCGGGTCAAGAGGTTTCTCAATTCCCACAGGCATAAAAGGGTTATACTATCGAGGCGGTTCGGGTAGTAAAAATGCTGGACTGGCAATCCTTATCATACTCCTGATAGCAGGCGTTGCAATCTTAGCCTCTTTCCTGGTTGAATTGATAATCAGGATGATTCTATTTCTGTGGTTCTGGATAGTGAAGGAAGACCATTTGGATTATAACCACCTCATAATATTTCTGTCAACAGT
Organism: Bacteroidota bacterium; assembly: GCA_026391845.1. GTDB lineage: Bacteria > Bacteroidota > Bacteroidia > Bacteroidales > FEN-979 > CAIVAT01. Next base: position 1,904 of record JAPLDG010000020.1, on the reverse strand, counting down.
GCTCGTAATTTTGATGGTGGTCTATTTCTATCTGCCATTACAGTCCTGAGATTGGCTAATAATTATGGCCTCGTAATAATAATTACTGGTGAAGGAAACATTGGGTTTTCTTAAATTTGAATGCTAAAAATCAAAACCATTTTCCTGAACCTGGTATCAATTACTAAAGGTTCACCTAAATGGCTTTGAACGAATTATACCCAAAATAATCAACACCATGACCCAAACCACCAAAATAACCTGTCCCAAGTGCGGAAATGAATTTGCCGTTGAAGATGTAATCTCCAAGCAAATCGAAGAAAAATATCGTGGTGAACTCCATCAGAAGATTACTGAGATTGAAAAGGAGTATAAAGTGAAGGAAACCAAACTTTCAAGTAAAGAAGCCGAGTTGAAAAAACTTCAGTCTGAGATTGATACTCAGGTTGCTGACAAACTGAAGGTTGAAACCGAGAAAAAGTCCAAGGAAATCAAGAAGCAGGTGGCTCTTGAATTTGAGGATCAGATAAAATCTTTGACCGATGCAAATGCTGAAACCCAGAAACAGTTGACCGACCTCAAGAAAGCCAAAATTGAAAATGAACAGTTAAAACGGAAACTGGATTCACAAAAACAAGACCTTGAAGTTGAATACGAACAAAAAATGACTGAGCGGCTGAAAGAGGAAACGAATACCATCAGAAAAAGAGAAGGTGACAGGGTTGAACTTAAACTGAAGGAAAAGGAAGAAGTCATCAACTCCATGAAAGAGCAGATGGAAGTGATGAAGCGAAAGGCTGAACAGGGTTCAATGCAACTTCAGGGTGAGGTTCAGGAACTGGTGATTGAAGAAGTGCTTCGGTCAATGTTTCAGTTCGACCTCATTGAAGAAGTAGGCAAGGGCATAAAAGGTGCCGATGTCATTCTCACCGTCAGGAACCGACTAGGCGTTGATTGCGGTAAAATCGCATACGAGAGTAAGAGAACAAAATCGTTCAGCCAGGATTGGATCACCAAACTGAAAGCCGATGCGGCATTGGTCAAGGCAGATCTGCTTGTCATTGTTTCAGAAGTTCTGCCAGAAGAAATCGACCATATTGGACAGATCAACGGAGTTTGGGTTTGTTCGTTCAATGATTTCAAAGGGTTGGCAATTGTTTTACGGGATAGCCTGCTCCGTGTGAGTGAAGCATTTTCAACACAGACCAACAAGGGTGAAAAAATGCAAATGCTCTATGATTACTTGACCAGCAACGAATTTAGGTTGCAGGTTGGTGCCATCATCGAAGGATTCACCAGTCTGCAGGTAAGTTATCACAAAGAGAAACGAGCCATGGAGCGAATCTGGAAAGAACGTGAAAAGCAACTGGAGAAGGTTCTGTTGAATACCAATCACTTTATAGGCTCAGTAAAGGGTATCGCTGGAACATCGATGCCAGAACTAAAACAGATTGGAACTGAGGATAATTTGCTGGAAATTGAGGAATGAAACTTTTTCGTTTGCGTAGGCAAAAGAAAATATCACAACCTATTTTGCATTAAAATGACCTTATTGCTCGCACATTCATCTTACTAACTTTCATGGAAGTCGTTTGTGTGCCGCTATTAAAGAAAACTCCCCAAGAATAATCATCGCTACCTTCGGAAGAACTCCAATAAAACTCGTCTGTGAACCCACCCACTAATTGCTTCTGATTATACATCAGAATAAGTTCATCCCTTGAAGGCAAGAACCAATCGTTGCAATCATTCAGATTTAATATTGTACACGAACCTGCTGCTGTTGTTACCAGAAAGCAAATATGCTGTGATTTCGGAAATTAAGGATGTATCAATTTCGGAAAATAGCGATGCATAATCGTGGGTAAAATTAGATTAAATATGTTCTTAAAAAATGGTTTTTCTGTTTTCCATGCGGTAACTTT
>JAPLDG010000338.1:59951-62872 GCA_026391845.1 Bacteroidota bacterium | reverse complement strand
TTAGTACGCTTATCCAGGAATGGCTCGCGTTTTACAAAGAAGTGTATTCAGCACAGGAAACGGGCCGGATGGCTTCTCAGGGCACCATGCTGAATAAGCGGAATAAGCCCGACCGGGTCTATCATTCCCTGAAGATCTGCCCGGATGGCGTTTTAGTTGCCTATGCGACACATCAGCTTGGAATTTATAAGGTATTTATCAGGAATAACGAAACGGGTAAAACCAGGCGCATCTATCGCGGAGGCTTTCGGTTAGCCGATCGGCCGGATTATTCCTTTCCGCTCATAGCATGGCATCCCAGTGGTACTGTCCTTGCTTTTCTCGTGGAACGTAAAGGCGGAATCTGGCTCTATTTATATAATCTTGAAGATAAAAAAGTGGAGCATCAGCTGCTGGTAAATTTTCAAAAAGTGCTGGATATGTCCTATTCAGATGATGGATCCCTGCTGGTTTTTTCTGCGGTTCAAAAGGGACAGTCAGATATTTTCGTTTATAACATTGCTTCCGGCTCACATGAGCAGATCACCAGGGACAAATACGATGACCTCAACCCGCGGTTTATCAACCATTCGGAAAATATCATTTTTTCATCAAACCGGATAAGTGATACACTTCGGTTTGACGAGCCTGTGAAAATTGAAAATCTGCACTATTTTAATGATCTGTTTCTATATAACTATGCTGCAAAACGCAATGTGCTACAGCGTCTTACAAAATCGCCGGATGCGCATGAAACCCAGCCGCTACCTTACGGGGATAACTATTTTTGCTTCCTGAGCGACCAGAGCGGCATCGTAAACCGATACCTGGCCAGATACGACAGCACAATCGCTTTTATTGACACCATTGCCCATTATCGCTATTACACAACTACCTATCCGATCACGAATTATTCCAGAAACATCCTCGAACATGATATATCGATCAGGGGGGCGACAATCGGGGAGGTACTTTATCAGAACAGAAATTTCAAAATGTTTACCTCTGATTTGATCCTGCCAAAACAGGTGGAGAAAGTTGAAGTTCAGCCATCCTATTTTAAAGGGCTCACCTCCATTTTGGCAAAAAAGGAGACAGAACCGGCGAGAGCGGACAGTGGACTGCGGCTTGCAGAACCTTTTAAAACCCAGGGAAAAAAGCATTTCAGCATTGTCAGGCAGCGTGATGTTTTGAGCCAGATCATGTCGAGGCTCGATACGACCAGATCCGGTCAGGGTCAATCAGAGAAAGGCAATGTGGCGCGAACTGATAGCACACTGACCCGCTGGCTCAGCCAATACCAGGGTTTGCAATCAAAAAGTTTTTCAAAGGTGTTAAGCCAGAAAGATACCGCGAACAAGTATCTCAATGCAAAACAACTTAACTACAATGTGGAGTACTATATTGATCAGATGGTCACCCAAATTGATTTCACTTTTCTGAACTTTGCCTATCAGCCTTTTACCGGGAGTTTATCACCGGTATTTATCAACCCCGGATTGAATGCGCTTCTGATGGTCGGGATTACCGACCTCATGGAAGATTATCGCATCACCGGAGGGGTGCGGTTGAATGTAAGCCTCATCAACAACGAGTACCTGTTTAGTTATGGCAATTATAAACACCGCCTTGATCATCAGATCGTTTTTCACCGCAAGTCGGTCGAAGAGGCCGGATACTATTCCATCGTCAGACACAGAATTATGGAGTTGTATTATGTTGCTACTTATCCTTTTACACCGGTGTTGAACATCAAGGGAACTGCTTCCGTCCGCTACGACCGGGCAGTTTTTTTATCCACCGATCAGTTCAATTTGCGACAACCTGATATTCATGAAGTTTGGGGAAGTGTTAAGGCTGAACTTACGTATGACAACACCCGAAGCCTTGGATTAAATCTTTACCATGGAACGAGGTACAAGTTTTTTGGTGAATTTTACCAGTTATTGCACGGTCAAAACAACAATCTGGTTGTTTTAGGGGTGGATATCCGCAACTATCAGCGGGTCCACAGGTCGATGATCTGGGCAAACAGGTTTGCGGCAAGCACCTCATTCGGCAACAATAAACTCCTCTATTACATGGGAGGGGTTGATAACTGGCTGTTCCCGACTTACAACAATACGACACCTGTGGCTTTTGATCAGAATTATGCTTTCCAGACCCTGGCAACGAACATGCGTGGTTTTTCTCAGAATATCAGGAATGGCAACAATTTTTTCGTTTACAACACGGAATTGCGGTTGCCTCTCTTCCGGTACCTTTTCAACCGTCCGATACGTTCTGACTTCATCAATAATTTTCAGCTTGTTGCATTCGGGGATGTTGGCACTGCCTGGACAGGAACATCTCCGTGGTCGGCAGATAACCAGTTGTTTACCAGGTATATCTATCGTAATCCTCTTTTCATAAAGGTTGAAATGCAAAAAGATCCGATTGTGGAAGGATTCGGATTTGGGGCTCGTATGCGGTTGTTTGGTTATTTTTTGCGCGGCGATCTTGCCTGGGGAGTGGAAGATGGGCGCATTCTCAAACCTGTATTCTATTTCTCACTCAGTCTCGACTTTTAGCCATGACCTATCCTGAACAGCGAATCATCGATTTCATCGGAGAGCATCATATTTTAACCCTGGCCGTCGCACGGGATAACATCCCTTATTGTGCCTCTTGCTATTATGCCTATATGAAGGAGCTCAATCAATTCATTTTCACCTCCGATCATGAAACCCGTCATATCCGGGATGTGGTGGAGGGTGATAATTTCCGGGTGGCCGCGACCATCGCCCTTGAAACAAAGATCGTCGGAAAGATCCGGGGAATTCAGATGACAGGTTTCGTCGCCGACCTCTCTCTTCCCGGCCTTAAGGACAGGGGGAGCGAGGCCGCCCGATCCGCCTATCTCCGGCGTTTCCCGATCGCCCGCCTGATGCCCAATTCACATC
>JAPLDG010000338.1:0-59907 GCA_026391845.1 Bacteroidota bacterium | reverse complement strand
GGCTTGGTTTTGGAAAAAAACTGATCTGGATGGCGGAGGGGTCGTAAAAATCCACCTGAAATGACCCTTTGCTGAATTATCAAAGTATATGTTTTTTGAATTCAGCAGGTTACTGTTTTCAACCAGCCTTGTGTTAATAACTATATTTACCTGAACGGGTTGTTCGTCGTATCTTGCTGCATCAATTATTCTCCCGACTTTTTATTGGAACGTTCGTAAGAACAATTAGTTAACAAAATCAGAACATAGCAGTTAATCCTGTTCATGCATGGAAAAAATAACGCCGGTAAACACGGAAACGGATCATAAAACAGACTATTACAACGAAGTACTGTCAAAAAGAATCCGTCCGAAAATTACGATTGAAGCATTGGAAATGAAAGAAGTCAAAACAGATGAAAGTGCACGAAAAATATATTCGTTCACCGAGGTTATTGAAAAATCAACGGAGTATTTCAAGGGCGACAGTCTGGCCGCAAATGTCTGGGCAAATAAATATGCCCTGAAAAATTCAGAAGGCCACCTCTTTGAATTGACTCCGGATGATATGCACCGACGGATTGCCCGTGAAATTGCCCGCATCGAAAAGAAATACCCCAATCCGATGAGCGAGGATGAACTCTTCGATCTCATGCGGAATTTTAAATACATCGTTCCGCAAGGCAGTCCCATGGCTGGTATTGGAAACGATTTTCAGATCGGCTCCCTGTCAAACTGCTTTGTAATCGGCAATGATGGAGCTTCCGAGTCCTATGGCGCCATCATGAAAACGGATGAAGAACAGGTTCAGCTGATGAAACGCAGGGGAGGAGTGGGTCATGACCTGTCGCACATTCGCCCGAAAAACAGCGAGGTGAAAAACAGTGCACTCACATCAACCGGGATCGTTCCGTTCATGGAGAGGTATTCAAATTCAACACGCGAGGTAGCTCAGGAGGGCCGCAGGGGCGCATTGATGCTCAGTATTTCAGTGAATCATCCGGATGCAGAGCATTTCATCGACGCAAAACTTGAAGCAGGAAAAGTAACAGGGGCAAATATTTCCGTGAAACTTACGGATGAGTTCATGCAAGCCGTGATAAATGACACGGAGTTTATTCAACGGTTCCCGGTCGATTCCATGACTCCGGCGGTTAAAAAACCCATGAAAGCCCGTGAACTATGGAATAAGATTGTTCACAATGCATGGAAATCGGCTGAACCCGGCATCCTGTTTTGGGATACCATTATCCGCGAATCTATTCCCGATTGTTACTCCGATCTGGGTTTCCGGACGGTCTCAACCAATCCTTGCGGCGAAATTCCACTTTGTACCTATGACAGTTGCCGGCTTCTGGCAATCAACCTGTACAATTATGTTGACAAGCCATTTACACCTGAGGCAAGTTTCGATTCCGGGCTTTTTATTTCCCATGTTCACAAAGCCCAGCGTATCATGGATGATATCATCGATCTTGAACTCGAGAAAATCGATCGCATCCTGGCAAAAATTGAAAAGGACCCGGAAGGGGAGGAGGTCAAAGTCAGGGAAAGAAATATGTGGCTGAATATCAAGAAGAAAGCCATCCAGGGACGCAGAACAGGTTTCGGTATTACTGCTGAAGGCGATATGCTTGCTGCCCTGGGTACCCGCTATGGATCAGACGATGCTACGGATTTTTCGGTTGAAGTACATAAAATTCTGGCAATTGAGGCATATCGCTCCTCCGTTACCATGGCCAAAGAACGCGGACCATTTCCGATTTATGATACCCAGCGTGAACTGGGCAACCCCTTCATCCAACGGTTGAAAGATGCAGCGCCTGATGTCTATTCTGATATGTCAATACATGGGCGACGCAACATCGCTATGCTTACCATCGCCCCGACAGGTTCAGTGAGCATCCTGACACAAACCACTTCCGGACTTGAACCGGTTTTTGCTGTGAATTACAAGCGTCGCCGAAAGGTAAACCCCAATGATAAAAATGTTAAGATCACCTTTAAAGATGAAGTGGGCGATACCTGGGAAGAGTACCATGTGTTCCATCACAATTTTATAACCTGGCTGACCGTGAATGGGTTCGATGTTGAGGAAGTGTCGCACATGCCTGAAAAAGAGCTGAAAGGAGTTATCAAGCAATCACCATTCTACAAAGCCACCGCCAATGATGTGGACTGGGTTGCCAAGGTGAAAATGCAGGGATCCGTGCAGAAATGGGTTGACCATTCCATCAGTGTTACCGTCAATGTACCGAATGATGCCAAAGAGGAGATGATCAGCACCATTTACGAAACAGCCTGGAAAGTAGGATGCAAGGGAATGACCGTGTATCGCGACGGATCCCGCTCCGGTGTATTGGTAAACAGCGACTCCAAGGATAAGAAAAAGAAGGACAAAGCCAATGAATTCGTTGAAACTACTGCCCCGCATCGTCCCGACCGTTTGGAATCCGAGATCGTTCGTTTTCAGAATGATCACGAAAAATGGATTGCCGTGGTGGGCATTTTGAATGGCAGGCCATATGAAATTTTCACGGGGGTTGCAGAAGATTTCTGGATTCCAACCTGGGTTCAGAAGGGATGGATTGTGAAAACAAGACCCGATGGTGTCGGATCGCGGTATGACTTCCAGTTTGAAGATCGGCAGGGTTACAAAATCACGATCGAAGGATTGTCCCGGTCTTTTAACAAGGAGTACTGGAACTATGCAAAACTGATTTCGGGAATTTTACGCCACGGCATGCCGCTGCCATTTGTGGTCAATATCATTTCCAAGCTGCACTTTGAGGTTGACTCCATCAACACCTGGAAAAACGGGATTGAGCGTGCACTGAAGAAATTCATTCCCGATGGCACCAAAGCGGCAGAACATGCCTGCCCGAAATGCGGCGATCAAAATGGCCTGGTTTACCAGGAAGGTTGCCTGGTTTGTAAAAGCTGCGGCTATTCCAAGTGTGGGTAGCAGCTAAAATTTCTTCTTGTGATAATCAAAAGTAGTATTATCACGTAAATCCTTGATTCTTTTTGCGATCAGCACGAAAGCCTCCATATGGTTTTCATAAAACCAGTTGATGGCCGGTTGTTTCCCCCGGCATGCATCGGCAAATACAACCAGAAGCAAGTGGTTGTTTGTGTTTAACCACTGATATGCCTGCACATTTTCATCAATGGCAGCATCCAGCGCGGCAAGATGAAAGAATTTATTCTTAAAGAGCCATGCGGTTGCCTCCTCGCTGCCCCTGATCGCATGGGCCAAAGCAGCAACTTCCGGAAAACCGTTTTTCATCAGCCATCCGGTAACCTCCTGGTTGCCATTCACCGCCTCGCCAAAAGCCAGCCAGATTTTTGCAGGATAATATAACTTTTCCAAATCTGAAATTGTAACGTGTTAATGGCTATTGATATACCTGAACTTTTATCCCCGCTTGCTGTGCCTTAACCCCAATCTCTTCCAGCTCCTGCAGGTCGATCTTTTCAAGGTTATGCACCGGCGTAGCGCGTGCAATCGGATAGATCATCACGAGTTTGGGATTTATTTCCACCAAATGTCCAATCCATGCATCAACCTCTTCTTTGGTCGTGTTGTCAACCGTCTGACCTTTGAAATTCCCTCGCAGAAACATGCTTTGGATCATGAGATTTCCCCGGAACAATTTTAAATTTTCGATCAAGCCGGCAAATTGAACCGGCGTCACCGGATTGTTGATCAGGTTGAACATTTTTTCGGATCCGGCGTCGAGTTTGAGGATGTTATGATCCAGTTTCTGAAGTGCCTGGAAAATGGATGGAACATGGATCATGCTCGAATTTGACAACACCGTCACTTTTGCATCAGGAGCAAATTTATTCCGCAGGCCAAGGGTATCATCCACGATTGCTGCAAACTCCGGGTGTAAGGTAGGCTCTCCGTTGCCGGCATAGGTAAGGGCATCGGGCAGATAATTTTCAACGACCAGCTGTTGCAGCCGTTGTTCCAGGAAAAAACGAACCTCAGCACGGGAGGGAAATTCGGGATGATCAGCCTGGTTGGGCGGGGTCCATCCACATTCACAATAAATGCAGTTGAAGGAACAATATTTCGAGTGAAGCGGGAGCAAATTTATTCCCAGGGATAATCCCAGCCGCCTGCTCCGGACAGGGCCAAAAATGACGTCGTTGAACAAGAATCCAGACATTTGTTGCAAATATAAGTGCAAAATTGTGCATTTTCGGCGGGATATCCTAAATTTCCGTAATCCCTCCCGCAATCCCCTCAATCGGGGAGGGACTTACTCCCCATTTGCCTATTTAGAGTCCGGGGCCATTGGGATGGGGTATGATTTCCTGAAAATGTTTACTTTTACACATTCAATCTACGTATGCATTGATATCGCTGAACGAAATAAAAGCGCCCATTTCGGAACACATCGAAGCTTTTGAAGAAAAATTCAGGGCATCGATGAAGAGCTCTGTACCTTTGCTCGATACCATCACCCGTTATATCATTAAACGCAAGGGCAAGCAAATACGGCCGATGTTTGTTTTTCTGTCGGCCGGACTCTGCGGTGGCATAAATGAAAGCACTTTCAGGGCAGCCTCCCTCATCGAGCTTTTACATACCGCCACACTCGTGCACGATGATGTGGTGGATGATTCGAACCTGCGCCGAGGTCTTTTTTCCCTGAATGCCCTCTGGAAAAATAAAATAGCCGTCCTGGTCGGGGATTACTTGTTATCAACCGGATTGCTGCTGGCTCTGGAACAGGATGAGTTCAAACTGCTGAAAATTGTGTCGAATGCGGTACGTGAAATGAGTGAAGGGGAATTGCTTCAGATTGAAAAAGCCAGGAAACTCGACATCCGGGAGAGCATATATTTCGAGATCATCCGTAAGAAGACTGCCTCCCTGATCGCCTCCTGCTGCGCTTGCGGTGCTTCCTCCGCCGATGTTTCCAAGGAACAGATCCAATCCATGTGGGATTTTGGCGAACATGTTGGTATTGCCTTCCAGATCAAGGATGACCTGTTTGATTATGAACGCAACAGTGCCACCGGAAAGCCGAATGGAACAGACATCCGCGATCAGAAAATGACCCTTCCCCTGATTTACCTGCTGAACCACTCCGATTTTATGGAAAAACGCTGGATCATCAATACCGTGAAAAATCACCACGACGATGCGGCAAAAGTCTCCAGGCTGATTGACAAGGTCGCTGAGCGAGGCGGAATTAGTTATGCCCGGGAAAAGATGCTTGAGTATCGCCGGAAATCGTTGGATATCCTTCAGACATTCCCTGAAAACGAATATCGGAAATCACTTGAACAACTCGTGCTTTTCACCACGGAGAGAACCACCTGAGATCAGACCTTCTTCAGGGTAAACCCAAATGTTGTACCAACCCCTGTCGTGCTGCGCACGTTGATTGTTTGTTTGTGCGATTCCATGATGTGCTTGACAATGGCCAGCCCCAGTCCTTTTCCTTTTTTTGTGGCAACCCTGCCCCGGTCGGTACGGTAAAAACGCTCGAAAACACGTACCAGCTCAGGCGGGTCAATTCCAATTCCGTTGTCTGTAATTTCTGTCAGTATATTTTCATCCATGTCGAAAAAGGTGATCTTGGTCCTGCCATTTTCACTGATTTTATCCTTGTCCGCCTCGACCAGGATTGGTTTTCCGGGATCGTTTAAGGCGATAACTACTTCATGTTTATGGGCTTTCATCTCCAGAAGTTCCACCACTTCACGGGTAAGGCCCACGACATCGAACCGGGTAATTTTCAATTTCAGCTGGCCCGATTCAAGCTGTGAAATCTCATCCAGGTCTTCCAGGATTTTAACCAGTCTTTCAATGCTCTTTTCGGTTCGCTTCAGGTATTCCCGGTTTACAGAGGGATCTTCCAATCCGCCGTCAAGCAAGGTGGAAACATAGCCCTGAATGTTGAACAGCGGTGTTTTCAGTTCATGCGACACATTCCCGATGAAATCGCGGCGATATTGCTCCATCCGTTTGAGTTGTTCAATCTCCAGCTGCTTCTCAGTTTCCCAGTTTTCTACTTCTTTCTGAACATTGTCAATTAGGTTATTTGCCGATTGAAGGTAGGGCTGGCCTTTTTTCCCCACCTTCACCGAATGGATCGATTTGTAAATCAACCGGATCTTGCTGTAAATAAATTTTTCGAGGGTAAGGAGGAAAATTGAATAGGCAAGGATGAAAATAACCGCAGCGCTTAAACCCAGCGCCAGGAAAGTATAAAGATGCGAGAAGGCGTTTTCAAAGATGATGCTGACAGAGAGCAAAAACAGGACGGCATATGCCCCTGTGATGATCCCGGCATTCAGCAAGGCAAGATTTTTCGGTTCGTGAAATTTCATCCCTCCTCGAATTTATATCCAACTCCTTTGATGGTCCTGATGCTGTCGATTCCCAGTTTTTCGCGGATGCGGCGGATGTGGACATCAATGGTACGGTCTCCAACGACGACATTTTCGCCCCATACATGGGTGAAAATTTCTTCACGTGTTACCACTTTATCCGTGCGCGATACAAGGAACTGAATCAATTCAAATTCCTTGCGGGCCAGGGTGATCTCAACATCGTCTTTCACCACGACATAACGGTTTTTATCAATGATAAATCCCTTGACTGCAATGATGTTGCTGTCTTCCGGCACCGCTTTGTATCTTCTTAACAAAGCCTGGATACGGCTGATAAACAATTTTGGTTTAATGGGTTTGGTGATGTAATCATCAGCTCCGGCTTCAAACCCGGTGATCTGGGAATAATCTTCTCCCCGGGCGGTTAAAAAGGCAATCAGCGTGCCGGCCAGTTCAGGTACCTTCCTCATTTCGGTACAGGCCTCCATGCCATCCATCACCGGCATCATTACATCAAGGACAACAAGCTGAGGCTTATGCTCTTTCGCAAGTTTAAGCGCCTTTTGTCCGTTTTTGGCTTTCAACACCCGGTAACCCTCTTTTTCGAGGTTATATCCCAGAAATTCAAGGATATCGGGCTCATCGTCAACCAGCAGAATCGTGATTCCTGAATTCTCCATCATGTTTTGTTAGGAGGTGTAAAGGTATAAAACAATGCTTCATCCTTTTACATGCCGGCTATGTTCTTGTCTATTTTCCGTACTTTTATTGAAAATTTCCTGATGAAAAAGATTGTTTTATTAATCCTGATCACAATTCCCTTTGCCGGTTTAACCCAGGTGTTCAACGGAGGGATTCTGGCAGGTGGAGTCGTGAGCCAGATTGACGGAGATACCTGGCAAGGATACCATAAATTTGGTTACCTGGCCGGAGGTTTTATCAGTCTCAGGCTATCCCCCCATTCCTCTTTCCAGCTTGAGATGGAATACATCCAGAAAGGTATGAGACAAGGCGCTGATACGGTAACAAATACCGGGAATACCTACCTCACCCGGTTGCACTACCTCGAAATTCCCCTGCTTTACCAATATACATTCGCCAAACGGCTTCAGGCAGAGGTGGGGCCGGCGGCAGATGTATTGCTTGGCACATATGATGAAGTAAACGGGCTGGAGGTTCCATATCTCACCATACCATACAGATCCGTAACTTTATCTGGAATCATTGGCATTTCCTGCTTTATTACCGACCATCTCAAAGCCGGGTTCCGGTTCAATTATTCGCTGATATCAATCAGGGATGGACACGTTTCAGGAGAGAGAAAGATTTTTTTTGAATCCGGGCAGTATAACAATGTTTTATCGCTGGCGTTGAGCTGGTATTTTAAGCCCAGGGATTACTGATAATTACGAATTATAAATTACGAATTACGATTGGGGGTTTGTGAATGGCCCCTCCCCGGCCCTTCTTCTTCAAGGGGAGGGAGGGGGAGAGGTCATTATAAAAAAGTTTCTGCTTCCTACACATGTAAAATCCCTAAAGGGATGTAAAAACAAATTTCAACAGTATTTTATAATAGAAGAAATGTCAAAACATAAGCTTATTATAGGCATTACCGGCGCCAGTGGCGCCATTTACGGAAAATTGCTGCTGGAAAGGTTGAAATCAATGCAGGATCAGATAGAGACCTGTGGCGTTGTTTTTTCAGAAAACGCAACGGCAGTATGGAAGTTTGAGCTTGGGGAAGAGCCTTCCGGGGTTTGGAAAGCTGATGGGTTGGAGAAGATGAAATTATACCAGCCCGACAACTTTTTTGCCCCCATGGCTTCCGGCTCAGCCGGATATGATGCGATGATCGTTTGTCCATGCACCATGGGAACACTGGGCAGGATTGCAGGAGGGGTAGCCTCTGACCTGCTTACCCGCGCCGCGGATGTGATGCTGAAAGAGCGGAGAAAACTCATCCTGGTGCCCCGTGAAGCCCCTTTCAGCCTCATCCATCTCAACAACATGAAACTTCTTACTGAAGCCGGCGCAATCATCTGCCCGGCATCGCCATTCTTTTACAGCAAACCGGTAACCATCGAACAATTGGCCATGACCGTTGTTGACCGGGCGCTGGGTCTGGCAGGATTTGAGGTGGAAACTTTTGCCTGGGGATCGTCATCATAGAGATGCAACATACGAAACGCAATATAACAGACGCAATAGAGACGCAATATATTGCGTCTCTAAGGAATCCATCGTTTAAACCTTCGATATCCAACTCGTTTAACCGGTGAATCTGCAAAAATCCGGTTGAAATCGGGTTCTGTAAGGTCAATCCACTCCTTTTTTCGCAAATTTTTCAACGGTTCTGAAGGAGAAAATTCAGGAATTTGATGTGGACGGGCAAAGCGGTTGTAAGGACAAACATCCTGACAAATATCGCATCCATAAATCCGGTCATTCAGTTTGCCTTTCAGATCAGCGGGGATTTCCGCCCTGCTTTCGATGGTCAGGTAGGAGATGCAAAGGGGAATGTTGAGTTGGTAGGGAGTGTCGAGTGCGCCTGTGGGACAGGCGTTTACACAGTTTGTGCAGTTGCCGCAATGGTCGGTTTCCGCCAGATCCGGCTCCAGTTCCAGTTCCGTGAGAATAATGCCGATAAAATAGAAGGAACCTGCTGTTGGGTTGATGATGAGCGTATTTTTCCCCTGCCATCCGACGCCGCATTTTTGGGCCCATGCTTTTTCAAGTACCTGGCCAGAGTCTGCAAATCCTTTTGCCAAATGGTCTCCAAATGAAAGTTTCATGAATTGGATGAGTTCATTGAGCCGATTCCGCATAATCACATGGTAATCACGGCCATAGGCATATTTGGAAATGATAAAGTTATCCTCCTCCGGGATAATTTCCGGTGGAAAGTAATTCAGCAGCAGGGCAATTACTGATTTGGCGTCCTCCATGATAAGTTCGGGATGCAGCCTCTTTTCAAAATTGGTCTCCAGGTATTTCAGGCCGGCGTGACCGTTTCTTTGGATAAAGCCGGAATAGAAAGGTCTCAGCTCGTCGAGCGAATCGTTCCGTGCAACCCCGCAAAATGAAAATCCAAGGCGAAGAGCTTCTTCCTTGATTCGCTGCTTCAGGTTGTTCATGATCCGAATGGTTTAATCGAACAACCTGGGATGTTCACCGGTCTTTATTTTTCCGAGATGACGGTAGGCCAGCTCGGTTACTTCACGTCCGCGAGGCGTTCGCATAAGATAGCCCTCCTGGATAAGGAAAGGCTCGTACACCTCCTCAATGGTGCCGGAATCTTCGGACACAGCCGTGGCAATGGTGCCCAGGCCGACCGGACCACCTTTGAATTTGTCGATGATGGTGACAAGAATTTTGTTGTCCATTTCATCCAGACCGTTTTTATCGACATTCAGCGCTCCGAGTGCGTACTGACTGATGGCTATATCGATGGATCCGTTGCCTTTGATCTGCGCGAAATCGCGTACCCTTCTCAATAAAAGGTTGGCAATGCGGGGAGTTCCGCGGCTCCTCCGTGCAATTTCAGCCGTGGCAGCCTGGTTGATCGGCACATCCAGAATTTCTGCCGAACGACGGATGATCTTGTCGAGAATCTCCGCCTTATAGTAGTTAAGCCGCGAATTGATCCCAAACCGGGAGCGAAGAGGTGCTGTGAGCAATCCCGAACGTGTGGTAGCGCCGACAAGGGTAAAAGGGTTGAGTTTAATCTGGATGCTGCGGGCATTCGGCCCGGTTTCGAGCATGATGTCGATTTTATAATCTTCCATGGCCGAATAGAGATATTCTTCAACAACCGGCGATAACCGGTGGATTTCATCAATAAACAACACATCATTGGGTTCGAGACCGGTGAGCAGCCCGGCCAGGTCGCCCGGCTTGTCAAGGACAGGGCCTGAGGTCACACGCATATTTACATTCAGCTCATTTGCAATGATATGTGCCAGGGTTGTTTTTCCCAATCCGGGAGGGCCGTGAAGCAATACATGGTCCAATGCCTCACCGCGCCGGATGGCTGCCTGGACGAAAATTTTAAGGTTCTCAACAATGGCTTCCTGCCCCGAAAATTCAATAAAGCCTCCGGGGCGCAAGGTTCTTTCAATTTCTTTTTCAGCAGGGTTTAACAGTTTACCGGTTGGGTCAAGATTGTCGTTCATCTTCACAAAAGTAAATTATTTTTGTAAATAATTTTACCTATTTTTACGCTATTAATTTAACTCTCAGAACATGCAACCCATTATTGTCGCCGTAGATTTTTCGAACACCTCCATTCATGCGATGGAATATGCCATATCTGTGGCCAATAAAATGAAATCGGATATTCATCTGATTTGGGTTGATAAATTCAGTTCTCAGGAATCTGTATATCCTGACACCTCTAATGAAAACAGAAATGAAGCGAAAAAGCGATTTGAAGAATTGATTGCAACTTACAGCGCCAAGCTTGTCAAAGGGATTTCAATGGATTTTAAACTGAAAAAGGGAAGGATTTACCGTGAAGTTGATAACATGGCCAGGCTTACGGAGGCGGAATTGATTGTGACAGGCGCTCACGGCATATCGGGCTATGAAGAATTCTGGATCGGCAGCAACGCTTACAAAATCGTCACCTGCGCAACCAATCCTGTCATCACCGTCCGGCACGACTTTCCCATCCGGAAAAGTATTGAGAGGATCCTTATTCCCATGGATGGATCCATCGAAACATTGCAGAAGATACCATTTGTGGTAAAACTTGCTACATTATTCCATTCAGAGGTTCACCTGTTAATAACGCATAACAGCCATCTCAAATCCATTCAGCGGATTACAGACAAAATTGCCGAGACAGCACGGGTTTATCTTCAGAAGCATCAGGTAACTGTGATCGAAGACTGCATCATTGCAAACGACCTGACAAAAGCAGTACTTACATACGCTGAAAGCGTTGATGCTGATCTGATTGCCATCATGACCGAGCAGGAAACCCCGGTGAATATCATGCTTGGGGCACAGGCCCAGCAACTCATCAATCAATCGCCCATCCCGGTACTAAGCATTCATCCGCAAGAAAAGTTTAGTTTGGTATAATCAATTATGAAAACGCTCGGCTTATATTGTTTTCTTCTGCTTTTCATGGTAATCCGGCTCAATCCCGTATCAGCCCAGGAAAGCAATACGAACACCGGTACAATAGAAATTATTCAGGACCCCAGAGTTGATGAATTACTGAAGAAACACGTGCAAATCAACCAGGTTATCAACACCATTGACGGATTCAGAATTCAGGTTTTTTCCGATTCCGGAAACAATTCTAAAAACAAGGCTCAGACGGTCCGGGATGAAATTCAGTCCAGGTTTTCAGGGATGGGAGTTTATCTCACCTTCAAATCGCCTAATTATAAAGTCAGGATCGGCGATTTCAGGACCAAACTCAACGCTCAGCGATTTCTGATAGAATTGGCAGCTGATTATCCCAATGCATTTATTATTGCAGACCAGATTAATTTACCAACCACAGATTAACTTAAAACTGCCGTTATGAATAAAATAGTTGTTGCCATTGATTTTTCGGAATGTTCAATCAATGCTTTTCTTCATTCAATGTCCATTGCTCAGCATTGCAATGGCGAGTTGATTTTGCTGTGGGTAGAAAAAGAGGCAAATGAGAAAGAGAAATATCAGAACAAATCTCCTGAACATTTAAAAGATGTTCAAAACGCCTTTGAGGATATGATCGCAAAATATCAACCCGATCACCCGGATGTGAACATGTCGTGGAAAATCAGAAAAGGGAAAATTTACAAAGAGGTTACCGGGGAGGCTAAATCTGTCAAAGCCATGCTGATTGTTACCGGAACTCATGGAGCTGCAGGGTTTGAAGAATTCTGGATCGGGAGCAATGCCAACAAAATTGTGTCATCCAGTACCTGTCCGGTCATTACCATCCGGGGAGGGATCAACATTCAACGGCCACTGAAGAGGATTGTACTGCCCATTGACAGTGCGGAAGAGACCCGGCAAAAATCTTCCTTTACCGGCTACATGGCCAAAAAGCATGATGCCGAGATTTTCATTCTGAAATTATACACCTCAAAACTCAAGACGATGAGGCAAAAGGTGGACATTTACGCGGCTCAGGTGGCTGAATATTTCGTTGAAGAAAATATAAAACATCAGACAGACCAGGTCGTTTGCGAAAATATTTCAGACGCTACCATTGAATATGCCGCAAAGATCGATGCAAACCTGATCGCGATCATGACCGAACAGGAGACCACTACGGCTAACATTTTTCTTGGACCTTATGCTCACCAGATGGTGAATCACTCCCCGTTTCCGGTACTCAGTATTCATTCGCAGGACACCGTTGTGTCGGGAACCGGTTTTTAATACCGGTCGAGACAGTTCAGGTCGGCAAAGGCGATTTTCAGCCGGTCAACCATTGATTTTTGCCCTTCGCGAAGCCATACTCGTGGATCGTAGAATTTTTTATTGGGTTTGTCGTCTCCTTCCGGGTTGCCGATCTGACCTTGCAGAAATCCCTCATTTTTTTTGTAGAAGTTCAGAATTCCTTCCCAGAAAGCCCATTGGGTATCCGTATCGATGTTCATTTTCACTACGCCATATCCCAGTGCTTCAGCAATTTTTTCCGGCTCTGAACCCGACCCCCCGTGAAATACAAAGTTGACAGGATTTTGTGCGGTATTGAATTTCTGTTGGATATAAACCTGTGAGTTGTGCAGGATTTTCGGCTCAAGCCTGACATTCCCGGGTTTGTAAACCCCGTGAACATTGCCAAATGATGCTGCGATAGTGAAGTCGGGGCTCACGCTCAACAAGGTTTCGTAGGCAAGCGCCACATGCTCGGGCTGGGTATACAGGCGCGAACTGTCGATGTCTGAGTTGTCAACGCCGTCTTCTTCACCGCCGGTTACTCCGAGTTCAATTTCGAGGGTCATCCCGATTTTGCTCATACGCTCGAGGTAGCGCTTGCAAATTTCGATATTTTCTTCCAGCGGTTCAACCGAAAGATCGAGCATGTGCGAACTGAACAACGGTTTGCCGTATTTTGCAAAATGCTTCTCCCCGGCATCCAGCAGTCCGTCGATCCAGGGGAGCAGCTTTTTTGCGGCATGGTCCGTGTGGATGATCACCGGGATGCCATACAACTCTGCAATTTCGTGGATGTGCTGAGCACCGGCAATGCTTCCTTTGATGGCGATGCGCTCATTTTCGTTCTTCAGGGATTTCCCTGCATAAAAAACACCCCCGCCATTGGAAAATTGAATGATCACCGGAGAATTAACTGTTTTGGCTGCCTCCAGTACGGCATTCACCGAATCCGATCCGACCACATTGACCGCCGGGAGGGCAAATTTCTGATCCTTTGCAATGCGGAATATCTCCTGTACTGCCTTTCCTGTTGCTACACCGGGAGCAACTTTATCTTTTATCTTTTCTGACATGATTAATTAGGTTTTAACAATTTTTGGAAGATCAAAGGTAAGAAAACTCAAACTTCAAAAGCCAAAAGCCAAAAATTAATGCGGAAATTTTGTATCTTCGCAGCCTGAATGGCTCCGTAGTTCAATTGGATAGAATGGCAGATTCCGGTTCTGTTGGTTGGGGGTTCGAATCCCTTCGGAGTCACGGATCAAATCGTTAAAACCCCTGTAAATACTACCTTACAGGGGTTTTTTTATTGGAATTTGTTCAGGATTAATGAGAGGTTCGTAATAGTTTGAAATTTAAAAAAGAGTTACGAAGTACCAGATGCCTCTTCATGTAATGATAAATCGTTGTCTTCGAGCATTTTAATGATCTTATAGATAGTCGTCCTGCTCATACCTTTGAAGTTAGCCAGATCTAAGAGTGAATATTGTGTCAATTCGCCCAGATATTCAATGTTATTCACTTTCAATGTATTCAAACATCGTACTGAGAAATCGAGATCAGTAACTTTTAAAGATCGTTTATTCATATTGTTTTTTGAATGAGGTCGCTAATATAGGCACGAAATTGAACCAAATAACATGAACGCTGGAATTTGCCGAAAGGAAGGAAATTGAGGCTTTTAAGTCTCTTTGGTTCTTGCTAACCCTCCATTCTGGTTCTCATAATACTTGACATTTGAATTGGTCGGATCGGTCATGCAGTCTGTTAATCAGTGGCTCTTTGAAGCTCCGTGACCTCCGAGAAATCCCCATCCACCACTGCCTAAAACAAATCCAAAGGCGTACCAGATTCCATTATTATTCGGGGCAAAGACCGAGACATCATCCCGCCAAAGCATCGCAATCAGGTCGATGGGGGCAATGATCCCATGCCAAAGGCCACCCCAGAATCCATAGGTATGGCCTTTGAGGCATTCGGTGACAACTTCCCTGTTGGAGCATCCCGGCAGGATCAGGAGCGTGGCAAACAGGATGAGAATGATCAGGATTCCATTGAATGGGATTAACGTTTTCATATTTATAACATTAAGATGGCTTTTGACAATGTCGTGAATGAGTTGGTTCGACAGGGTTGATAATCGCTTCACTTTCACCCTGGTCTTTATTTCTGAAATTATGGAGCTAATTTGTTGATTTTCTGCCAAAATTAACAATTTCTGCTTCATTACGGAGGTTAGAAAACGTTCACCTGTGGCTTATCTGCTGCCAGCTCAGTAAGTTGTTCAAGGAAAGTTTTCAAGTACAAAGAGGAGTTATGGATGCTCAGGGCATCCTGGTTTTCATATTCTTCATAGAATATAAAACTTTGCGGATTTCCAACCTCCTGGTACAGCTTGTAAATTAAACATCCCTGTTCTGCATTGCTTTTCACAACCATTGTTTTTGCACAGGCAAGAAAGGTAACAATTGCTTCTGGTCTGACAATGATTCTTGCTTGGATTACTTTTTTCATATGAATGCGAATTGGTTTAATAATGGTTTGATTTCTATGGTGTTAAAATTTTTTTCCGGGTCAAAAAGTGATTTAAACCCGGTTATCTGATAAAATTTGTAACAACCTTTTTTTCGGACATTGGCGGTTCAACCGAGCCTGATGCAGCCTCTTTCATTTTCAGCAACCAGGCCATGTTTTTTCCCAAAACACGCATAACTTGCACGCCTTCACTGTCTTGTAAAACCTCGTCGGGTTTTCTGCCATGAATAACATTCCAATACCCGGAAGTTGCAACGATCATTTCAGCGTAGGTCAGATAATGGTATAAGCCATCCAGGGTGGCCGAACCACCGGTTCGTCTAACCGCAACCACAGCTGCTGCAACTTTATGGCGAAACAGGTTTCCATTTGATCCTGAGACATAAAACAACCTGTCTAAAAAGCATTTCATCGCACCACCAATCCCTGAATAATGAACTGGTGAACCGATGATAATACCATCGGCTACTTTGATCATTTGTATCCATTGGTTTAAATCATCGGTTTTAATGCTGCATTGTTCATCCCTGTTTTCCGCACATTTACCACAGGCCAGACAACCATGAATCAGTTTATGTCCGACATGCAGAATCTCGAATTCAATACCACCGGCAAGAAGTTCATTGCCAACCATTTTCAGTGCGTGAAAGGTGTTTCCTTCTTTTTTTGGACTCCCGTTTATAGCTATTACTTTCATGGGGTTACAATTTATGTTATTTCAGTGGTTGAAGCTATCTGGTTTTCGGTTTCACTGTTGTATCAAGGTTACCGAATCACAATCTTTCTCTTGTAATTTGCTGTTCCGGCAGAAATTTTTATCAGGTAGATTCCTTTTTCGTAGCCTGATAAATCGATATCGTTGGATTTTTGCCGGGTGAATTTTTGATCAGCATAAATCCGATCTCCGGGTGTGTTGAAAACCTCAATTGAACTTATTGTTTTACTGCAGTTTATGGTAAATTTTCCAGGGGTTGGATTGGGATAAACCGAAATGCTTTCTTCCTGCTCAGGCAGGTCGTCTGTCCCCATCACGGTATGGAAAAAGTAGTAGGTGCTATCGCCAAAGGTTATATTGCCTGCGTCATCATAATATATATGGGATTGGCTTTGGGGGAAATTGTTGGCATCGTAAGCGTAATTGTACTTATAGTAGTTTACCCATGTGTTGCCAGTCCAATATTGACTTAATTCTTTTA
The DNA here is from genome assembly GCA_026391845.1 of Bacteroidota bacterium. Classification (GTDB taxonomy): domain Bacteria; phylum Bacteroidota; class Bacteroidia; order Bacteroidales; family FEN-979; genus CAIVAT01. The sequence goes on along the minus strand of JAPLDG010000338.1, from coordinate 43,447 downwards.
TCAGATTATTGGAGGCATCATAGGTGTGGAAATATTGATTGTTATTCTCCCATGCGCTTCCATTCCACTTTAGCATGATGTAACCAGTCATGTTATTATTGGCATCATGGGTATAAGTAATGTTTTGGAAATTAACCCAGTCAGCACCGTTCCATTTTTGCAGTAAGGAATTTGTTCTATTATTATTTGCGTTGTAAGTGCTGAGGGTTTGATAGGTGTCCACCCATGTGTCGTTGATCCAGTTTTGGGTCAGGGAACTTGTCAGATTGTTGGCCGCATCATAGGTATGAAGGTACAGAGTCCTATTCTCCCAGGCGCCGCCAAGCCAACGCTGGTATATCTGGTTTATCAGTTTATTGCTTCCATCATAGGTGTTCGTGTACTGGTTGATATTTACCCATTCCCCGGTGATCCAATGCTGGAGTATCTCATTTGTCAGATTATTGCCTGCATCATAGGTGTAGAGGTACTGATTTGAATTCACCCAGGTGGCGCCATCCCAGCTTAGATCTATATTGCTCGTTTGATTGTTGTATGCATCGTAGGTGATCAGGGCTTTAGAGACATTCCGCCATGCGCTGCCATTCCAGGTTTGCCCAATGTAGCTTGTCAGATAATTTTTGGCATTGTAAACAAGGTCAATGTACTTGTTTCCCAGCTGCCATCCATTGCCGAGTGTGTCCCATCGCCAACGATACATGCTGTCAATTATCTGCATCAATTCCCGTTCATTAAACGTCAGATTATCAGCAAATAGTGATGAATTTGGTTCGGAACAGAAGCCGGTTGTTATCAATCCGTCATCCTCCTGAATCCCCTGAACATCATGTTGTGAATATCGTGATGGAGGTGGAGTCTGAATGTCTGGCCGTTTGTTTTGTGCAATAGCGCCGATGGATAGTGCGAAAATTGCAAAGAGTAGAATTCTTTTCATGTGTATCTATTTTAGCACGGTTACTGAATGACAATCTTTTTGATGTATCTTTTGTCTCCAATTACAATTTTCACCAGATAAATACCTCTATCACAACCCGATAAGTCGATTTCCTTCGATGTTTGCAGATTGAACTTTTGATCGTCGCAGATCCGCTCTCCGGGTGTGTTGAAAATCTCGATTGAACTTATTGTTTTACTGCAGTTGATGGTAAATTTTCCATGTGTTGGATTGGGATAAACCGAAATGTTTCCTTCCTGCGCAGGCCGGTCGTTTGTTCCCATCACGGCATGGGAAAAGTAGTAGGTACTATCGCCATAGGTCAGATTACCCGCGTCATTCCAATATCTGGATGTCTCGCTTTTTATAAAATTGTTGGCATCGTAAGTATATCCGTTTTGATAGGAATTTACCCAGGTGTTGCCAATCCAATATTGTCCCGTTTGCCTGGTCAGATTATAGAACACATCATAGGTGCAAAAATATTGAAGCGAATTCTCCCAGACACTTCCATTCCAGTATTGCTCAAAGTAACTCATCAGATTATTGTTTGCATCGTAGTTGTATACACCATCATTGGCATCAACCCAGGCGATGCCGTTCCAGTTTTGGGTTAATTTGTTTGTCAAAAAATTGTCTGCATTGAACGTATATAAGATCTGGTACGAATTCAGCCAGACGCTGCCGGTCCAGTTTTGAGACAGGGAACCCGTCCTGTTGTTATTTGCATCGTAGGTATTAAGGTTTTGATAGGCATTTGTCCACACGCCGCTGCTCCATGTTTGCCTTAGCTGGCTTGTCAGATTATTGGACGCATCAAATGTGGAAACATACTGGTCGTTATTTATCCATGCACCGCTGGTCCAATGCTGAAAAATCCTGTTTGTCAGATTATTGTGCGCATCATAGGTATAGAGGTATTGATTTGCATTTACCCAGGCGGTACCATCCCAGCTTTGGCTGAGGAAACTTGTCTCAAGGTTGTATTCATTATAGGTATAGCTGGCTTTTGAGGCATTCACCCAGGCGTTGCCATTCCAAAACAGACCCAGGTAACTTGTCAGATAATTGTTGGTATTATAGACCAGGTCAGCATATTTGTATTCGGGTTGCCAACCGTTGGTGAGTGTATCCCATTGAAAGTTGTAAATGCTGTCCCATATCTGCACTAATTCCCGCGGGTCAGGCGTTTGATGGCTGATGGGTTGCAGCGGGTTCATTTTCGAACAAACACCGGTTAGTTTCAATCCATGATCTTCATTAATCCGCTGATTGTCATGCAGTGAATGTCGTGATGGAGGTTGAATATGATTGTCTGGCCGTTTGCTTTGTGCAAAAACACTGATTGACAATGCAAGAATCGCCAGGAGTAGTAGTTTTTTCATAGGGATCTCTTTTAGCGCGTTTACCGGATCACAATCTTTTTGTTGTATCTTGTCTCTCCAATTAAAATTTTCACCAGGTAAATTCCTTTATCACAACCCGATAAGTCGATTTCCTTCGATGTTGGCAGATGGAATTTTTGATCGTTGCAGACCTGCTCTCCGAGTGTGTTGAAAATTTCGATTGAACTTATTGTTTTACTGCAGTTTATGGTAAATTTACCCTGGCTGGGATTGGGGTAAACCGAAATGCTTCCTTCCTGCGCAGGCAGGTCGTCTGTTCCCATTACGGCATGGGAAAAGTAGTAGGTACTATCGCCGTAGGTCAGATTGCCTGCGTCATTCCAATATCTGTATGCATCACTTATCATGAAATTGTTGACATCATACGCGTAATTAAATTGAGAGGAATTGACCCAGGTGTTGCCAATCCAATATTGTTCTGTTTCTTTTGTCCTATTATTGTTGGCATCGTAGGTACAAGAATATTGATAGTTATTCTCCCAGGTATTGCCATTCCACCGTTGCTCATCGTAATTTGTCTGATTATTGTTCACATCATAGGTATAAACGCCGCTGAAGGAATCAACCCAGGCAACACCGTTCCATGTTTGGGATAAGGAATTTGTCTTATAATTATTTGCGTTGTAAGTATGGATGGTTTGATAGACACTCACCCATGCGTCGTTGATCCAGTTCTGGTTCAGAGAATTGGTTTGATTGTTGGCCGCATCATAGGTGAAAATAGTCTGATAATTATTGACCCAAGCGCCGCTGCTCCATGTTTGCCTCATTTGGCTCGTCAGATTATTGTCCGCATCATAGGTGTAAATATATTGATTTACATTTGCCCACGCACCGCTGGTCCATAGCTGGTATAACCGGCTTGTCATATTGTTGCTTGCATCATAGGTGTAGAGGTATTGACTTGCATTTACCCAGGCGGCGGCGTCCCACCTTTGGCCCAGGAAGCTGGTTTGAAGGTTGTAGGCGTTATAGGTATAGGTGACTTTGACGGAATTCTCCCAGGCGGTGCCGTTCCAGGCTTGCCACAGGTAATTTGTCAGATAGTGTTTGGCATTATAGACCATGTCAATGTATTTATATCCGAGTTGCCATCCGTCGGTCAGGGTGTCCCATTGAAAGCTGAAAATGCTGTCCCATATCTGCATCAATTCACGATGGTTAAGCATTTGATTGTCAGTGAAATGTGTTGAATTCATTTCGGAATAGACGCCGGTTTTTTTCAATCCGTCATCCTCCTGAATCCCCTGAACATCATGCAGCGAATGTCGTGATGGAGGTGGAGTTTGAATGTTTGGCCGTTTGTTTTGCGCAATCGCGCCGATGGAGAGTGCAAAAATTGCAAAGAGTAGAACTTTTTTCATTTGGATTTCTTTAGGGTTAAGATGATGGAACCATTGGGTTTAATTTGAGGGTAAAGTTATAATATTAAATGACAATTATAGCAAAAGTATTCAGAAATTTAACATGAACATATAATAAGCTTATCCAACTAACGCCCATTTTAAGGACAAACGAAAGTGGGAAGTACAAAGGTGCAGTTTTGCTTATTGAGACTTTGTATAAATTAAGTCCCGATGATTGACATATGACATTTCTTTCATATATTTCGGACCCGTAATCATATCTAAAATCAATCGCTTTATGGAGAATCAGAGACCTTCATTTTACGAGGAAGCCAGAGGGAACGGAGTGTCCCGACGGGATTTCCTTAAATTTTGCGCCACCATGGCTGCTTTCCTCGGGTTGGAAGCCAGTGGGATAGGCCAAATTGTCAAAGCGCTGGAGACAAAGCCAAGGCTTCCGGTCATCTGGTTTCATTTCCAGGAATGTACCTGCTGCAGCGAGTCATTCATCAGGGCATCCCATCCGCTTGTCGCAGACATAGTGTTGAACAAGATCTCCCTTGATTATCAGGAAACCCTGATGGCTGCTTCGGGATTCCAGGCCGAAGAAGCATACAAAGCGGTAATGGCGAAATATCCGGGCGAGTACATCGTGATGGTGGAGGGATCTATTCCTACCGAAAACGAAGCGTATTGTTGCATCGGAGGCCGCAGTGCCCTTCAGATTCTTCAGGAGGCTGTAAAGAACTGCAAAGCCGTTGTTGCATGGGGCAATTGTGCATCAGCAGGATGTGTTCAGGCTGCGAGTCCCAATCCGACCGGAGCACAACCTGTTCATAAAGTTATAAGTGGCAAACCGGTTATCAACGTACAGGGCTGTCCGCCCATCGCTGATGTTATGGCAGGCGTTGTAGTTCATCTGCTTACCTTCGACCGGATTCCGCAACTCGACGGATTGGGCCGGCCCCAGGCATTTTATTCCCGCAGAGTGCATGATACCTGTTATCGCAGGGCCAATTTTGATGCCGGTTTGTTTGTTGAGTCCTTCGACGACGAAGGAGCAAAGCGCGGCTATTGTCTCTATAAAATGGGATGCAAAGGACCTGTTACCTACAACTCCTGTGGAATCATCAAGTGGAACGATAGTGTGAGTTATCCCATTCAATCGGGGCACCCGTGCATCGGTTGTGCGGAAGCCGGTTTCTGGGACAATGGCCCATTTTATCAGCATTTGCCTGAGGTAGCCGGTTTCGGCATCGAAACTACCGCCGATAAAATCGGGCTGGGACTTGGTGTTGCAACAGCTGTCGGTATTGCCGGACATGCCATTGTGACCAATATCCGCAAGAATAAAGAGATAAAAAATGAAGAGCCTGTAGCAGGTTCCAAAGTTGAAACCACGAAACAATCATAGTCATGGCAGAAAGAATCGTAATAGATCCGATCACCCGTATAGAAGGTCATCTGCGGGTTGAAATTGAAGTTACCGATGGCAAAATCACGGATGCCTGGAGTGCAGGCACGATGGTGAGGGGCATTGAGACCATTTTGAAGGGCAGGGATCCCCGCGATGCATGGGCTTTTGTCGGACGCGTTTGTGGTGTTTGTACTTCAACACATTCGCTCACTTCCGTCAGAACCGTCGAAAATGCGCTGGGTATCTCTGTTCCGCCCAATGCTGAACTCATCCGGAACCTGATGGCAAACGCTTTGTATATCCAGGATCACGTGGTTCATTTTTATCAGCTGCATGCTCTCGACTGGGTCGATGTGGTTTCGGCGCTGAAAGCCAATCCTGCTGAAGCATCCCGGATTGCACAAAGCATCTCTGCCTGGCCAAAAAGTTCGGTCGGTTATTTTACAGATATTCAGAAAAAGTTTAAAAATTTCGTGGAGAGCGGCCAGCTGGGTATTTTCGCTGGTGGATATTGGGGGCATAAAGCCTACAAACTTCCACCCGAAGTGAATCTGATTGCCGTTGCACATTATCTTGAAGCGCTGGAATGGCAAAAGGAACTTGTAAAGGTTCACACCGTTTTTGGCGGGAAAAACCCTCATCCCAATTATCTGGTCGGAGGCGTTCCCTGTTCCATTAACATTGATGAGGCAAACGCCATCAATGCAGAACGGCTTGCCTTTGTGGGGCAGCTTTTTGAAGATGCCAAGGTATTTGTTGACCAGGTGTATATTCCGGATTTACTGGCCATTGCATCGTTTTATAAAGATTGGGGAGCCATTGGCGGCGGGTTGACAAATTATCTGGCCTTTGGCGATTTCCCAACCAACGGCTACAACAATCCCGAGAGTTTTAAAATGCCCCGGGGCGCAATATTGGGACGGGACCTGAGCAAGATTCATGAGGTTAAAGCAGAGGATCCGGAACAGATCCAGGAATATATAAACAATTCATGGTATCAATATTCCAAGGGTGATAAAACCGGTTTGCATCCCTGGGAAGGTGAGACCAAATTCGATTATACAGGACCCAAACCGCCTTACGAGCATCTCGATTTTACACAGAAATACAGTTGGGTGAAGACTCCTCGCTGGAAAGGAAACCCGATGGAAGTCGGACCGTTATCGCGCATGCTTGTTGGTTATGCATCCGGCCGGGCCGATTATAAAGAGGTGATAGAGAGTACATTAAAAGCTTTGGATGTTCCGGTAGCTGCTCTGTTCTCAACATTGGGACGCACTGCGGCCAGGGGGCTGGAGACCAAACTTGTATGCGGATGGGCGCTGGAGTTTTATCAGCAACTTCTGGCAAATATCAAAAATGGCGATTCACGCACACAAAATAATGCCAAATGGGAACCTGAATCATGGCCTAAACAGGCAAAAGGCATCGGCATGGTCGAAGCCCCTCGTGGAGCGCTTTCTCATTTCATCGTGATTGAAGATAAAAAGATCGCTAATTATCAGCTGGTGGTGCCAACCACCTGGAATGCCTCACCACGTGATCTCAAGGGGCAACGCTCGGCTTACGAGGAATCCCTGATCGGAACCCCGGTTGCCGATGCCAAAATCCCATTGGAGGTACTCCGTACCATTCACTCTTTCGACCCTTGCCTGGCCTGTGCCGTTCATTTGTACGACGAAAACGGAACTACCATTCATGACCTGAAAACCTATTGAGCCATGAGAAACCGATCTGTCCCTCTGCGTGAAGTGCATGTCTGGGAGATGCCTGTTCGTCTCTACCATTGGATTAATGCACTGTGTATCACCGTGCTGTGTGTCACCGGTTATGTTATCGGCGACCCTCCTGCTTTTATGAAAGGCACCGAAGCATCTTTCAATTATTGGTTTGGAACCGTACGTTTCATCCATTTTATCAGCGCTTTCCTGTTTTTCTTTAATTTTATTTTCAGGATTTACTGGGGATTCACCGGGAACGAATTTTCGCGGTGGTATAATTTCATCCCGCTAAAACGCTGCCAGTGGAAAGAGATGCTTGAAGTGATCAAGGTTGACATCCTCCAGGTTACCAACAAAAACATCGATTCGATCGGCCATAATTCCCTGGCCAGTTTCATTTATTTCATCACATTTCTGATCTTTTTGTTGCAATGCCTTACCGGGTTTGGGATGTATGCTGCTATGAGCAATGCTTTCCTGCCCAAACTTTTTTCCTGGATAGTCCCTTTTCTCGGGGGAGATATGCAGGTCAGGCAGATCCATCATGTCCTGATGTGGGGATTTATCCTTTTTGCCATGATCCATGTTTACCTTGTATTCTATCACGATTATATTGAACGCCGGGGGGTAACTTCCTCGATGATTGGTGGCTGGAAATTCATTGAAGAAGATGTGATCGAGCGCCACGATAACAGAACCGAGGATTGTCCAAAAGACATCTAACTACTTAATAACCCGAAAGGTTGCCTGAATTTGTTAACAACATCCTGGTTCTCGGGATCGGTAATTTATTGATGAACGATGAAGGCGTTGGCATTCATGTCGTCAACGAGCTCGAAAAGGATGGAATCATGGGCGCCGATGTAATGGATGGAGGTACAGGCGGGTTTCATCTGCTTGGATTTATACAGTCCTATAAAACCATCATCATCGTGGATGCCTCTCTTGACCAGCACCCGCCCGGCCATGTGAGGGTGCTGCAGCCAAGGTTTGCGAAGGATTTTCCAAGGCAACTCAGCGCCCATGAAATCGGCCTGAAAGACCTGATCGACTCTGCCATTCTGCTGGGCAATATGCCAAAGCTTTATCTCATTGCTATCTCCGTAAAGGATTTTCAGGATATGGGCATGGATCTTTCACCGGAAGTAGCTGGAGCGATTCCTGAGGCAATCGAAAGAGTAAGGCAGTTGGTTGAAAAAATCAGGTAGCTCTCTTGCGGGTTACTGAATTTCAAGCCATTTGTACCATTTATCCAGTCCTTCCCCGGTTTTTGCCGACACCAGGATGAACTCAAGGTCAGGCTTCAGTTGCCGGGCGTTACTCATGGCTGTTTCCACGTTGAAATCGACATAAGGCAACAGGTCGGTTTTATTGATGATGCAGAGGTTTGAGGTCTGGAACATGTAGGGATACTTCAAAGGCTTGTCATCACCCTCCGTCACGCTGATCACCACGACCCGCTTCCGTTCTCCAAGGTCAAACATGGCCGGGCAAACGAGGTTGCCCACATTTTCAATGAACAGGATCGATTGTTTGTCAACCTCCATTTTTTTCAATGCCAGCTGGATCATCTTTGCATCGAGGTGGCATCCCGATCCTGTGTTTATCTGGATCGCCGGGGCGCCGGATTTCTCAATCCGCTCTGCGTCCCTGGTTGTTTGCTGATCACCCTCAATGACAAAAATTTTATGTGTGGAGATCAAAGATTGGATGGTCTTTTCAAGAATGGTGGTTTTGCCGGAACCCGGAGAGCTCACCATGTTCAGACAAAGAATATGGTTGCCCTCAAAATAGCCACGGTTGCGCTCAGCCTGACGATTGTTTTCCGAAAGAATGTCCATATTGAGACTGATCGTCTTTTTTTGCCCGTGTTCATGCGCGTGCGAGTGACTGTGCCCATGATGGTCGTGATCGTGGTCGTGGGGATGATCGTGGTCGTGAAGATGATCATGGTCGTGAAGATGATCATGAATTTTAAATTCGTCTGGGTTTCCGCATCCGCATGTTTCGCACATAGTCGTTAAATTATCTGGTTTATTCCGCAAGCAGCGACAACACCCTGAACTCTTTTCCGCCTGTGATTTCCGAAGGAAAACACAGGCATCCGGGGCATGTATCGAGCCGGTTTTTCATTTCAAATTCCTTGTTGCATGCAGCACATATGCCTTTCCCGTGAGTCTGGATAATCTTCACCACTGCATCATTCAGGATGGTGTTTTTTACCAGCAGTTCCAGCGCCGATTGAAAAGCGTCCGCTTCAACACCACTCAGGTCGCCGACTTCAATCAGGATCTCCTGAATGGCAGATAACCCTTGTTTACCTGCCTCTCGTTGCACCAGTTCAATTACTTCCAGGGCCAGTGATAATTCGTGCATGCATGTTTTGTTTCAGCAAATTCGTGGCAGTGGATCGCCAACCAATGAATCGATGATCCGTTTGCCACCTGTTTCGGTTTTTAACACCACTTTCCCCGGATGGTCATTCACGACACGTCCGATCATGGCGCTTTGAGCTCCCAACGGGTGTTTCTTCATTATTTCCAGGATATTCAGGCTTTCCTCTTCGGATGCCACTATCAGAACCTTCCCTTCGTTGGCAATATGGAGGGGGTCGAAGCCGAGAATTTCGCACATGGCGCTGACCCCTTTCGTAACCGGGATTGCTTGTTCCCTGATCTCAATTCCCTGGTTTATTTTTGCGGCCAGTTCGTTGAGAACCGTTGCCACGCCTCCTCGTGTGGGATCCCGCATGAATTTTACTCCCGGTGAATGATCCAGCACTTCGCGTATCAGATGGTTGAGCGATGCACAATCCGATTTCACCGGCGATTTGAAATTGAATGATTCACGGGCATTCATAACGGCCATGCCATGATCCCCGATCGTCCCGTTGATCAGAATCACATCTCCCGGGTTGATATTCCGCGCCTTTCCAACCAGTTTGTCCTCTTTCCGCACCATTCCGATCCCGGCGGTATTGATAAACAACTTGTCGCATTTTCCTTTGTTTACAACCTTGGTATCACCGGTAACGATGGTCACCTGCGCGCACTGCGCCTCCTCGGCAAGAGATTTAACGATCACTTCAAGTTCGGATATCGGAAAACCCTCTTCCAGGATAAAAGAAACACTGATATAGCGCGGCACCGCGCCCGAAACGGCAAGGTCATTTACAGTACCGCAAACAGCAAGTTTTCCGATATTCCCGCCGGGGAAGAAGAGCGGATCGATTACAAAGGAGTCTGTTGTAAAGGCGATCTCAGCACCATCGACCGGCAGAATGGCTGCATCTGTTTGTTCATCGAGGATTTTGTTCCCAAAATGCCGCAGGAACAAATTCTCAATCAGTTTGTGCATCATCCGGCCACCATTCCCATGGCTTAGCAATATTTTTTCCTCCCCGTTGATCATGAGCGGTATTTATAATAGGTGGCACAAGTTCCTTCTCCCGATACCATGCATGCTCCAACAGGGTCGGAAGGTGTGCATGTTTTGCCAAACAGCGGGCACTGGCCGGGCGATTTCAGCCCCTTCAGAATCGAACCGCAAATGCACCCTTTGGGTTCATTTGGTTCGGGTATGGTGATCGGATATCTTTTTTCGGCATCAAAATCCGAATAATCTTCCCTGATTTTGAGGCCGCTGTTGCGAATTATCCCAAGTCCGCGCCAATTGTCATCTTTCAGTTCAAAAACTTTCGACAGCAACTCCCGGGCAATCCTGTTCCCTTCGGGATGAACGATGCGTTTATACTGGATTTCAACTTTGGGTGTCTCTTCTTCAAGTTGCACTACGAGCATGAGGATGGCCTGCATCATGTCGGCCGGTTCAAACCCGGCTACGACAACGCCAAGTCCGTAAATTGTTGCCAGATCATGGTAGATTTCAGTGCCTGTTATGGCGCTCACATGGCCGGGTGCGATGAAGCCGTCGATTTTAACACCTTCTTTCACCAGCGCCTCCATCACCGGGGGCATGACTTTGTGCGCACTCAGCACAAAAAAATTGGCTATTTTTTCCTTTTTCGCCTCCATGATGGCCGCTGCCGTTGCCGGAGCAGTGGTTTCAAACCCGATGCCCGGGAAAAACAGAGGCCGTTCGGGGTTGTTCTTTGCAATTTCCAACGCATCCAGCACTGAATAGATGATCCGGATATCGCGGCCGTTCGCTTTCTCTTTTTCCAGTGAGCCGGTTGAACCGGGTACTCGTATCAAATCGCCGTATGTCGTGATGATGGCATCGGGAAGCTGACTGTAAGCGATGGCAGTATCAATGAAATGCTGGCTGGACACGCAAACCGGGCAGCCGGGACCGGACAACAGGTGAATGTTGGAGGGCAGCAAAGCATGAAGCCCAAACCGATGAATCGCCATGGTATGTCCGCCGCAGACCTCCATCAGTGTGATCTCTTTTTTTGACCTCTTTTTCAGCTCCTCTGAAATGGAAAGAATTAACGTTTTTGTCCGGTATTCGTCGATGTATTGCATCAGGCGGGGCTGTTGTTGGCAATTTCGTTTAAAAGCCGCAACGTTTCTGCCGCTTCTTCACGATCCACTTTCCCGATGGCAAAACCTGCATGCAGCATCACAAAATCGCCCGGATGAACATCGTCCAGTAGTAGCAAACTTGCCTGATATTCAATATCTTCAATGGTTACTAGGGCGTTTGACCCTGTGACACTGATCACTTTTGCAGGTATGGCTAAACACATTTATTTTTCCTCCTTTTTGATGCGACAGCAAGTTGTCCCAGTGCGATTCCCCCGTCGTTGGCGGGTACTGCAGCATGCGTGTAAACTTCAAAATTGTTCTTCTCCAGCAAAGTTATGGCTCCTTCCAGGAGATATTTATTCTGGAAAACACCCCCTGAAAGTACTACTTTATTAATTCCTTCTTTCTTCCGGATGGCATTTGCAGCCTCAAAGATAACCGAAATTATCGTATTGTGGAACTTTGAGGCAATGATTGTGATGTCGATGCAGCGGATCAGATCATCCACGATTCCCCGCACAGTGGCATTGAAGCAGATGGTATCATTCATTTCAACCGGATAGGAACCGGGACAATTTTTTTGAGCCAGAGATTCAAGACGCATCGGCCCTTCTGCCTGGAATGTTGCGATCTGGCACAAACCGAGCATCGAGGCAACGGCGTCAAACAGCCGGCCGGCGCCGGAGGTAAGCGGGCAGTTGATGTGCCGGTCGATCATCCTGGTCAGGATTTCAATTTTTTCAGATTCAATATCCCTGAAAAAAGATAAATTCAGGTCTGTGAAATCCTTCCCATAGACCTTATAAAGCAATGACACCGCCATTCTCCAGGGCTCTTCGGCAGCCATGTCTCCTCCGGGCATCGGGAGATATTCAAAATGGGTGATCCTCCTGTAATTCATCAGATCGCATACCAGGAATTCAGAACCCCAGATGTTGCCGTCGTCGCCATAACCGGTGCCATCAAAGGCAACTCCAATCACCATTTCATCAAGTTGGTGTTCTGCCATACATGAGGCGATGTGGGCATGATGATGCTGTACAGCGACAATTGGAACAGTTCCGAAATTCCGGCCGGTTATCGTGGATTGATAGCCGGGGTGCATATCCACCGCCAGCAAGGCTGGTTTTACCCGGAACAGCCGAAGAAATTGTGCGATGGTTTGTTCATAAAACCGGATGGTTTCAATTCCTTGAAGATCCCCGATGTGCTGGCTAAGAAAGGCTTTCTGACCTTTACCAATGCAAATACAATTGGTCAGCTCTGCGCCGAAAGCTAGAATACCTTCCGTGTTCAGGGCGGTTCGCACAGGGGTGGGTACATACCCGCGTGAACGCCGGAAAACCCGTTCCTTTCCTCCCATGATCCTTACGACAGAATCATCAGCCCGGTTATAAATATCGCGGTTGTGCAAAACCAAGGCGTCCACATGATCTGAAAAATGAGACAAAGCCCCTTCATTATCTATGAGGATCGGTTCATTGCTGAAATTCGCGCTGGTGAGGACGATGGCAGATGTTTTGAGTTGCTGAAAGAGCAAATGATGAAACGGCAGATAAGGGAGCATCGCCCCGATCAGGTTCAGCCCGGAGTTGACTGTTCTTGCAAGCCATTGTTCTTCATTGCGTTTCATTTCCAGTAAAACGATGGGGCGCCTCCAGGATTGCAATGATTGTTCTTCTGTAAAATCTGCCGACGCGTGTTTCTTCAGCGCCTCCATGTCACGGAACATCATGGCAAAAGGTTTGCCTTCCCTCATTTTAATATTTCTCAGGTTTTCAACAGCAGTTTCATTGAATGCATCGCAGGCCAGGTGCATGCCCCCAAGCCCCTTCATGAGTAAAATCCGGCCGTTTTGGATGCTTCGTGAAACAAGGCTGATGATCTCCCCGATTTCATCACTGACGTTTTTCCCCTTGACAAAAAGTTCATACCAGGGTCCGCATTGTTTACACGCAGTAGGTTGTGCATGGAATCTGCGGTCGTTGATGTTTTCATATTCCTTTTGACATTCCCCGCACATCGGAAAAACCTGCATGGTTGTTTTGGCCCTGTCGTAAGGGAGATCGCGGATGATGGTAAACCGTGGCCCGCAATTGGTACAGTTCACAAAAGCGTAATCCAGGCGGTTTCCCTGCCGGTTCAAATCTTCAAGACAATCGTCACAAACCGCAATATCGGGACTGATTTCCGTAATTTCTTCAGAAATATCGTGGCTTTGCAGGATCTGAAATTTCGTAAACTCTTCCTCCTGAATTACCTCTGTCACAATCTTTTCGATCAAGGCTGCAGGAGGAGCTTCTGATTCAAGAGAAATCAGGAAGCCGGAGATTTTTTCAGGCTGACCGGTTACCCGGATGCGGACATTTTCATTGGTGTTCTGCACCCAGCCGTTCAGTTCGTGCTTCAATGCCATGCGGTAAACGAACGGGCGAAACCCGACACCCTGCACCAGGCCGGTGACTATGATCTGAAGTGTTTTGATGATCTCTGTTTTATGAATTACCCGCCATGATTACTTTCCAAACACCTGTTTCAGCAGTTCTGTGGTTCGTGCAGCCGGGTTTTGCCGGATTTTTGTCTCTTCTTTTGCCACAACCACAAATAATCCGGCAATTGCTTTATCGGTAACATAACCAACCAGATCAGGATTCTGCTTTTTGACAAAAGGGATCTGGTTGTATTGTTTGATCACATCTGCCCAAAGCCGCGTTGCATCCACTTTGTCAAGCGATGTTTTGATGATGGGGCTGAATTTTGTCTTCAATTCCGGGGATGTTGTTTTTTGCAGATAGCTTGTTGCCGCGTTGTTGCTGCCTTTTACGATATTGATGGCATCGGTAATGCTCATTCCCTTGATGGCTGAAACAAAAACCGGTTCTGCGCTTTTTGCCGCATCTTCAGCTGCGCGGTTGATGGCAGCAACCACATTGTCAACCTCCGACCCAAGGCCGATGGCGCGAAGTTTTGTCTCCACTTCCCTGGCCTCCTGAGGAAATGGGATTTTAATTTCAGGATTGGCGAAGTAACCATTCACCATCGATACAATTTTCACACTCTCCCCGGTACTCTTTATCAGTGCCTCACGGATGCCATCGGCGGCATTTTTTTCGGTCAGTCCTCCTTTTGCCGGATCGATGATTTGCTTGATGGATACCGGGAATTGGGCATTGGCGGCACAGATCCCAATGAGAAATATAAATAACGGCAATAAAATTCGTTTGTTCATGATTTGAGATTTGGATGTTCCTGCTGGTTTATACAAGTTAACGAAGTTACACCGATTTTGTTATAATGCCTGCATTGACATCCTGGATGAATAGTAAAATGATTACCTTTATAGATGAGTTTTGATTAACACAATAGGCACAATAGGGCACAATAGCGGGGCACAACAGGAAATTTGTTTCTTGTCGTGCCGTGGTTTCCTGCTGCGACTTCCTACTGTGCTCTATTGTGCCCTATTGTGCCCTATTGTGCCTAATGTGGTTATTTTTCACTATGAACCGGATCGAAATATGAAAAACCGCTTGATTTTCTACCTTTTACTGGCTTTGCTCCCTTGCCATATTTATTCCCAGGGAAGTTGGAATCCGCCTGGATCTGATCCTGCATTTCCGAGAACATTGCTCGATAGCGCTGCGATTCCGGTTGTCAGGGCGTCATTATCCGATCCTGATCATCTCTTTTTATACGGTAGCATCTGGTCAACAGCTTACAATGCGGTTATTCCACCGGGCAATTCAACCAACAATGACCGGTTTCTGAGGTCGCTCATCGCACGTGAAACGGCATTTGCTTACCTGATGGACAAAAAGTATTCTGCCGGCGTCATTGTCCCGCTGCCTCAGATAGAACGGGATTCATTATTAACCCGTTGTCTGTGGCTCCTTGAGCAAATAAATACCGACGTGGATATCGGAACATCCTGGACTTTTTACAATCCCTGGCAGAACCGCTCAAAAGAACTCATTTCATATATCATAGCCTATGATCTCCTGAAGGGCGCAGGTACCGCTCAGCCACTGCTGGAAGCATCAAAAACGAAGCTGCTTACATTTACGGCCAACCTGTACCAGCGGGCCATGGCATCCTATACCGTTTTCCCGTTCGTGACCATGAAGTTTTTTGCTTACCAGTTCAATAACCACAGCATCATGACCGCTTCAGCGTTGGGATTAGCTGCAGTGGTTTTTAATGATCATACCAGTACCAATGTAAATTATCAGCCGCAGAACTGGATCAATGCCGGACTTTATAACCTCGACAATACGCTGTGGATGGAAAATGGCTCTTATCCGCGTGTTTCTGAACCCGATACGCTGGCAGGTTATGCCGAAGGACCAAGCTACTTCAAGTATGCTTTTGAAAATGCCTTTCCCTTTATCCGCGCCATGGGAAATTTCCTGCCGGATGGAAATTATCCTGCAACCTTTAACAGCACCACCCGAAGCATCAGGAACCCCTGGTTTGACCTGCGATACGACCGGCTTTACGACTGGATGAACAAGATCAGGATGCCGGATGGCAGCAGCCCCGACATTCATGACAGTTATCTTGGGTTTGGCACCGTTATCATGGCATTGTCGGGAAAACCGCAATTTAACTGGCTCAACCCCGGTTTTACACCGGATGATCCCATGATCCGGACACAATATATCGCAGAGAATGTGGCACACGGCCCCATGGAGGATAGTCTTTTCCAGTCATTGCCTGCAGCCGGAAGCCTGGTTTTTCGATCATCCTGGGAAACTTCCGCGGTTTACATGCACCTGATCGGCAAGCATGGAGTTGCGCTGACCGGAGCAAAATCGCACCATCAGGCAGATGCCTCGAGTTTTTCACTGGCCGCCTATGGCGAACTTCTTGCGGTTGACCCCGGATACCCAGGCGCATCGCTCGCTGCGCTTGAAAATAAAGCCATTGATCACAGTTTGATCCTTGTCAACGGAGCAGGGCCCTTAACTCCAAACGGAGAACTTGTGAATACTGCCACCAATACAGCGTATATCGAACATGGGTTTGATACGCCGCTGCTCGATTATGGAGAGGTTCGGGTTACCTATCAGGGCGCCGACATCATTCGGAAAACCCTGTTTGTTCGGAATAAGTACTTTCTGCTCAGCGACTTCGTGTCTTCAACCTCAGCGAAAAATTACACATTTCAGCTGCACGGGAACGGTTTATACGGGAGTACATCAACCGCCTCAACCGGTGCCTTTGTTCCGGACTTTGCCCATGCGCAGGGGTTTTATTTGCGGAATTCCGTTTCATTGCTTGCACGCGTCACTACTCCCGGAAATGCATCGGGGTATTCCTATGAACAGGACAGCATGGTGATCAGCGGAGGTTTCCGGAGGTATTCGAAGATGTTGGTACAGAAGAACTCCGTTGCAAGTACTTTGTTCCTTTCCACCCTGTTTCCATATACAACGGTTTCTCCGCTGGTTTTACCTGCAAGTCAAAGCAATGCGGTAACTTCGGTCAGGATTCAGGAGGATAACCACCGGGATCTTGTTTTCTGTTCGCAAAACGGAGGTTTGTTTACCGTTTCTGCCGATTCTTCCGGCATGGAAGAGCCGGTAAAGGGCAATGGAAAAATCAGCTTTCTGTCGAAATCGGCCGATGGTTTGTTCTCTGCTGCTTTTCTTCAATCCGGCGACAGCATTATAGCTGGAACTCAAACCATGATCCGGACCGGCAAAAAGCTTGATATTGCATGGATGAAGATTGATTCGGAATTGTCGGGCGGATATGTCTCCGACTTTGGCACGGTTAAGCTTTATTCCTCAGGTCCGCTGCAATTGCTTGATGGACGGGTATCTGCTGTTTCGTACGACTCAGCGCTTCATCTGACTGAAGTTGTTTTTAACGGCAAAGGGAATTTTATGTTCGGCCCGGCTGATCTGACCTGGGTATGGACCGGTGCGGAAAATAGTGATTGGAATAATCATGCAAACTGGCAAATGCTGAATCATTCGCTCATCAGCGGGGTGCCGGTTGCAACAAACAATGTAATGATTCCTTCAGGGGTAATCCATATGCCCGTAGTATCATCGGAGAGCCCGGCCATCTGCCACGACCTGACCATCGGCCCGGATGCATCATTAACGATTGAGGCTTTGAAATACCTAACCGTGGAAGGAGTGTTAACGATAGAAAATTATTGATCCTGAGGTGATTGACCGATGGTGATGGTGTATTCATAGGTTACCGGTGCAGGTTTGTCCGGATCCGGATCACTTTTTTTTGCAGGCTCATCTTTGCCGGAAACGGAATAACTGATCCTGACCCCTGCCGGTAATTTGAAATGGATGGTTGTTTTGGTCGTCATTTTCACTCTCAAACCCCTGTTTTTTACTTTTTCGAAGCGGAGCATGGCAACCAGCCGCATGGCCTCTTCGTCGCAGCCATGGCCGATCCCTTTCAATATTCTCGGATGCTGAACCAGGCCATTGTCGTGAACATCATATTCAATGATAACCGTTCCCTCCACCCCCGACTCAAGGGCATCTTCCGGATAGTGCAGGTTAGCGGCAATAAATTCCCTGAAAGCTTCGCTCCCGCCAGCGTATTTTGGCATCGCTTTTTGTTGTGATGATCAGGCATTGTTTATTATTATCTTCATTTTTGAGGTTACTGCAGTGGTTGTTTTTGCTGCATCGGGGTTGGGGTCGAAGGTTCCCGTTGATTTTTGATGTCCTCCAGAAAGCGCAAATACTTTTCGAATTTCTGGTCATCGTGAAGCAGGTTCTTCACCTTATCATCCCTGATTTTCATCATGTAGGTGATAACCTTTGCATTGTTCCCCGCATGGTATTTCTCCAGGTCATCTATGTATTGTATGTATATCGTGGTCAGCGAATCTTTTTGGGTTTTATTGAGATTGAGTTTCGGAGCCATGTGGGCCACGAAGTTCTTCGCCCGGTCTTCGGTCGTTGCAACTTTTGGAGCGCTCTCCTGCGCCGTTAATGCGGAGAAACAACCCATAATTAATACCATGAAAAGGATTCGGGGTCTCATCGATCTGAACTATTCTACAAATTTACATAATAAATCTGAATTTTATTTTGCTGAAATGTGGACTGGCAGCGGGGAAGGCAATTTTCCAGGATAATTTCCAAATACGGCCGGTTAATTTTTTACCTTTACGGGTCAACTTTCCGGCAATGGGTCACTTCGTTATTTTCGTTCGCTTTTCGCTGCAAGGTTTTCCCGCAATCGGGATCAGATGGCTCTTTTTGACGATCATTGCATGTTTTTTTAATCCCTGGACCGGATTGACTCAATCGTTCATCAGGGTGAATTCAGGAACCAAGTCGGAAATACATAAGATTATGATGACCCGCGATGGGAAGGGGTACTTTCTGACGGATAAAATATTCCACATTGAGGGAGATGCGTGGAAAAAGGTTGATTTGCCGGTTTCAGGTACCATCACCTCATTTTATGCCTTGTCAAATGATGAACTTTGGTTCAGCACCTTGCTGGAAACCAGTACTTCCATGTTATACCACCATCATGACGGGATTACTGAAAATATTCATTCCCCTTTTGGAAACAATATTACAGATATCTTTTTTACTGCAGAAAATCTGGGCTTTTTTGCAAGTTATTCAGATGCTGTGATATATCATAAGGGTGTTTTCCAAAAAGTCAAACCGGTTAGCGCAAGCGGATATATCACAAAGATTATCGGGTTTTCCACGGATAAGGTTTGGGCGTTCAGCCAGTATAATGAATTATTTGTCTTTGATAATGGGAGTTTTCTGAGGGTGTTTGCGGATAAGAAGATCACGGATTTTGAGTTCATCACTCCTGAACACGGATTTATTTTATGTGATGATGCGATTATTGAGTTGAATGGGTTGAGCATTGTCAGGCAATATCAGAATTCCCTCTTCAGAAATGCAAAGAAGATTTGTGTACGTGACAATGAACTTTGGGTTATTGGAGAAGGTGGGCTCATCCTGGTTCTGCAAAACGGTATTCTACGGCAGATCAAGTATGAGGGAAAAGAAAAGCTCAACTCCATTGCATTTAATGGAAAAAATGACATCTGGATCGCCGGGGATAATGGTTTGCTGTTATACAGCGGGATCCGGAATTTCCCCGTTTATAACGAAAGGTATCCGGGATTTTCTGCCCAAAAACTAATTGTATATGGCATTGAAGTGGATAATGAATACGGTGTGGCTTTTGCTGATTTTAACGGCGATGATAAAAATGATATTTACGCAGTTTGCATTTCTGATCCCAACAGATTGTATATCAACAGTACAGATCCGGATAAACCGTTGCTGTCGACCCCTTGGTTCAGCGAGGATGGGATAAAACGCGGAGCAACAGGAGCAACAAGAGATAAGCAGTCTCAGGTATTATCAGAGTTGAAATTGGGCGTTGCGGTTGCCGATGTTGACAACGACGGGGATGAAGACATCTACCTCTGTTCGCTGAATGGGAAGAACAAGTTATTGCTGAACAATGGCAAAGGTTATTTCAGAAATGTTACAGAGCAGCATCATCGCGCCTGTGAGGACATGCACCGTTCAAACGCTGCGGCATTTGCAGATGTTGACCTGGATGGGGATGTTGACTTGTTTGTCACCAGTGAACAGGGTTCCAACAGGTTGTATCTCAACGACGGGAATGGTTACTTTACCGATGTGACTGATAGCGCTGGTGTTGCATCCCCCGGAGGAGGTATGTGTGTCTCTTTTTGTGATGTAAACGAAGATGGTTATCCGGATCTGTGCGCTACTTTCTGGTACCCTTCAAATAAGGTCTATCTCAATGAAACACGAAACGGGAAAGTAAAATTCCGCGATATTACCAGGATAACTGACCTTGCGAAATCAGAACCCGCAAAAAGCAATGGGGTGGTATTTGCCGATGTCAACAATGATGGCCATTCTGATCTGTTTATTGCAAACCGGCATGTAGCCAACAAACTATATTTGAATAACGGGAAAGGGATCTTCAGAGATGCAACATCCGAATATTTTGAAAACAAGGTGTATCTGACCAATGGAGCTGTGTTTGCCGATTTCGATCTTGACGGGTTTCAGGATTTGTATATCACCAATGTTGGCGAAAATGTAATGTACCGGAACATCAACGGAAAGTATTTTACGGAGGTGACCGGTAACTTCGGAGCTGAATTAAGTGGTTATTGCACAGGAAGTGCCGCCGGTGATATTGACAATGACGGAGATGTTGATCTCTATTCAGCAAATTTTATCAATGGCAGCAGCATCCTGTTCCTGAATAAAATGGAGAAAAAAAATGCGGTTACTTTCAAGCTTTCAGGTACACGCTCGAATCGGAATGCAATTGGCGCTAAAATATACTTATATTCAACACAAACAGATGAACCAACAGACTGCCTCATGGGTGTCAGGGAAATTAGCGGGGGTGGCGGGTATGCCTCTATTTCGGCTAAGGAGGCGATTTTTGCGCTGAATCCGGGGAAGGATTATTATGCGGTAGTCAGATTTCCTGCATCCGGCTCAGTGGTCAGAATCAATGATGTCAAAGCCGGAGCCGTCATCCGGGTTAAAGAGGAGTCGGGATTTGCTGCATACTATACATTTTCAAAAAAGGCGGTGATCCGGTTTTTTACAGATCCGGAGGTTCAGCTTGAAATGGCCAAATATGCCGCGGTTTTCTTGATTCTGATGGCCTATTTGTATTTTCTCCGTAAGGGACCGGCACGAATCGGTGTTATCAGATGGATGATGAGTTTGGTGATATTCATTGTATTCGCCCTGGTTGACCAGGTTTTTCTTTTCAGCTCCTCCATTCTCTTATTTTTCATATCACCGGTGGTAGCCATCATCGGATTGATCATCTTGCATCTGATCACTGAAAGGATGATCCTGAAACGAGAAGCCGAACAGGAAAAGGTGGAGCTCAGAGAGAAAATTTCACGTGATCTACATGATGACCTGGCCTCTACCCTTGGAAGTATTTCCATCTATTCGAGTACGCTGAAAGGAATAAACAATGTGTCGCCGTTAAATTTCCAAAAGTTGTCTGACAAAATTTCCGAGCTGACCCAAACCGCCTTGCAATCCATTACTGATATCATCTGGATGACCGCGCCGCGAAATGATTCCGTGCGAAGTCTGATCTCAAAAGTGAGCGCCATGACATTCGATTTATTAACCGATAATGGGATTCGGTTCGAAGAAAAAGTTGAACTCCCCGACCACGAGATCATTCTCCGCGACAAATTGCGCCATGATGCGTTCCTTATCCTGAAAGAGGCGCTGAACAATATCATCCGGCATGGATCAGCCAGGCATGTTACACTTCGCACCTGGTATCATGACAATACTTTTTTTATTCAGTTAACAGATGATGGTAAGGGCTTCAACGTGAACGAGCTGCCACGGCTGGGTTCGCATGGGAATGGCCTGATCAACATGCACCGGAGAGCCTCAGAGTCGGGAATTGACCTCAAGGTGCAATCAACGATTGGTTCGGGGAGCAGGATAGAAATTTTCTTTAAGATTTGACCCAAACGGGCTATAGTTTCATACGTTGTTACTACTTAATTTGCGTCAAATTTTTTACATGAAAATAACCATCGGAATTGTGGAGGATCATTCTGAATTCAGGCAAAGTCTTGTGTTCCTCATTTCCTCTTTTACAGATTATCAGGTTTTATGGGCAATGGGCTCGGCAGAAGAAGCGCTCGATAATCAGGAGCCTGCCGATATCATTTTACTTGACATCAATCTTCCGGAACTTTCAGGAGTTGAAGCGATTCCATTTTTCAAGGAAAAATTCCCCGCCCAGAAGATCATCATGCTCACTATCCAGGATGATGAGGAGAGCATTCTGAGCGCGATAAAGGCAGGTGCAGACGGCTATATCCTGAAAAAAACCAGTCCCCAGAAAATCCTCGAAGCCATTCACCAGGTTTATGAAGGGGGAGCAGCCCTCACTCCAATGGTTGCAAAACAGGTGCTTGCCATGTTTCAACCGCAAAAGGCTATTGTGGCTCCTCCAACAAATCTTACTCCCCGTGAAAAGGAAATTTTAAACCTCATCACGCAGGGAATGACCAACGTAGCGATTGCTGAAACACTTTTAATCAGACAGAAAACCGTAAGAAACCATGTGAAGAATATTTACGAAAAACTTCAAGTCCATTCTAAAGCTCATGCCGTAGCAAAAGCGCTGAAGGAAAAAATCGTGTGATTGAAAATGACCCAAACAGGCCATTGTGCGTTTTTTTAATAAGGTGCAATTTTGTTGATCAACCCCATCCCCCCGACCCCCTTCCCCAAAAAGGGAAGGGGGAGCAAATCCCTCCCTGTTTGGGGAGGGATTTAGGGTGGGGTCCTGAAAAGAAATTAAATCGATGAAATACCAACCCTAAATTTAAAAACAGTTCATTATGAAAAATCAATTACTTTTTCAGACAAACAGACTTTTAGTTAAAGTTTTGTTCCTGGGAGTTATTTCTTTTATGCTGACGGGCATTGGAACATTGACCGCCCAGGTTAAATTTTATCAAACCACCGATGCCGACTTCAACAAAGGGGTTTTGAACAACGTAATTGTCGGCAGCAACAATGTTTCTCTTCAATATGCCGCAAGCGATGTAGGCACATGGCTTACTACCACCGTTCTTCCACAAACACTTGCCGGTCATAAAACTGTTTCATGGAACGACAGATATGTTTATCTGGTTGGGGGGTACAATAATGTGAACTGTGTAAATACTGTTTATGTTGCAACCATCTCATCAGGCGGTATCAGCGGATGGACGACCCTGAACCCATTGCCGGTGGCTTTGCGAGATCCGGCCGTGGTAATCGGCACCAACACGATATATGTCATGGGCGGCCGCGATGATTCCCAGGTTTATAACACCATTTATTATGCAGCCATAAACACGGATGGAACGATCGGCGCATGGCAGACCTCAGCCGTCACCCTCCCGGCCAACCGCTGGGGCCACACTGCTACCTATATGATGGGCTACATCTATGTGATCGGGGGATCAGCCAGCGCTACAGTTGAAACAACAGCATTAAATACTGTTTACATTACCAAGGTCAATGCATTGAACACACTTTCAGCATTTACAACAGGTACCGTACTGCCGGCAGCCCGCAACAGACATAGCACTGTGACCTACAACAACAAAATATATGTCATCGGAGGGTATGACAACACAGGTTTCAAATCAAGCACTTTATATGTTGCAACCCCAGTGGCAACAGATGGCTCTATTACAGCATGGCCCACCGGACCCTCGATGCTGCAGACTATCAGCAACCATTCATCGGTTGTTACCAACGGCGTTATTACCGTCATGGCAGGTGTGATTGGCTCTACGCCGAGCAATGTAGTCTATTATGCCAATGCCGATGCATCACCACTGGTTTGGACTCAGTCGCTGAATGTAATGTATGACAATACCAAAGATGGATCCGCATTTACGGGGAATGGTCAGGTTTACTACACAGGAGGAACCAACACCTCGGGTACTCCTATCATTAACAGCCGCTTTGCCAATATGGTTTTAACAGCCAATTTCGTCGCCCATGGGGTGTTCGTTTCAAATCCGTTTTATGAACTTGGCGCGGCAAGGGACATCGATTCACTCTGTTTCACCAAATCTTATACCGGGCCGGCAAACCTGCAGGTAACCTATCGCCTTGCCGGCAGTGACGGTATTTGGAGCAATTGGACTGCGCTGGCAACTGCTTCCCCGATTGTCATCAATCAAACCAAACAGTACCTGCAATATGCAACGGTCATGACCGGATCGGCAACCTTAAATTCAACGTTGAATGAGATGCGATTAGTCACCCCTGGCACCCAGCTGACAGGGAATCTTAATGCCACTACCACATTTACAGCAGCTGCAAGTCCATACTGGGCCACATCGGATATTTCATTTACAACAGGAACGCATACTTTCCAGGCGGGAACTACCATTCTGTTCCTGCCTGAGACCGGATTGAGCATTGGCCAGGCCAACGTGATTTGCAACGGGACCGTCGCCGACTCTGTGAAATTCCTCTCCTATAACAGTGAAACTGGCAAGTGGGATGGCATATACTTTGCGCCGGAGAGCGATGCCGGCGTATCTTCACAATTTAATTACACCGTAATTGCCAACGCGGGCTTTGGAGCCAACAATGCAAATCTTTTTTGCAATCAGACAAATGAACCACTTTTATCGCGGTGTAATATCCGGAATGCAGACGGGCACGGCCTGCGACTTGAAACGTCAAATCTGATCGTCCAGAACTCAACGATCCGCGGCAATACGGAAGCTGGATTTTATCTGTATAATTCAAACCCATCGCTGATCACCTGTGCCATATCATACAACGGTGGAGCAGGAGTGTATATGACATCGACGGTATCATTGCCAAATTACACCGCCACTAGCATCAGCAATAATCTGTATGCCTTTTATTATCCAACGATTAGCCTTACGATTGAAAATCCCCTCGGAACAGTTACTTTAACAAATAACACCTATAACGGGGTTGTTTTACCGGGTGGGACTATGACTGAAAACTATCGCTGGAATTCCCTTCCGTTTCCTATATTTATCATGGATAACGTGGCTATCGGGAAATATGGTGCTGTTAATCGTTTGACTATTGAACCCGGAAATACGATAAAAATGGTTGCAGGTAAAAATATTCAGGTCGGATATTCGTCCTGGAATGTTAACCATGGAGGGGAATTGTATGCGATAGGCGCTCATGACAGTTTAATAACCTTTACCTCCATCAATGGCCTGGCCGGTGGATGGGAAGGTATCTACTTTGAGGACAGAAGCGATTGGAGTGGTGCGACATCCGTGATGGATTACTGTATTGTGGAAAAAGCGAATGCATATAATTTATATTTTGAAAATACGTATCAACCCAGTCTAAACCATACCATTGTCAGAAATGCTGCTCAGGATGGAATCAAATTTTATGGCGCTTATAATACCATTACGAATTCGACAATCCAATCGAATGGCAGGTATCCTCTTAATTTTACCGAACCTCTTACCTTCCCGACACTGAACGGGAACACGTATACGGGAAATGCCATTAACCTGATCGCCTATTCTGGTGGCTCCCTCACTGAACACCGGACCTTTCAGAATGATGGTATCGGATACTATATTTTGGATAATATTCTGATTGGGAGATATGGCGAAGTCAGGCGTCTTACCATTGAACCTGGTTTGACTTTGAATTTTGCATCCGGAAAAAACATTCAGATTGGATATACCAGCTGGAATATTAATTACGGAGGGGAATTGTATGCTGTTGGTAAAGCCGATAGTGCCATTGTTTTTAAACCGTACAGTGATGTTAAAGGAGATTGGAATGGCATCTATTTTGAAGATAGGAGCGATTGGAGCGGAGCGACCAACCAATTGAAATACTGTACGATAAGTAAAGGAAATGCTTACAACGTCCTTTGTGAAAACACCGGCAGTGTAACCATCGACCATTGTACATTATCCGATGCATTAACTGATGGCCTTAGGTACAATGCAGGGTATGGATCATTTACCTACTGTGCTTTTAACAACAATGGCCGGTATCCGGTCAATTTCCTGGACTGGACCTCGGCGCCTGTTCATAGAAACAATACTTTCCTGGCCAATACCATCAATTTGATGGCGCTATCCGGCGGATCTTATACTGATAACAGGACTATTTATAAAGACAATACCGAATACGTGGTTCTGGATAATATTCTGATTGGGAAATATGGTGACATCACGCGGCTTACTATTGAACCGGGAATTACCTTGAATTTTTCATCCGGAAAAAATATTCAGCTTGGATATAGCAGCTGGAATATTAATTACGGAGCAGAATTGTATGCAGTTGGCAAGGTAGACAGCATCATAACCTTTAAACCTTACAGTAGTGTTGCCGGAGATTGGAATGGCATTTATTTCGAAGACCGGAGCGATTGGTCCGGCGCAACCAGTTCACTGAAATATTGTAATATCAGCAAAGCGAATGGTTACAATGTGCGCACCGAAAATACCACACAACCCACCCTCGATCATTGTGTGCTGACACAGGCGGTTGGCAACGGGTTAAGTTGTTACAATTCCGGTCTGACCATTAAAAACTCTGACTTTACCTTGAACACAACAAATGGAATTTACATTGACGGAACGTCAACCAATACCCTGGGCAACACCGATTTGTTAACTTGTAACTTGTACAGCAATGGGACTTACGAACTTTATAACAATTCCACAGCCGATGTCAATGCAAGGTATAACTACTGGGGAACCGGCGATTCAACCATGACGACTTACAGGATATACGACAAATCAGATAATTCAGCCAAAGGCAGGGTTTATTTCTATCCTATTGCACAGGTGCCGTCATTAGCCACCACGAATACGGTAATGACCGGAACGGTAAAATATGCAAACGCAGGTGCGAACCCGATGAAGACCGCGGCCATGACAGTTAAAAATTTCAGCAATGCAACGATTGCAACCACCACCACAAACGCATCGGGTGTTTATACGTTCCCTTCTTTTGTATCCGGAAATTACAAAATGACCATCACTCCTTCGGCTGTTTGGGGAGGAGTAAACTCAACGGATGCCCTGGCCATTCTGAACCATTTTGCCCAAATCATCCCACTTACCGGGATAAACTATGCGGCAGCCGATGTCAACTACAGCCACACGATCAACGGCACGGATGCCATGCTGGTGATGAAACGTTATTCAACCCTTATTTCTTCATTTCCTGCCGGGGATTACCTCTATAACACCAGTACCCTGACCGTGAACGGAAGCAATGTGACCAACAACATCACCATGCTGTGTTTCGGCGACGTAAACGCCAGCTATGGTCCGGCGAAAAAAAGCAACTCGTCTGTCGGATTGGTTCATGAAGGTTCGCAACTGGTGGAGTCATTCAGCGAATTCGATTTTCCGGTGAAGCTGAAAACAGGGATGCAGGCAGGCGCCATTTCGCTTGGCTTCTATTATCCTGAGCAGTATCTGGAAATCACCGGCGCCGGTCTGGCCAATGGTGTGAGCGGATTCGCATGGACGGCCGTTGACGGGTTGTTCAGAATGGGATGGTGCGACATGAATGCCTTGAATATCGGCAATGATGAGGTGGTTGTAATCCTGAAAATGAAAGCCAGAGACCTTTCTGGCCTTTCTTCAGGCATCTCATTGGATCTTTTTGAGGAATGTGAATTTGCAGATGCACTGGCCACGCCAAACCCGGGGGCGGTTGTCTCTATTCCGACCATCAACACAACCCTCACCGGTATCGAATCTGAAAAAGGGTTCTCAGGTTTGACGGTTTATCCGAATCCGGTTACAGAAAATTCAATGGTTGAGTTTTCGGTAGAAAATCCGGGGAAAGTGCATATTTCATTGCTGAATATCTTAGGGGCTCACGTGATGGATGTTGCCACTGGTGATTTTTCCTCCGGCGCCCATAAAGTTGCCTTAAGGGCTTCAAGCGTTAAACCAGGCATTTATTTATTAAAAATAGAACAAACCAGTGGCGGCAAAAACCTCTCCGAGATGATCAAGTTAGTGGTATCTTACTAAAAATCGGTGCGCCATGAAGACAATGATTTTAAAAATACTACCACTATTCATGATGGTGATCTGGGCCGGGATCGTCCGGTCCCAGATAGGCACCACGGCCGGGACGCTGACAAGTTGTCCCGGCGACACGGCGGTACCCATCACAGTGACCAACTGCAATGGTGTCGGGGCAATTTCACTGGTGCTGAATTTTGACAACACCAAACTAACCTATCTGGGTTACAAGAACCTTCACCCTTCGCTAACCACCGGATTTCTGATCATCAATTCAACCGGTAACAAGGTGGTTATCAGTTGGGCCAACACGTCTGCAGCAAATTTTGGAAACACTACCCTGGTGGAACTGAGGTTTCACACGGAGACCAGCACGACGAGCCTGACCTGGGATACCCAGACATCGGGGAACTGCGAATACAGCGATGTAAGCGGCAATACGCTGGCGGCTACCTATACAAACGGAATCTTAACCATCAATCAGCCACCTGTAATCAATACCCAGCCGGTTGACAGAACTGCGCTGGTGGGGCAGAATACTTCATTTAGTGTTTCTGCGGCGGGTACGGGAATCTCCTACCTGTGGCAAGTGAGTACGAATGGTGGCGGCACATGGACAAACCTGACAAACGTTGCGCCTTATTCGGGTGTGACCACCCCAACGCTAAGCCTCACCAATGCCCAGCTCACCTACAACGGGTACAAATACCATTGCCGGCTTACCGGTACCTGCACCCCGGTAGTGTTCACCAATGATGTTACCCTGACGGTCATCAATCCGATCACCACCACCTTACCCACACCTGTAAACGGTTCCTGTCCGGGGAGTCTCCTTGTTCCTGTAACAGTAACGAATTTCACGGATGTTGCAGCCTTCTCTCTGACCTTTTCTTACAACGCCTCCTGCCTGACCTATACAGGGTATCAAAACCTCAACGGTGCGCTTACAGCAGTTGGAAGTATCTTCGTGGTCAATGCAACAGGTGGGAAGGTTTATATGACCTGGTCGAATGCTGCGGCAGCCACCATAGGCAGCGGCACACTGGTAGAACTCCAGTTTACCTCGGCCACCGGAACCAGCCCGCTGACGTGGGATGTCGCCACTGAAGGGAATTGTGAGTACACGGTTCTCAGTGGTTCAAGGATCACTTCCGTTTTTGTCGATGGAAACGAAACCATTTTTGCGTTGCCCACGGTTACCGGACACCCGTCGAACAGGATCATCGCCAAAGGCCAGAATACCACATTCGGTGCAACAGCCACCGGTTCGGGATTGTCATATCTGTGGCAGATCAGCACCAACGGAGGGAGCAGTTTCACGGATATGACCAATACCGGATACTATTCCGGGGTTACCACCCCCACCATGTCTGTCACCGGTGCCCAGCTTGAACTCTCCGGTTACCAGTTTCGTTGCAAAATAAGTGGAAGTTGTTTGCCGGTTGTCTTCTCAAACCCGGCGATACTGACTGTTTTGCCCAATGTGCTCACCACCAGTGGCAGTGCAACTGCCTGCCCGGGCCAGATCGTCATCCCGGTAAATGTAACGGATTTTATCGGAGTTGCCTCGTTTTCACTGGCGCTGAGTTACAATTCATCCGTCTTAACTTATGCCGGTTATGGAAATTTGAATCCGGCAGTTTCAGGCGGAATTTTCAGTGCCAGCGCCTCCGGGGGCAAGGTATTGCTGAGTTGGTCGAACATAACATCTGCAACAATCGCTGGCGGATCTGTGCTTGTTGAGCTGAAATTCGATGGAGTGTCAGGTACCAGTTCCCTTAACTGGGATACCCAGACAGCTGGCAACTGCGAATTCAGCGACCTCAGCGGTCAGGTAATCTTCTCAACATGGACCAACGGCAGTGCAACGATCAATACAGCGCCCCTGATAACGGTGCAGCCGGTAAACAAGACCATTTACGCCGCCGGGAGCACCTCATTTTCGGTTTCAGCAACCGGAACAGGCGTGGGATATCTGTGGCAGGTAAGTACCAATGGCGGAACAACCTGGACGAATCTCACCAATGTTTCCCCTTACACCGGAGTAACAACGCCTACCCTGACAATCAACCCTGCTTCTGCGGGGATGAATGGATATCTTTACCGTTGTGTTGTTTCAGGGTCATGCACACAATCTCTCAGCAATGCACTGACACTTCAGTATAACACTGTTGGCAGCGGACAAACGACATGTTACAATGCCACACAGACCATTACGGTTGCTGGAGGCGGAACCACCTTCATTATACAAACGGGAGGCAACGCCTCGATGATTGCCGGACAGAAGATCAGCTATCTCGCCGGAACGAAGGTTAGCCAGGGAGGCTATCTTCATGGTTCCATCACGACTTCGGGAGGTTACTGCCCGATGCAGCCACCACAGTCTGACCCTGCACAGCTCACCGTGACCCAGGCAGCCATCACTACCACCCCGGGGGCCGTTTCAGGTTCCTGCACAGGTAATTTGAGCATCCCGGTCAACGTGACCAATTGTACCAATGTCGGGAGCATTTCCCTGACCATGATTTATGACACCACCAAGATGACCTATGAAGGATACCATTCTGTCAACGCTTCACTTACCGGCGGATTGCTTGTTGTAAACCACACCGGCAACAAGGTGATTTTTTCATGGGCATCGGCAACATCGGCCAGCATCGGGACAGGAACGTTGGTTCAATACCGTTTCAAGGCCAATGCAGGAATTTCCACAACCCTAACCTGGGATACGCCGACATCCGGCGCTTGTGAATACAGCGATCCGGCCGGAGCCATCATCACCTCGTTCTATGCAAACGCAAACATCTCGGTTGCTGCAAATGCCCTGATCGTGAATGCAGGACCCGACATCAATATGCAAACCAGTTCGGTACAACTCAACGGTTCTGCAACCGGCGGAACGGCGCCTTACACCTGGCTATGGTCACCAGCCGGGTCATTATCCAACCCGACTTTATCCAACCCTTTGGCCTCACCTGCATCTACAACGAGCTATACCCTTACTGCCACTGATAAAAATGGTTGTGCGGGCAGCGACGTGATGGATGTTGTGGTTGGTGTAATTACATCGGACCTTACCCTGCAGGGCATTACGATTTCGAATTCGGGCAATTGCAGCAATGCCCTGCAAACCATAACGGTTGCCGGAGGAGGAACGACCTACATTGTTCAGGCCACGGGCAGCGTAACCATGATCGCCGGGCAGAAGATCAGCTATCTGAACGGGACAAAGGTGTATCTGGGAGGTAACCTGCACGGATATATTACGACCTCGGGACAGTATTGCAACACATTGCTCGCCCCGATGGTCGCTTCTGCAGTGGAGGAAATTCTTCCATCTTCGCAGGATGAATCTTTTTTCAAGGTTTATCCCAACCCGACTACAGGCCGGTTCACACTCGAACTATCGGATGAAAATTTATCTGGTCAGGTATACGTTGCGTTATTTGGAACCTGCGGAGAGAAGATCCTCGAGGATGAAATGACCGGCGAATCTAAGAAGGAATTTTCACTCTCAGGAAAACCGACTGGTTTTTATTTCATCCGGGTTGTGAACGGAAAAAATGGCTTGACAAAAAAAATACTCAAGCAGTAATTTTCGGTGTTGCACGGGAACAGCTCCTGTGAGTTGTTGTAAATCAAAAATAGCCGGGACAAGATCGTTCCGGCTATTTTCTTGATGATTACAACCTGACTGTTAATAGGGAATTTTATCGTTTTTTTCAGTCCATTCCCTGAAAAGATCAGCCGCCTTGGGGTGTCCGATATGCAGGAATTCGATTTTTCGCTCTTCAGGAAGCAGGTTTAGCTCTTCATAAATATGGTTGTCTTTAAATCCGATGGATTCAGCATCAAGGCGTGTCGAGCAATATAAAACCGACTGGATATTGGCCCAGTAAATCGCAGAAAGGCACATCGGGCAAGGTTCACAAGTTGCGTAGAGAACTGCGCCGGTAAGATCGAAGTTTTTGATGTTATGGCAGGCATCCCGGATGGCAACGATCTCCGCATGGGCTGTCGGATCATTTTGTGAACTTACCATGTTCCCGCCTTTTCCGATCACTTTTCCATTCATTACGACAACAGCGCCAAAAGGTCCCCCAACATTATTTCTGACAGAATTAAATGCTTCAGTAAAAGCCTCATTCATGTATGGTTCAATAGCTTGCATAGGAATATCCGGTTTTTTTTATCGTGACAAATTTAACAGCTAAAATGACTCAAAATACATTCCGGATAACGATCTTCCTGATTTTTTCATTTTTCAACGCCAAATCTCATGCATTATCTCTAATTTTGGGCCTACTCATCCAACAGAAACAAATCAAGGAACAGTGACCGGAAATTTTTGCACAGTATCACTTCCAGACCTACTTCAACTCACCCTGGCCGAAATCCGGCAAAACAGGTTTATGGGTATTCCCGGCAGTTTGTTTTACCGGCCGCAGTCTACCGACCGCTTCGGATTGGTAAGATATGGACAGTATCTGGAAACACCAGTCGGAGTGGCCGCCGGCCCGCATACTCAACTTGCACTCAACATTGTTGCAGGATGGCTTTGCGGCGCCCGCTATATCGAATTGAAGACCATCCAGACATTGGACGAACTCGAGGTTTCCAAACCCTGTATCGACATGCAGGACGAAGGTTACAACTGTGAGTGGTCGCAGGAACTAAAAGTGCATGAATCATTTGCAGAGTACCTGAATGCCTGGATCCTCATTCATGTCCTGCGCCGGGAACTTGGTTTCGCCGGACCATGCGGAACGATGTTTAATATGAGTGTGGGGTATAATCTGGAAGGAATCATGAACACCAATGTCCAATGGTTCTTCAACCGCATGCTGGATTGCAGTGAAGAGCTGGCCACTGCGAAAAATTCCATCCGTTCGATTTATCCCGCCATTGATCTGATCGATATCCCGGCCAGGATTTCTGATCATGTCACCCTGAGTACCATGCATGGCTGTCCCCCGGATGAGATAGAAAAGATAGGACTGTACCTGATCCGCGAGAAGAAATTACATACAACCATCAAGTTAAATCCAACCTTGCTTGGAGCGAAAGATTTGCGCCAATTACTCAACAAAACGCTTGGTTTTACTGCCGAAGTGCCCGACATGGCCTTTGAACACGACCTGAAATATCCCGATGCACTTAAAATATTGGAATCTCTCGGTGTGGCTTCCGGAGAAAACGGACTGCAGTTTGGTGTGAAACTCACCAATACACTGGAAAGTGTAAATAACAAAGATGTTTTCGGGTCATCGGAACCCATGATGTACATGAGCGGCAGGGCGCTTCATCCCATCAGCATCAGGTTGGCCCGAAAACTGCAAAATGACCTGGATGGGGCATTGGATGTCTCGTTTTCAGCCGGAGTAGATTGTTTCAACATTGCTGATGTGTTATCCTGCGGAATGAAACCTGTGACCGTGTGCAGTGACTTGCTCAAACCCGGCGGATACGGACGGTTGCATCAGTACATCGAAAACCTTCGTGATGAATTTGCCTTAAAACAGGCTGACAGCATCGATGATTATATTTTAAATGTCGCAGGTTCCGCCGGTGATGTTACCCATCCGGCCCTATACAATTTGAACCAGTATGCCGATCGGGTCGCCGGTAATCCTGCTTATCACAAACATTCTCTGACTGAACCATCCATCAAGACTTCACGGGAACTCGGTTGGTTTGATTGCATCCATGCACCTTGTACCGATACCTGTCCAACCAATCAGGATATTCCCGAATACATGCATCACACTTCCGCTGGCGATATTCCTGCGGCATTTGAAGCCATTTTCAGAACCAATCCCTTTCCATCCGTGACAGGAATGGTGTGCGATCATTTGTGCCAGTTGAAATGTACACGGCTTAATTATGATGAACCATTGCAAATCAGGGAGATCAAACGATTTGTCGCGGAAATGACAACACTTTCGGCACCAGAGATGGTGGAAATGACCCCACCTCAGGCACTTCCCCCCGGAGAAGAGGGGAGAAAGGCTGCCATCATCGGGGCGGGACCTGCCGGTTTATCGTGTGGCTGGTTCTTGCGCAAAGCTGGTTTTGAAGTTGATATTTTTGAACAGAAAAATCTGGCCGGGGGCATGGTTTCAGCGGCAATCCCCTCTTTCCGGCTCACTTCACAGGCAATTGAAACGGATATTGACCGGATCCTGGCATCGGGAATTCACTTGCAGGATAACCATTGCATTGATGTCGATCGGTTTGAGGCTCTCCGGGATGATTATGATGCGATTTTCCTCGCTGCCGGAGCGCAAAAGTCGGTGAAACTGAAGATCGATGGTGTGGAATCAGACGGAGTGATTGACCCTCTGGAGTTTTTATTTGATGTCAGGTTGTACCGTACAACTCAACTGGGTAGCCAGGTAGTCATCATCGGTGGCGGGAACACTGCCATGGATGCCGCCCGAACCGCAAGCCGCATGGTCGGGAAGGAGGGGAGTGTGACCATTATTTACCGTCGCACCATCAAAGAAATGCCGGCCGATCAGGGTGAAATCAAAGCAGTACTGGAGGAGGGCATCAAAATCCTGGAACTCACCAATCCGACCAGTGTTCAAGCGGTTGACGGCAGGGTTACCGGGCTTATCTGTACACGCAATATGCTGACTTTGAAGGGCCCGGATGGAAGATCTTCCCCAGTCGCCATCCCCGGTTCGGACTTTGAAATTTCATGCGACACCATTATTCCTGCCATCGGACAGCAGTTGGATATCAATTTTATTGATCCTGAGGATCTTAAGACCGTCAGGGGAGAGTATAAAACAAGAATCCCCAAGCTTTACATCGGTGGTGATGCCCTGCGTGGCGCATCTACAGCCATCAATGCCATTGCCGATGGCCGAAAAGCGGCGCTGGAGATTCTCACAGATATGGAGCACTTTCTCCCCGCCCCTGCAAGGGGAGGGGTCGGGGGTGGGGTCCTCCCCTCTCTTTTCGCGAGAGTGGCAGGGGAAGGGGCCTCAACCCTTCAGTCTCTGCTGCATCGCAAGGCCACTCGAGAATATGGCTTTCACCCGATGGAAACCGCCCTGGATAATCGTCAGAATTTTGAAATGGTCATCGCTTCTCTGACTGCAGAAGAGGCGCGCAAAGAAGCGTCGCGATGCCTGCAATGTGATGAAATCTGCAATGTATGCGTTTCAGTTTGCCCAAACCTGGCCAACTTCGGATACCAGATTGAACCAGTCAGCTATTCCCTTCAAAAGGCGGTTTTAAAGGATGATGGCACCATTGCCATTGAAGCGGATAAGATATTCAGGGTTGGTCAGCAATTTCAAATTCTGAATATCCGCGACCTCTGCAACGAATGCGGTAACTGCACAACTTTCTGCCCCAGCAGTGGCCGCCCCTTTGCCGATAAACCGGGGATTTCGCTCTCTGCAAAATCACTGAATCAGGAAGCGGCAGGCTTTTTAATCAGCCGATTGCCTGAAAAGATCATGCTGGTCTATAAGGATCAGGATAATATCAGAACCCTGAGTTTGGCCGGGGGGCAATATATTTATGAGACCAATCAGGTCAGAGCGATCATTAATCCTGATAATTTTACCTTGCTCAGCGTGAAATTCCTGACACCTTGTGTCAGGGAATTCCATTTTGAATTTGCTGCCGGGATGAGCATCATCCTCAAAGGGGCCATGCAAATAGCCGCCAGAGATTAAGAACGAACAATTAATATTAAAAGTGAATAATTATGATACCAATTACAACCAGTGTTGTTGATCAAACAGTATTGCAAAAAGCCATCAGGCATTACCGTGAAAAGGGGATCATCCTTCCCACTTTCGCACAGATGCAAAACCCGGAACTGATACCTGGCAGCATCAAAGACAAATTGAAAAACATAGGGTTGTGGGATCTTCATCCGCTGAATTTATTCCGGATTACCTGGAAAAATGAACCAAAGATATCCGGCGGCTTGTTCGGAGCGCCCAACTTCATTGAACTGCCCAAAGCGCTAACCGGTATTGATGCCCGAATCGTTGTCATGCTTGGCAAATGGTTCCCGACCGGGGCACACAAGGTGGGCGCAGCCTATGGATGCCTGGCGCCGCGGATCATTACCGGAGGGTTTGATCCCACCTATCATAAAGCCGTTTGGCCGTCAACCGGGAATTATTGCCGAGGGGGCGCGTTTGACTCTTACCTCATGGATGTCACGGCTGTAGCCATTCTCCCTGAGGAGATGAGCCGCGAGCGATTCGCCTGGCTTGAAGAGATCGGCGCCGAAGTGATCGCAACTCCCGGATGCGAGTCGAACGTAAAGGAAATTTACGACAAATGCTGGGAAATCAAACGCACAAGGAAGGATTGCATGATCTTCAATCAGTTTGAGGAGTTTGGAAATTCCTGCTGGCACTATGAAGTCACAGGCAATGCACTCGAGGAGACTTTCCGGATGGTTGCCGGACCTGATACGCAGTTTGCAGCCTATATTTCTGCCACCGGGTCGGCCGGAACGATCGCTGCCGGCGATTACCTGCGCACTAAATTCCCGCATCTGAAGGTTGTGGCTTCAGAGGCGTTACAATGCCCTACACTGCTGCAGAATGGTTTTGGCGGCCATCGGATTGAGGGAATCGGCGACAAACATGTCCCGTGGATTCACAATGTACTCAATACAGATGTGGTGACCGCCATTGATGATGAGGATTGCATGAGGCTGCTGCGACTGTTTAACGAAAAAGAGGGCCACGAATATCTGGCGGCCAACGGAGTTGACAAGAGTCTGATCGCCATGCTTGACACGATTGGCATCTCCGGAATCGGAAATATTCTTTCTGCCATCAAGACCGCAAAGCACTTTGAATTTACCGGTGAAGATGTCATGATGACCATTGCCACCGACTCTGCCGAAATGTATGGTTCACGGTTGGTGGAACTTACCGCTGAGCGAGGTTCATATTCATTTTTACAGGCTGCCCGCGACCACGAAAAATGCATGCTGGGAACGGCTCCCTCGACCATGAAGGAACTCGGTTACAACGACCGGAAAGCCATCCACAACCTGAAGTATTTCACCTGGATCGAACAACAGGGCAAAGAGGTGGAGGATCTCCGACAGTTATGGGAAGATCGTCAGATCTGGCGACAGATTTTCAACCAGCCTGCCCGCTGGGATGAACTGATCAACGAATTCAACGAACAAACAGGGCTATAGAAAAAATATGCCTGAAAAGTTTCACTTTGAATGCATCGATTGCAACGCAGCCTATCCGGGGGATGCAATCATCTATCTTTGCCCGGCATGCGAAGCATTGAACAGTGCTGGACTGCCTCCGAGGGGGGTGCTGAAAACAGTTTATCAGTACGAACGAATTCGCGGTTTATCTCCTCCCGATAAACTTTTTGAACAGTTGGAACAGCATCATTTTCTTCCGTTGCTGCCATTGAAGGGGATAGATTCCTGGCCAATATTGCGCGTAGGGGATACACCTTTATACAAAGTTGAGAATGTGGCCCGGGAACAATCTGAAAAGCCTGGAAGCGATGATTTTGAGCTATATCTGAAAGATGATTCTCAAAACCCTACATTTTCCTTCAAGGATCGGGCCTCAGCCCTGGTTTCCGCATGGGCTCGGGAAAATGGTATCCTTACCCTGATTGCGGCTTCCACGGGCAATGCGGGATCATCTCTTGCCGGAATTTGCGCATCACAGGGGCAGCGGGCGATCATTATTGTGCCGGCAGCAGCACCCCTGGCTAAACTCACCCAGATCCTCATGTACGGCGCAGTCCTGGTTCCGGTTAAGGGCACCTATGATGATGCCTTTGATCTCAGCGTACAGATTTCAGGAAAACATGGTTATTATAACCGGAATACAGCCTATAACCCCTTAACCATCGAAGGGAAAAAGAGCGTTTCCTTTGAAATTTACCGGCAGCTGCATCAGCAGATACCCGACAGGATTTTTATCCCTGTGGGCGATGGGGTCATCTATTCGGGTGTGTGCAAAGGATTCGAAGACCTTCTGAACCTTGGGCTGATTGACCGGATGCCGGTCCTGGTTGCGGTTCAGGCGAACGGTAGCAGCAACCTTATCAATAATCTGAAAAGGACTGTATTTGAAGCCAAACCTTCAAAAACCATTGCCGATTCTATTTCGGTAGATGTACCACGGTGCTTTCACATGACGGCCGCATATATGGAAAAATACCAGGGCGAATCGGTAATGGTCTCGGATCAGGAAATTCTGGAGGCTGCACTCCAACTTTCGCACTCAACAGGAATATTCTCCGAACCTGCCGCAGTTGCTGCCTACGCCGGCATGCTGAAGTACCGGGAACAAGGGTTGATCCCTGCCCGATCAAAAAATGTAGTTTTACTCACTGGCAGCGGGTTGAAGGATTTATCTGCGGTTCAATCGTCCATTCACATGCCCGCACCCGTTGAACCTGATTTGGTATCCTTCGAACGTATGATGGTATGATGTTCACCCATAGCGTTATACATCCTCAAAAATCAAACTTGTTGTGAAATGATCACATTTTATCTGAACCACCTGAAAACAGAGTACATCGGAGACGAAAATCGCTCCCTGTTGCATTATCTGAGGGAAATCGCAGGAATTACCTCGGTAAAAGACGGCTGTTCAGGCCAGGCCGCATGTGGCGCCTGCATGGTGGAGATTGATGGCAAGGCAAGATTATCCTGCACCCGGAAGATGAAGTTCCTGGAAGGTTCGCAGGTATTTACCATGGAGGGTATTCCGGAAGTCGTTCGGGATGTAATTGCCAGGGCTTATGTGGAGAAGGGTGCGGTTCAATGCGGATTTTGCACTCCGGGCCTGATCATGCGAACCAAAGTCCTTTTCGCTGAAAATCCAACTCCCGACCGGGACCAGATCAAAAAAGCCATCAACCTGAATTTGTGCAGGTGCACAGGATATGTGAAGATTATTGATGCCATTGAAGCGGCATTGAAAAATCTCCGCGAATCTCCATCACCGGGCTTTGATGCCCCATCCGGCCAGGAAAAGAGATTTTATAACGAGGATACCATTTTGTCAGGATTGTCAGCCGGTATCGGTGAATCCCTTCCCAAATACGAGGCGTACGCAACGGCTATTGGCAAACGGTTGTTCGTCGATGATATGCGGGTTAAAGGTCTGCTCCACAGCGCCCTTCGGCTCAGTGACCATCCCAGGGCCCGTGTGATAGCGATAGATACGACAGAAGCCAGACAAACCGAGGGTGTGATCAGGGTATTCACTGCATCAGATATTCCCGGTGAGCGTTTTACCGGATTGATCGTCAGCGATTGGCCTCTGATGATCGCGCCTGGTGAAATAACAAGATATATCGGCGATGTGATTGCGGGAGTCGTCGCCGTTGATGAAATTACCGCCCGTCGGGCTGCGCAGCTGATTCAGGTTGAATATGAGGTGCTTGAGCCGGTAGCCGATCCACAAAAGGCCCTTGAGCCGGACTCCCCGCGGGTGCATCCTGAAAAGCCCAACCTCCTTGAAAAATGCCTCGTCCGAAGAGGTGATCCGGTTGATCCACTGTTGTTAAAATCTGCATTTCAATCATCCGGAATCTACGAAACCCAGCGCATCGAGCATGCCTTTCTGGAAACAGAAGCGGCGGTAGCGCTCCCCGAAGGAGATGGAATTCATCTTTTCAGCCAGGGACAGGGCATCTACGTGGATCAGCGGCAAGTGGCTTCGCTGCTTGGACTGGGCGAAGATCAGGTTCATGTAACGCTTGTCCCCTGTGGCGGAGGTTTTGGCGGGCGCGAGGATATGACCGTTCAGGGACATGCTGCGCTGTTTGCTTTTTTGCTGCAACAACCGGTTAAATTGCA
The DNA here is from genome assembly GCA_026391845.1 of Bacteroidota bacterium. GTDB lineage: Bacteria > Bacteroidota > Bacteroidia > Bacteroidales > FEN-979 > CAIVAT01. The sequence goes on along the minus strand of JAPLDG010000338.1, from coordinate 3,712 downwards.
CCTGTCCAGAGAGGAATCCATCATCATGCATCCCAAGCGGCATCCGGTATGGATGGATATTGCCTTGGGTTGTGACAAAGCTGGCAAACTCACCGCATTGCGTCTGAAGGCAATTGGCGACACCGGCGCCTATGCTTCGGTTGGAGCGAAAGTGATGGAACGCGTGGCAGGCCATGCAGGCGGAGGATACCACTTTCCTTCGGTGGATATTGAATCTCTGACGGTTTACACCAATAACATCCCTTCGGGCGCCATGCGTGGATTTGGCGCAAATCAGGCGGCTTTTGCCCTGGAGAGCTGCATCGATGATCTATGTGCAAAAGGTGGTTTCGACCGATGGAAGTTCCGGTACGATAATGCCCTGGAAAAGGGGAAAATGACCGCTACCGGGCAGATTCTGGGCGAAGGTGTCGGAATCAAAGCCTGTCTGCTCGCATTGAAAGATCAATTCTATGCAGCAAAATATGCCGGACTCGCCTGCGGAATAAAAAACTCGGGTGTAGGAAACGGAATGACTGATTTTTGCGACGTCAGGATCAACGTGCTGGCTTCCGGTCGGATATCCATCGAGCACGGCTGGACGGAGATGGGGCAGGGGGTTCAGAATATCGCGATCCAGACCCTTCACCAGGAGACAGGAATCAATGCCTCCATGATCGATGTTGTTGTTGATACATCAGCCTGCCTGCCTACCGGGATGACAACCTCTTCGCGGGCAACTGCCCTTTTGGGAAATGCCATCATCGATGCCTCAGCAGCCCTCCGCCAGGACCTTGACCAGTTCACTCCGGGATGCCTTGATATCGCTGGTAATGCGATGCAACATGCACTTCTCAATCTTGCAGGCAATACCTATCCCGGCAAGTACTATTGCGACTGGACTACCAAACCTGGCGCCGATGTTGACAAGATCATCACACATTATTCCTACGGGTATGCCGCCCAACTTGTTGTGCTGAATGAAACAGGGGAGGTTGACAAGGTTTATGCGGCCCACGATGCCGGAAAGATCATGAATCCCATGCTCTTTGAAGGTCAGATCCAGGGAGCCGTGCACATGGGACTGGGCTATGCCCTTTCTGAAGACCTGCCAATGAAGGAGGGCAGGCTGGAGAGTTTGAAGTTGTCTGACTGTGGTGTGCTGAATGCCTTACAAACCCCTGAAATCATTGTGATCGGCATCGAAGAGGCTGATCCGGTCGGCCCCTATGGCGCCAAAGGTATCGGCGAAATCGGATTGGTACCTACTGCAGCAGCAGTGGCCAACGCGTTATTTCAATTCGATGGCATCCGGAGGAAACGATTGCCGATGAAAAAATAAGAATAATCATCATGACCAGTATAGAAAACACCATGCCTGAATACAGAAGAATTGAGAAAATAATACGTGGAAAACCTACCCATGATGGCGCCGGGGTTCGGTTGACAAGGATTTTCGGGTTTTATGAAGAGGGTTTGCTCGATCCTTTTTTATTGCTCGACTTCTTTGGATCCGATAATCCTGCCGATTTTATGGCCGGGTTTCCATGGCATCCCCACCGGGGGATGGAAACGGTTACCTATATGCTCGACGGACGCGTGGAACATGGCGACAGCATGGGCAATAGCGGTGTTATCGGCAAAGGCGATATTCAATGGATGACCGCGGGCAGCGGAATTATTCACCAGGAGATGCCAAAATCGGATGGCGGCCGGATGTTTGGTTTTCAGCTTTGGGTCAACCTTCCGGCGTCCCAAAAAATGATCGCCCCGCGATACCAGGATATTCCCGAAAAATGTTCCTGAGGTAGTTCTTGAAAATAACATCAGGGTGAAGGTCATTGCCGGGATTTTTAGGGGTGTGCAGGGCCCCGCACAGGATATCATTGCCGACCCGGAATACCTGGATGTGGATATGCCCGGAAATACTGAATTCATCCTTACAGTCAATCAGGATCATACGGTATTTGCATATGTATATGAAGGCGAAGCTATGATGGATGAAAAACGCACAAGTCCATTGCAAAACGGGGAAGGTGCCTTGTTCAGCAAAGGCCAGCAGATCAAATCGAAGGCAGGAAGTCTGGGTGCCCGTTTCATCCTGATCTCCGGTAAACCCATCCGGGAACCCATCGCCTGGAGGGGGCCGATTGTCATGAACTCCCAAGAGGAGCTGGACATCGCTTTCAGGGAGTTCAGGACCGGAACTTTTATTAAATGAAACAATATTAACAGACATTCCTAATTTAAAAAAGATGAAAAAACTGATTTTTTCCATTGTACTCGTTTTGACCTTCATGCAAGGTGGTTTTGCCCAGGAAGACCTAGAAGGATGCAAAGACCATCCGCTGTTTACGCGCATGCCTGGATACTATATTTTAGAATGTACCCAGAACTATAACCAGCTCGATTTTTATGACAAAGGTGGTCAGGATGTAAAACTGGAAGGAACTCTTACCTACGCTTGGTATGTGTTTTATCTGGAATCAGGAAAAACAGAACCAAGCCGTTTTCAGATCATAAAAAATTATGCCAATGCCATCACTAAAATCGGGGGCGTTAAAATTTATGAAGAGGATGGGTTGGGTTGCTATGAACTGAAAAAAAACGGTAAAGAGTACCGGATAAAAGTTGCTTGTACCAATAACAGTGATATTTTGCTGAATGTGCTTGAGTTGGAGGCTATGAAACAAGATATTGCTGTAAATGAAATGCTTGACGCACTAAACAAGGATGGATTCATTACCCTCAATATTCTGTTTGAAACAGGAAAATCGATCATTCAGCCGGAATCGCTGCCAATCATTGATCAGGTTTATCAGTTAATGGATCTTGATAAAACTTTAAAAATCAGCATCGAAGGTCATACTGACAACGTTGGTAATGCAGAAAGCAATAAAAAACTTTCCAATGACAGAGCTAAATCAGTTGTTGACGCACTGATTGCCAAGGGGGTTGATAAATCAAGGCTGGCATATGTTGGCTGGGGACAGGAAAAGCCGGTTGCCGATAACCGCAATGAGCAGGGAAAAGCAAAGAACAGGCGTGTGGAGATTATCAAGCTGCCATAAGCGTGTTGGCGGTTCGTTGTTTTCGATTTTGCCGTTTAGCTTTTCATTTTTCCTTTGAGCTCTGCCCCCTTTTTTTGACTTTCTCCATTACTCATTTTCTTCGTAGTAATATGAATAGTCAATCCGTTTCATAAACATTTCGCGGTCGTTTATTTTTGGGGTGAGCGCTTTTCCCAAAAGTGTTTTTAGAACACTACTTTTGGTTGGACTTACCATCATTGCGTTCATGTAATCTCGCTTGCTTATTTTACTCCAATCGACGCATTTTTTGAGACGTCTTTTTAGTATCAAATCCAACCATATTCTAGCGCTTCTGCCATTACCTTCCATAAAAGGGTGTGCAATGTTCATTTCTACATATTTGTTTAGGATTTCGTCAAATGTAGTTTCGGGCATTACTTCTATTTGCTTTAATGTGTCGCCTAAAAAGCGTGATACGGCAAATTGAAAACCCCCTTTTGAAATATTTTTTTGTCTGATTTGTCCCGCAAAATCATACAATCCGCCAAACAAATATGCGTGTATTTGTTGCAAACCATTTGTGGTACCAACTTTTATGCTGTTGATAAAAGTACTTTCAAACATTGCATACGCTTTTGTTTTGCTTTTCCCGTCTATGCTTTCATCACTGTATGTAAACCATTCAATAAATCGGTTTGCCT
>JAPLDG010000067.1 GCA_026391845.1 Bacteroidota bacterium | reverse complement strand
TAGGATAACCAAAACTTTCTTCATTTTTTTCCTGATGAACCTGAGCGGCGCCATGCTTGTTGCCCAGACAAACTATTTATCCAGGAGAGTCTCTTTCGATCTTCCGAATTGCACACTGGAAGTCGCCCTGCGGGAGATCGGAAAAGCCGGAAATTTCCGCTTTTCTTATGATGCAGACCTGATACGGGGAAGCCAGATGGTTCGATTGAAGGCTACCAACACGCCTGTAAATAAACTTCTTCGTGATATCCTTGGAAAAGATGTTCGTCCCAGGGAGGTTGGAAACCATGTTATTTTGGTGAGCAGCAAAAAAGCCGGTCAGGAAAAAACACCATTCCCTGACATCAGGGTTGACGGGAATATCCTGGACGCCTTCGACCGCAAACCGCTGGCTGACGTTACAGTTTATGAAGTTGTGAATAAAAAATCGGCTATCACCACCGAAAGTGGCGTCTACAAACTGGTAATCCCTTCCGGAAAGAAAGTCAGAGCCCTTACCTATTGTAAATCGGGTTATGCAGATACGATCGTTTTCATCTGGCAGGCATCACGGCAACAAGTCGATGTTCTGCTCCGTCCGGTTGAAGTGAGCCTTTCCCGAATAGCTGTTCTTCCGGGATTGGTAACGGTCAATGTCACAGACCAAATGGGACTGGTGCAATGGCTTGTTCCAAGAGAAACGATGGTCAATTCACAAAATCTTGAAGTACGCTCATCGCGGACATTCCAGGCCTCTGTCATCCCATATATCGGCACGAACTGGAAGGTCACAGGTTCTATTACCAACAGGTTTTCCCTCAACCTCCTGGCCGGATATACAGGTGGATTGAATGGCCTCGAGGTAGGAGGATTACTGAATATCAGCCGGAATACAATCCGCGGACTACAGATCGGTGGATTGGCGAATATTGCAGGAGGTCGCGGAAAAGGTTGTCAGATTGGAGGATTATTCAACTTCGATTTCGGACAATTCGAAGGAGTACAGGTTGGCGGGCTCTTCAACTATGTTCCTGACACCATCAGTGGTTTGCAGGTTGGCGGGCTTGCCAACATTATCACCGGCAGGATCAAAGGCATCCAGATTAGCGGATTGGCCAATATTGTGACAAATAACTGCGATGGCTGGCAGATGTCAGGGTTATTGAACCTTACGCTGAAAGACATCCGAAAGGTGCAGATATCCGGATTGGTGAACTATGGCAATAATCTGGATGGCTTACAGCTGGCTGGGCTGATCAACGTGTCACGAAAGCACAACAACGGTGTTCAAATTGCGGGTTTCCTGAATTATTCCACCTTCGTGCATGGAGTGCAGATAGGTCTTATCAATGTCGCCAACACTGTTGAACGAGGCGTTCCCATCGGACTTTTCAGCTACGTCCAAAACGGATACCATTTGTTTGAAGTATCCGGAAACGAAATATTTTACGGAAATGTGGCATTCAAATCGGGTACCAGATCATTTTACAATTTCGTACAGGCCGGCATCGGGAGTGACTATAAATTGCAGGGCTCCTATGGCGTAGGTACGATCCTGAAAATTGCAAAGAAGTTTTCATTGAACGTGGATGCTTCGGCGGGATTTGTTTACCATCCAACCGATACGATTTATCACGGGTTGCTTCTTAAATTCAACCCTGCACTGGAGTTCAGGCTGGTCAAACATTTTGCGATCTTCATGGGACCTTCGTACAACTGTTTTGTATTCTCCAAAGGCAAGCCCAGTGCCACTTCCAGGGGACTTTCCACCTATGATTTTTATTTTAAGTCAACCGAAAATGCATCCATCCAGATGTGGATCGGAGGTGTGTTGGGGGTTCGGTTTTAGATTTCCTTTCACGATTTTTCAGGTGGATTTTTTCTCGCAGATTTTCGCAGAAAAGAATGCAGATCAAACAAGGACTTCAAGCCGGTTATATATTTTAAATACCGCTCCTCGTATCAGATACGAGACTTCATTTTCTGTTTTCATATGCCTGTCATATTTGTGTCATCTGCAAAATCTGCGACCTTTTCTGCGAAAATCCGCGAGGAATAAACTGCCGAACATTAATTATATGCTTAATCGTTAAAAAATCAAAAGGTAATACATCTGGAAATAAAATTCATCCCATGATAGGGGTCCAAATCAAAAACTGAAATTTCCCATGATGAAAATGATTGAAAAACTGATTATCACAGCCTGTGTTATTTTTCCCGCCTTTTTACCAGCACAGGATACCACAAACATCAAAACCAGATCGCTGCAGGTCGGATTTATAACGCCCCTGAGCAGCAATGGACTTAATTCATGGAACATCACCAATAAATTCTCAATCAACCTCCTGGCTGGTTATGCCGGAGGCATAGATGGTGTAGAATTTTCAGGATTGGGCAGTGTCCTGCAGGGTACGATGCGAGGAGCACAGTTCAGCGGGTTATGCAATATCGTACTCAAAGAAACGAAAGGGGTTCAATTCTCCGGGCTGCTCAATTATTCACCCGGGCCGAAGGTCACCCAGTTAAGCGGGCTTTTAAATGTTGTACCCGGCAACAACCAGGGCTTGCAAATCGGCGGACTTGCCAACATAACATCGGGCAGGCTCTCAGGCACCCAGATTTCCGGGTTATTTAACTACGCCGGGAAACTGAGAGGAGTTCAGTTAGGGTTTATCAATTATGCAGATTCTCTTGAAAAAGGTGTTCCGATTGGGTTTCTCAGTTTTGTGAGAAATGGTTATACTGCATTTGAAATCGGGTCAACAGAAACACTCTATGGTGTT
>JAPLDG010000231.1 GCA_026391845.1 Bacteroidota bacterium | reverse complement strand
CGTATCCAACTCCTCCCACCACTCCCAATATCAAAGGAACCGGGATCACCGATGCTCAAATCAGCTGGCTGAGAAACACATTGGCAATGACCGGCAACAAAAGAAAAATCATTGTCTTCCATCATCCGGCAGTGAACGCCCGCGGAACGAACTCAGATGGAACCCCCTTTTCCGGTGAAATCTTAGATACCGCTGATAACTCAATCGTAAAAAACCGGACCAATTTCCTGAATATCTGCGATTCAAATCATGTGGATGTTGTCCTGAACGGCCATGAACACCAAAATGTGGTTGCAGACAGAAAGGGAGATACCATAGGGGAAAACTGGCCCAATGGGACCCGGTATGTACAAACGGCTGCCTCCTTTAACCGTTCTTACCGCATTATAACGGTTGATCCGGCATTTGTAACGGTGAGCCGTCCGATGCGGAGTTGCAACACAATTTTTGCGGTCAACGAATTAAGCAATTCGTTTAACTTCTCTGTTTTTCCAAATCCCACCACCGATAAGTTACGGGGTTTATTTCGTAAAAGCAAAGACCGGCAAGGAAATTGTGATTAAGAAATTTATAAAACTATAATCTTATCCCTTCATAAAAAAAACAATCAGAACCTTTTCTACCTTAACTTCAATTGATCCATGAGAGTTACATCCACGCAATCATTATGACACACGCTGAAATAGCTTCACCATCAATTAGTTATGGATAAGAAGAGCAGAATTAAAAACAGTATTGCCCCGAAGTCATTAAGCCGGATCCGTTCGGGATTTTTTATCAAATAGCAATTTGGTAACAAATGTGGAGCAATTGAACTTACTATTGTGTTGAAATTTGCATCATAAATTTTAACACATGATGATATGAAAAAACAACTGTTTCTTTTTATTGCATTGGTATCATTGGCAACAACAATTTCAGTGGGAAGTTTCACTTAAAATTGGCTGGCATTTATAAATAAAAACCCATCCGGGATTAATAAATATGTTATATTACCATTTTAAATTATGAGATTATGAAGTACATTTTTGCAGCACTGCTTTTTTTACATGGAGCCATCCACCTGATGGGTTTTACAAAAGCGTTTGGCTATGCCCGGATCGAAAATATCCCTTCAGAAATGTCAAAAGTATCCGGACTCTTCTGGCTGGTGGCGTGTGTTTTATTTTTGGCGGCAGGTATTGCTTTTCTTGCAAAAGCTGATTGGTGGTATTTGGTTGCATTTGTTGCATTGCTCCTTTCTACCTTCCTCATCATTTCTGTATGGAAAGACGGGAAATTCGGAACCATCGCAAATATTATAATCCTGGCAGGAGCAATTATCGGTTATGGAACTTCATCCTTTTACCATTTTTATCAAAGGGAAGTGAATCTGGATTTGACTTGCGCAAATTCCCTTCATGAATCATTATTAACGGAAAAGGATCTTCTCGATGTTCCTGAACCGGTGAAAAAATATATCCGATATACAGGTTCAATCGGCAAACCGAAAGTGAACAATTTCAGAATAGAATTTTCCGGAAAAATCAGGAAGGACGAACAATCTCCCTGGATGCCGTTTACTTCAGAGCAATACAATTTCCTGGATGCTGCAGCCCGGTTTTTCTTTTTGAAAGCAGTCATGAAAGGGTTACCTGTTGCCGGTTTTCATTGTTTTAAAAATGGTGATGCTTTTATGGATATTCGATTGTTGTCGCTATTTAAAGTGCAGTACCAGTCGGGAAAAGAGATGGGAATTTCCGAAACAGTGACCTTTTTTAATGATATGTGCTGCATGGCGCCTGCTACCTTGATTGATAAAAGAATAAAATGGCTTGATTCAGACAGCAGTAGTGTAAATGCCGAATTTTCAAACAACGGGATCACCATATCTGCCAGGCTATATTTTAATGATAAGGGTGAACTTGTTAACTTCATTTCTAAAGACAGGTACGCAGCCGGCGAAAACAACACCATGCAGCTTTTACCTTGGTCAACCCCCTTGAAGGAGTACAGGGAAGTTGACGGATACAGGCTGTCAACATCTGCTGAAACAGTTTATTCCTATCCTGAAGGAGATTTGTGTTACGGTACTTTCAGCTTGAGACATATCACTTACAACAATTGAAATTCTCCCCTATTTTTCTTCTTTTTCCTGGAACATCTTCATGTTATCGATACCGAGAATTTCCAACACCTCTGAATTCCATTTAGACATCGCTCTCTTACTCTTCCCCAATTTCGCCTCATCCAGGTATTTTGTGGTTATTTTCTTCATGTTTCCGAGGTGGCTTTTGTAAACAGAGTCAATTTGCTTTGCCGTGAAAGCGGAAGTATTGAGTGCCTGTTCCATTTTCCTTCTTTCAATTTCACAGAGATCAAAGAAAATATTCAGAAAGGTCGTGGTTTCGGGTTCATCGGGAAGGTGAAAATATGTTTTTTTTTCATCAAACACCGCATAGGATTTACAGAAAAAGGTATTGTCAACGCTGGTAACATCGAGGAGTAACTGTACCTCAAGGTGATGCAGGTTGTACTTGTCCGTTAAAATGTTTCTGTTGATCTCACTCTGCTTGTAGATCTTGTTCTGGGGCAGGTTCCTGTTCAATGAAAACCGTTTGACGGGATCCCAGAATGTATAAAAGTTCTCATATAACGATGAATCGTAGTGGGTAAGGGTAAGAAAGTCTTTCCCGTAACTTCCCTTTTCGAAATTGACCAACAGCCCGTTATCTGCAAAAAAGCCGATGCTCTCCTTTTGTTTTTCGGTGAGGATCAGGGTGTTGTTATTATCCCAGAAAAATTCATTAAACGGTATGATCGACATTTTCCTGTAATCATCATAATTGGCATCATAATCAAACCGGGGGATGATAAAGGGATCGTCGTAGTCATAAAAACAGAGGACTCCCCGGGTATCGATCTCCCTCTGAATGACCGACGGCGTCATGGATCCGGGATCGTCCCTGGCACTTTTATAAGTGACATGGTAACTAAAGTTGATATAATCGGGGGAATTGGAAAAACCATCATTTTTAAACGTATGGCTGATCTTAATATCCACATTGCTGAGGCGATCAATTTTAAATATGGGGATAAAGGGATGGCGGGCGGCGTTGCTGATAGCAAGGTCAATTTTAACCAGAGCATAGGTTTTCCGGTCAATCCATATTTCCCCTGAGAAGTGATTATGGATATCCTGCCATGGTTGAAAACCAATATGGTACATGCCATTTTCGCCCGGTTCCATCGTAAGCCGGAAAATCTTTTTAAGACTCTTTTTCGTAAATTGCATGGGAATGGAAGGGTAATCAGCATTCTGCCGGACCAGGTCAACCTGACTAATGGCCATAGATGAGTTCAAGGTTAAAAAATAACGCTGATCCAACTCTGCCAATCCAATCCTGCCGTTTCGGAAGAGCAGGCTTTTGATGGTTAACCCCTCCAGATAACCATTATAGTAGCACTCAAGCAATTCGATCGGCTGCTCCTCTGTTTGCGTTTCAATCCCATAATATACTTTTGCAACCTGGTAACGCTTATTTTTCATTATTTTCTTCCTGCAGTGGTCAAGAATCTCGTACAGGTAATCATTGTCTGCATGCACCGTTAATTCCTCCAGTTGGATACCTGCTCGTTCAAGGAGCACTGTTTTTTTCTGTGATACCACAGAAGCCGGTACTTCAATGGCCTTATATCCTACATAGGAGAAAAGCAGAGTGTCTTCCTGCAAATTGACGGATATGGCAAAGGTCCCTTCGATGTTGGTAATGGCCCCTTTTCCGGCACCTTTCACGGAGATGCTGCACCAGGGAAGTTCGTCACTGGTTTCTGCATCCTTCACGGAACCCTGTATCCTTGTCTGGGAAAATGAAACCAGCGATGCAAGAACAAGGACGGGCAATAAGATGCTATTCTTCAGGCAATTTTGAGGTTTCATGGTCCTGTTCATCGGATGTTGCATTTCAACAGTTTCCAGTTTTCATTATTTCCGCTCTCTTTACACAGGAAAAATGCTTCACCTTTGTAAATTTTTATTTTTTCCGGAAACGGGAATGGAATGATGGTGGCAACACCGAGGTTCCCGGTTTTGGGATCGATCTTCCTGATCATCACCATTCCGCTCCGCAGAAAAATCGTATACATGGCATGGGATGCTTCATCGGTCATGATCTGTGTACCCCATCGCCAACCGTCATTTTCAACCCTGTCATTATTTGCCAGAGGGTTGATGCCTTGGGATCCTTTGTGAAAACTGATGGGAGCAGTTGCAATTACTTTGCCATCGGGATCGAGCAATTCCAGGAGGTCGCTCCCGAAATTGAAGAAGGCCATGGTGTCCTCACTGAGTTTGAGCAACGGGTAGGTCATGTTGTAAAATTCGAACTGGTGTGCTCTGGCTTCGTTTTTGCCATAACTGCCTCCTTCTCCCTGCCTCATGGAGAAATCGAACCGTTCCTCACTTTCGATGTCATCCCCGGGAAAAACATAGCTGCCGATTGCGCCGTTCCATCTGAGATAGAATGCCATGTCATCGTTGTATTCCGATATTTTTTTTTCATTCAGACAATTCTTTATGTACTGTTTTCCACCATCTTTGCTGTAATAAGCAATGGCGGGCCCAAATCCGTGCAGCACCTTTTCCTGGAAATAAAGCCGTCCGGAAATCCGGAAAAGGTATGGCATGACATATTTTTCCAGGGAATCAATGGAGATCGGATGCAGAAAACCAAGGCTTTGATCATCCGGGTTGAAATAACACTGGTAAGCCATCCCTCCCCGTGAATAATAATGAACATTTGAAAGAAAATCCCTGCGGAGCAATTGTGGCGGAAGTTCCGGCAGATCGGAAACTGCAAGGGTATCGCCGCACCGGGTCAGCAACACCATCCCGGTGCGCTGCAACGCATTGCGAAAAACGAGCAACGCTACATGGTCATCCATCAACTCATAATCAAGCACCGCATAGGTCTTGTCTTCGTACACTGCGGAATATCTGACCGGGGATATTTCCACCTCCTTCAGCACATATGTGACCGGACGCAGCATTATCCTGAGTGGAGATGATTTCTCCAGGATGTCGTAAACAGCCCGGTCATAACCGACGCAACTGATGACGATAGTTACCGGGAGTTTGACAAGTACCAGCGTGAAATTGCCGTCTTTATCGGTCGGAGTCCCCTGGTTTGTTCCATAAACCCTGATATTTGCTTCGGGCACAGGTCCGGAGGTGAGTTCGTTCCTGACCGTACCATGTATTTGGATGGACTGCGCAAAGCAGCATTGAGGTGCGAATGTTAAAACCAGGATGAGGCATAGAAACCTGGTCGTTACAACCTTTTTCTTCATGGAATTCTTCGCTGGAATGGACTGCGAAAGTTACGCAGGTTTATTGCAAAATCCAACATGTAATAATCTTACTAACCAGCAGGAGTACCTTAAACAAAAAATTGAAATGGCCAGGGATGGTCATCCCGTTTGGTTGATCTTATCAATTCCCGGCCATAAGCATGTATTTCGCGAATTTACTCCGAAACTGGCACTGGGTGTCGATGAGATTGTCTTTCATCTCCTGGGCAACGGCCTGGGCTTCGAGCAGGTCTGACATCCCGATAAGCCCGGCTTTGTAATTGTCCTGACTAATGCGCAGGTTTTCCATGGCCTGATCAACCGACACTTTCGAAACTTCGATCTGGTATCGGGTCTCCTCTACTTCATTGGCAGCCTGCCGGATCTGTAACACCAGTAATTCTGTGTTTTCCATCAAGGAACTTTCGGCCTGCCGGATTTCGATCTCCTGCCTCCTGATCCTATGGCTTCCCGCCCACCAATCGGTGATCGGAATGCTCAGGTTTATCATCCCCAGGGCATTGTTAGAGTTCTGATCCATCACATCGTAGGTAAAACCTGCACCCACAACGGAGAGTTGCGGCATGTATTCACCCGCAGCAAGTTTCTTCTGAACCTGTTTGACCTCTACTGCCTTGTTCAGTAAAAGGTACTCACTGCGGTTTTTCACCAGTTGTTCAGGGTCCCGGAATACGATCGATCCGGCCTGCATGTCAGGGGGAGGGGTGAAAATCAGCAACGTATCGTAAGCCAGCCCGATATGCTGGCATAAAGCCCTCCTTGTCAGATTGACGCCATTCATAAGCTTCAGCATGCTTGTCTTCAGTTCGTTCTGCTTCAGCTGGACCTTGAGCACATCGTTTCTCTGTGATAAACCTGCATTGGTATAATTGCTTACATCACGATAGAGGGAGTCGAGCAGGAGCTGGTAACTTCGTATGGTCATCTCTTTTTCACTGAGCGATTGCAGAGTCCAGAACAGATCTTCAGTCCTGGCCAGGACTTCATCGCGGGTCATCGCTTGTTGATAAACATTGACATCCTCTCCCAGCCTGGCAAGTTTGTATCCCCTCCTGATCCTGCCCCCGGCATAAACAGGTATTGCCACTGTTACGGCAGCCGTATTCATATAATCAAGCAAGTTCAGCGACATTGAAGGAATATAGGCGAATTGTGTGGGATTCATAAGCTGGCCGGGGTTTCTGCCATCCCAAACCGGCAGGTTCATGGCAGGAGTCTTGGCTTTGATCAGGTAATCAGCAGAACGTAATGCAAATGCATCCACACTGACTTTTGGGAAAAAATTAGTGAATACCTCTTTTCTCTGTTGAACGGAGGCCCTGACCTGCAGTTCTGCTTCCTTGATCCTGCGGTTATTTTGCAGGGCAAGTTGTTTACAGGAATCCAGCGAGATAGACTGTGCCTGACTTGTGCTTACCAGAGAGGGAGCCGCAACCAGCAGCCCAACCAAAATCATTTTCACATCCACGGGCAATGTCCGGAATTTCACTTTCTTCGCTTTATCACTGTATGAAAGCGCGTAAAGTAGCGGCAGTATGTAGAGGGTAAGGACCATGGACAGCAGAAGTCCGAAGCAAATCACCGTACCCAAAGGCCCCCACAAGGGTGAGCGGCTTAATATCATGGGTATAACGCCTACCGCCGCGGCTGCGGAAGTAAGAAAGATGGGTCTCATTCTGCGTTTCCCTGCTGCCAGGGCGGCCTCTTTGGTGCTCATTCTCTGGCTTTCTCTTAATTCGCGGGCGTAATCGATCAAAATGATCCCGTTTCTTACGACCATTCCACACAGGCTGGTGATCCCGATAAAAGCAGTTACGCTGAACGGGTAACCCATCACCCACAAGCCAACAGCGGCTCCGGGCAGGGTCATGAGCATTCCGCTCATGATGAGCAGCGCGATCTTGGCCTTTTTGAACTGGATAAGCAGGATGAAGAATATTAACACGATGCTTACCAAAAGGGCAATTCCCATAGGCACAAACACCTCCTCCTGGGCTTCATAATCTCCGCCATAAGTAATGGCAGTGTTCTCCGGCAATTGGAGGTTGTCTATTTGGGGCCTCAGCTCATTAAAAATGGCAGATGACGTAAATTCAGGTGTGTTGTCTATCTGGATCATCAGGGTGGGCACCCCATTGCGCCTGACGATAGTCCCCTCCGACCATCCCGGTGTGAAAGTAGCCATAGACCTCAGGGGAATGGCTGAAAAATTCAATGGGGATGTGATATACTGATCTTCGACAGTTTTTAGCATCGTGGCCGAGGCCTGCTCCTGGGTAAGCACAACCTCGACAGGATAATCGTCTTCCCAGATAGTGGTCAGGGGGATGCCGTCGAGTCCGATCATTACCGAAGTCGCCACCAGACTTTTATAGTATCCCATCCTGTTTGCCTTGTCACGGTCCAACTTAACGCTGATGCTTTGCTGTGGCTGATCCCAGTCATTGCGTACCCAAGCCATTCCGCGGGTACCTGCGAGAATCCTATTCACTTTTTCTTCGGCGAGGCGGATATTTTTCACCGAATCGGAAGAGATCCTGATTTCAATGGGAGACTTGCTGGGCTGCAGGGCCAGTATCTTCCACTTCACGTATGCATTAATGAAATTATCTGAATACTTCGGCGAATATTCATTGACGATCTCCCGTGTTGCCTTGTCCGATTTCGTGTTAACCAGCAACTGTCCGTAGTTGGATGCTGGCATGTGGGGTGCATAGGCGGCATGGAAGCGCGGAGAACTCGTTCCGATAAAACTTGTGACCGTGGTCACCCGCTTGTCTTTCAAAAGGATGGATTCCAGGCTGTCGATCACCTTCTGTGTTGCTTTTAGGGAAGAACCGGTAGGCAGGTTAACCTCAACGGCAAACTGGTTGCGCTCCATTTCGGGGAACAGTTCCTGATCGGTAAAGGAAAAAAGTAGTATCGAGAGGGCAACTATGACGATCCCTGCACCAACGACCATTTTAGGATGTTTGAAAGCATGGTCAAGCGAACGGTCGAACCAGTTCTGCAAAATATCCAGAAAAGACCTTTTTCCCGGTTTCTTCCTGGTTTTCAGCCCTTTTTTAATGAAAGCAAAATTAAGGTAAGGCACTAACAGCATGGCCACCAGGATCGAAACGACCAGGGCGATGGTTACCACCCAGGGAATGGTCTCCATGAATTCACCTGCAGTTCCGGGGACCATGAATCCCAGGGGTATGTAAGCTGCCAGAATGGCCAGGGTGGCAACAATGATGGGCGCCCTCAGTTCCCTTGCACTTTTTATGGCTGCGTGCCAGGGAGACAGGCCCTGATCGATTTTGGTGACATGATTATCTATGACGACGATGGAGTTGTCAACGATCATCCCCAGTACAAGGATCAGGGAGGCCAGGGAGACCGTATGAAGTTCGATCCCCGCAAAGTAAAGGATGGCCATGGTGATCATTACCGATATGGGGACGGTGATCCCCGCAACGGATGCCACCCGCAAAGGAAGCAGGATCATGGTAACAAGGATCACGGCAATGATGGCGATGAGGAATTCCTTTAAAAAATCGTTAACCGAATCTTTCACATACTTAGGCAGTTCCGAAATTGTTGCAACTTCTATCCTGTCGGGACAATGCTTCTTAAACTTATCAAGGGCTTTGGTCACATCCTCCCCGTACGCAACAATGTTGTTTCCCGGCTGCATTTCAAGCGACAGAAGTATCGTTTTTTTCCCGTTCTGGCGGATAAAACTTACAGGGTCATCATATTTCCGTTCGATGGTGGCAATATTCTTCAGTCTCACCACGTTGCCGTTTGGGTCGGAGTATACAATCTGTTCGGCGAGGTCCTTTTCCGACTCAAAATTGGGGGGAAAGTGTACTGGCATGACAGTGCTTCCATCGTCCAGTTTTCCGGCATAGCTAACCATCCCGTTGGCCTGATATGAACCCAGCAAAGAAAGTGATTTGATATTGTATTCGTTCAGCAGTTCAGGCCGTACATTTACAAAGATCTTTTCCTTCTGGAGCCCGAAATGCTTGACTTTGGAGGTAGCCGGGATCCTTCGGATCTCGGTTTCGAGCTTTTTCAACTGTTCCTCCAGCTCTTTATAGCTTTTTGTGTCGGATGACAGTGTAATGAGCAGTGCAGACGTATCTCCAAAATCTGTATTGGCAACCAGGGCAAGGACTCCTGATGGCAGAGACATCTTTAGTTCGGTCAGCCCGTGTTTTAATTTCGACCAGAACTGGTCGGCATTCTTCACATCATCGTTCAGTTCCACGAAAATGTACATGACTCCTTCGCGTGAATAGGAATAGGTCTTGGCCTTTTTCACCTCCTGATAACCGAAAATGTAATTTTCGACCACCGTGGTCAGTTGTTTTTCCACTTCGGCTGAGTTTGCCCCGGGATACAAGCCCACGATAACACCCTGGCGGATGGTGAAGGTGGGAAATTCATTACGCGGCATTTTAATCAGGGCAACAATCCCCACGATAATAATAGCTGCGGCAATGATCACAACGATGTTGTTATTGCGCATCGCCTTTTCAATGATGCAGAATTTATTCTTCCGTTCCATATTACCAGGATATTAAACTGTTGTCCGACAATTTTTCCTTTCCCCCATTCACGATGATCTGTCCCGGTTCCAGCCCCGATATTACCTCCAGCCCTGCATCCTGGTATTGCCCGATTATGATTATCTGCTTTTTTGCCTTTTTTGCCGGGAGGTCAACCAGGAAAACAAACACATTGTTTTGATTATCCTTCGAAATACTCTGGTAAGGAATCAGCACAAGTTCTTTCTCCATGGATGTTTCCATTTTCACATCGCAGACCATCCCCGGCTTCAAGGCGAAGTCATTGTTCGGGACAAGTATCCTGGCTTCATAGGTACGTGAAATCCTGTCGGCAACAGGGCTTATATTGGCCACCACCCCCCGGAATTCCTTGTCACTCAGGGCAGAGACTGAAAAGCCGGCCTTCATTCCTTTGCCAATTTTGGCCACTTCGTTTTCGGGAACCGAGAACTTTATATATACCTGCCTGATATCAACCAGTTCCAGCGGAGCCGAAGTAAGAGAAATGGATGACATTCCCGGTTCAATGTTACGCCGGCCAACCATCCCGTTTACAGGAGCATACATATGACATTTATCAAGGTTGTTTTTCGCTATGTTAAGTGCAGATTGAGCCTGTTCCAGCTTTGATTCCATCTCGACCCATTTGATCTCAGGCAAACTTCCCTTTTCATACACGGTCTTCAGTCTGCCATAAGCATCCTTGGCCTGCTGGTATTGAGAGAGTGTGATCTCATACATGTTTTTTGCATCGGATTGATCGAGTGTGGCAAGCAACTGCCCTTTGTAAACCGCATCACCCGCATCCACCAGTACTTCCTGGACGGTTCCGGTTGTCTGAAAGTTAATTGGAATGCTTTGATATGCCCCAACAGTTCCACTGTAACGCAAAGCTGTGACTCCTTTTTCTTTTTTCACCACGACGGTGGTTACTGGGGTTGGTTTAGTTCCGTGCAAACTGTTCTGGTTTTCTCTGGGACTGCATGCGATAAGCACACACAATGCCATCGCAGGAATGATCATCTTTTTCATATTGCTTTGATTGTCTGATTATTTACTTTGTTAAATCCATGGTACTTCCTATATTATCTTCCTCATCACAGGAGTCATTTTGCTGATTAGATACTGAACGAATGGTATGTAACATACTGAACGAATGGTATGTATCATCATAAAAAAAATTACTTTTTCAAAAGTTCGTAGAATTGGTTAAACTGTCCGGTGAGTGAATTCACGGCCGATTCCACGGAATTGTTCCTGATGAGATCGCCCGCCATGCCGATACTGAATGATAGGTAATGCAGGGCAATCACATGAACGTTAATGTCGTCGCGTACCTCTCCTCTTTTAATTGCGTTGTGTATGATGGTTTCCGCCTGACTGATGAAGGTGTCGATAAACTGGTTCTTCTGTTCGGCGAATCCTTCGTAATGCCTGAAACAGTCGGCAATCAGCGAAAGGTAATTGACCGGGATGAACTCCTTCTCATCGGCAAACAGGGCTTCGAGGATCTTTTGAATGTGGGAGATGCAAGCCTGGGTGTAATCCTTCAGGCTGATGTTCTCCACATCGACCTGGGCATTTGAAATCGGAAAATGTTTGTCTATTACAGCCCGAAAAAGCTCTTCCTTGCTTATAAAGTGATGGTAAAGCGCGCCTTTGGTAAAACCAATTGCATTGCTGATCATGCTGATCGACACAGCTTCATAGCTGTGGTTCAAGAATAATCTGTATGCCTCATCAATGATAAAATCTCTGGTGTCTTTCATGATACAAATACTGAACGATCGGTATGCAAAAATAGAACTTTTTCGGTTACCAACGAAAATTAATTTAATTCCATGCCGGTATTTATTAAAATTTTCGGATAATAAATAAAGTAAAGCAGATCGATCCGGAGATGATCTGCTGATATTGAAACCTGAAAAAATGATGGTTTATACTTTCACGATTTTTATCGTGTATGTTGTTTTTTTTTTTTTTTTTCTCAGAAAATATATGCCTGGTGGTAACAAAGAAAAATCTTGTTGCTCAATAAATTTACCACACCAGACTGACTGCCCCATTTTATCGATCAATTCAAAACTCTCCGATCCGGTCAGGTTTTTAAGGCCAATTTTATTGGTAAACGGATTGGGATAATTTTGAATCAGCGTTGGGTGTATGGTCTGTTCGCCCATACCGGCAGGATAGAGTTCAATAAAATCTCCAGGCGTCAGGTCTTTTCCAACAAACGCAGCATAATCAGGCGGGTACCTGTAAACCCTGAATACTGAATTCATTGTTTCATCAGGCCTTACAGGGTTTACAGGGATAGTATCCCCCTGTGTCATCGGGCCATTAGCATCGACAGGGCAGATGTATCTCCATACAATTTCACCAGCAGGAGTAACTTCGGTAAAATCGCCATGGCCGCCTTCATCAATCAACGTATTTCCATTAGGTTGGCGTTGTGCCCCCGAAATATTTTCCGAGTAGAGTGATTCGGGAGGAGTGGCCTGATAGCTCCAGGTAAAGTTGGCTGGGCCAAATGCCGACCCGGTAGTGAGGGAATAGTTGCCGTTGATATCCACCGGAGGTGTTATCTCATCTACCGTTGAATAAGGTGGAGTGCGGCCTAATCCGTTGTTATAGCATGTTAAATTCCCGGCACCGGGGCAGCCGGGTTTAACCCACTCCACATCATGCTGTTCAAAATAGTGACGGTTACTAATTGTCCCTGCTCCATAAGTCAGCGGATTTCCCCAGCGGTAAAGGAGGTCGCCACCCTTGCCGTAAGTGCCTCCCGCATGGCCTGCTGCCTGCGCCGTAGTCGTGCTGTGATCAATGATCCAAACTTCGCTGTTCCCTCTTACACTAACAGCTATCTGATCAAAGGCAGGGTTGTAGTCGATGCAATTCATATGATTCCAGAAAAGCGGGAGTATCCTGTGATCGCCATCGGCATCAATTAATTCAGGATGAGCACTCACAACACCATAATTTTCCTTTGCCGAACTATAATCCTGTATCAGGTGGTCCCAAACATGCCATTCCCACACGACAATTCCTCCAACAGGTGGAGTTGGTTGTATTTCCACAACATAATCAGGAAGCATATATCCTTTTTGCTGTATCTCAGGATTCAGTTTGCCGGGATCAAAACCTGCAGCGAGAACATCTGCATATGTTTTTTTCTCAACCACCAGCATGATAATGTTCCCGTTTGGAAGCATTTTAATGTCATGGTGCTGCATATAGGTAGGTGTTGAAAAATCCAGTGCCCAAACAAGGTTATCATCCCAATCATATTCCTCAACCCTTCCTCCTTCACCACCACCCGTACCCAGTTGCCCCTGTGTCATACACGTACGTAGCAAATGTCCGTTCTCCAGAAGATAAACCGATTGCCCGGGAGGATAGGTGCTGGCATTCCATTCGTGCACTTTCCGCCCCTCATTGTTTATTAAATAGGTCATCGAGTTTTGTTTGGGTGCAAATAGCGTATAGCCCTTAAAAGATTGCAGTGTGTCGTTGATCAACAACCCCATTGTTCTTGTCTGGGCGAATGCCTGAACATAAATTAAAAAAAGCATTGCGATGATGAATGTTTTATTTCTCATAATCAGTTATTTAATAATGATCATTTTAATAGTTGATTTATCATTATCTGCGGCGAGACAGCAGAAATAAATACCGCTCACTGATGCAGCACTGTTCCATTCTACGGTGTACCAACCTGGCCCTTTCTCCTCTTCGACAAGCCGTGCCACTTCCAAACCAAGTTTATTGCTTACCTTCAGAATTACATGGGATATTCTTGACACATAGAATTTTACAGATGTTGAACCGGAAAACGGATTCGGATAATTTTGAACAAGTTTGCAGGATTCGGGTTTTGTAATTCCCTGTTCATTCCATCCCAATACCTCTGAATAACTTCGTACAGCCCTGAAACCCACATGATACCACGGATGGTTCGGATCCTGTGGCCCGCGGAAATACGAAGGGTCCCGGTTGGAGACACGGGAATGCCCGTCGTTTACATTGTTGGAATCAATGCCATTGTACCAGTTGCCCCCCCTCATCGACCTGTATGGTTTCCCGTCAGGCATGATCGAGCCTGCATCGGGGCCTTTCGGGTTATCATACGGGCTAAGGCTGTAGTAGTTATTCCCATACCAGTCCCAGATGAGTTCCCACACATTTCCCTGCATATCATACAGGCCATACCCGTTGGCACCATCAGAGGTCTGGTAAGTTGCGGCACTGCCGGGCCAGTTATAATCAGATTTTTGTTTCAGGGTACCATCATAGAAACCCGCAGGTGTTGTCAATGGGTAGGAGCTTATTTCATAAGGATCACCGGAATTGGGCAGGTTTGCCTTGTTGACAACAACCGTATTCCCATTCGGGTATTTTAGATAAGGATTCAAATGACCACCTCTTCCAGCATATTCCCATTCTGCTTCCGTGGCAAGGCGGTAGCCATGTTTTGTAAAATCGCAGGTCCCGGCTGCAAGGTCGAAACACGCATCCAGCCCGTTTTGCCCGCTTAACCAGTTGCAGAAAGCCGCTGCGCCATTCCACATCACACCAACTACCGGGTGATGGATCCTGAAATCAGCGATTGAAAACATGCTTCCATCGTATCCGATGCTGTAGTAAGGTGCATACTGGTAAGTATAATACAATGTAGTTGTATCGCCGGTGAGATGGACTTTGTTATTGTTCACCGATACCGCTCCTGCCAGCAGGGAAGCATTCAGGAAAGCCAGGAACTGCTCATTGGTGATCTCTGTTTTCGACATGTTGAACGAGTCGACCTTTACCTGGTGAACGGGAATTTCATCGCTGGGATGGCTCGGATCATAATGACCGTTGTGGTCCCCCATCTCATAATCGCCCCCCGGGATGGAAACTTCGGTAAAATTCAGGAATTCCTTATCCATTCCGCCTCTGACCAGCAGGACATTTTCTTTATTGGTTTTGTCGCTATAAGAAACAATTCCGTAATCAACATTGATGTCCCACGCTGATTGTATTTCCTTTACATTTGGCAATCTCCAGTCTGTTTTACCTCCAAGGTCAACGGTGTGGCTGTATGCCAGTGCCTCTTCCCAGGTCATAAGATCGGCAGGTTGATATTTTTGCCAGGCGAGCCCTGTAAAATTATCGGAAATAGTTCCATTGCCATTGTCGCTAAAATGGGGCAAAGCAAATGCAGTGGTAACGATATTTCTTACAGCCCTCCCGTGAAAGCGCCTGGTTCCGCCTGCCCCAATAGTTTCCGATTTGGGGTGTGCACCGATCCCGCCCCCGGCATTTACGACCCATACTTTCATCTGATCATCCGCCTGCTTTTCGCTTGTCCACCAGTATTCGGCCTGGGTTAATGTGAAGAATTCTGTGTTCAGTGCCGGGTTCAGGTGGTTGTAACTATTGATACTGAACAACTCTACTGCGCTTGGAAGTCTCCAATCGCTGTATCCGGCAAGGGCCAGGTTGTTGCAGTAAATTTCGGCATTTTCAACAGTCATTTCCCCGCCATCTGTCTTTTGCCACATCAGTAGGGTATTGTTATCGGTAATGGTCCCATCTCCTTTGTCGGTAAATGACTGAGGATTGATAAGGTAATCGCAATCTTCCCCGGCTGTTGAAGTATAACCTGCTGTTTGCCCTGTTTCTGGCAATTTAAAGGGAAGAAGTTTCTGAGCCTCTGATTGCGAAAAAGAGAACCCAAGCATAAGAAGCATGCAATATGTTTTGCTTGTTCGTTTTGACATGATACACCACTGTTAATATGAGTTAATACAGATCATTTTTATCGTTTTCGAATAATTACCCAAAATCATCCGGCAATAATAAATTCCATTCGTAAGTGACAAATCACCGGCGGGTAAGGAGACCGAATAGTCTCCGGGTTGCTGAAACCGGTTGACAAGGGAGCCAAGTTCTTTACCAACTAAATCGAATATTTTAAATTGCACATTCCCGGCGATCAGCAGTGTGTATTTTATAGAAGTCTCTTCCGTAAAAGGATTCGGGTAATTCTGTTCCAGTTGAAAAACGCCCGGGGTTCCTGCTTTCTCTTTTGCACCGGATGAAGTGGATGAAATGGTATAGGAATAAGCAACTTCGCCATTGGGGTGAGTGCCGGTGGCTTCATTCGGAAGAAAAGCTTTGATGTAGTCAACTTTTACCGTTGAATCTGCTACGGTAACCAAAATAAATCCGCGGCTTGGCATAAGAACACCGTTAATGTAACCATACTGGGTACCAGTAATATTGGTGATATTCAGCGAAGATGGCTGGGGGACCTCCTGATACACAACTCCATCCTTATCCTGCTTTGCATAACAATGATCATGGCCATGGAAAAAGATGTTTGCATTGTTTTCAACCATCAGGGTATGAAGAGGTTTTTCCCAGTTTGGACGAAAGGTGTCGAATCCCCAGGTAGAATCAGCATTTTCTCCGCCATTTTCAAAAAATCCGGCAAATTCGGATCCCCCCCGGCCATCATTCCCGTTTCCCCCGACCAGTTGATGACAAAACACAAATTTGAATTTCGCCTGGCTTGTTGTAATTACATTTTTGAACCAGTTGTACTGATCCTCCCCCAGCGTCCACCCCCAGCCAGGTTTGACAGTCGTGTTCCAGTATGGATCGAGTACGATGAATAATGCGTTTCCCCATTCCCAAGAATAGTAGTTTTCCCTGAGTCCGACGAAAGGCTCCGTTTTAACATTTCCAGAATAGAATGAATTGGGAAAAGGATTCGGATAAAACAACTTTCTGGTATTGGTTGCCAGCACAGGAAGACTATTCGGTGTGCCATCCAAACGCCAGCCATTCTCACCTTCGTGATTTCCGATTACAAGATAGAGGGGTACCGAGTGACATACAGCACCCAGGAAAGGACGATAGAGTAAATGACGGCTGGTAATATTCGTTTGATTGATGACCGGAAGCTTTTCCGACATGAAAATATCGCCCAGATCGAATAAAAAATCGGGCTGCCGTAAAAGAACATTTTGCAGGGTAAGGGCATAAGCAGACATACTGGAGTTGGTGTCAAGATGCGGGTCGGCTTCAATGGCAAAGGTAAAATTGCTTCCCGGTGATCTCTGGGTATGAAAAGTTCGTTCCGGGCCGGCCAGAAAATCCATGGATGATCCGGTTGGCCGATACCTGGTCCTGTAAAAGTATTTTGAGCCTGTCGCTAAATTGACAAAATCAACCTCCAATGCCGTATCCATAGCTGTCGTATAGGTCGCTGTTGTCAAACTATAGATTCCTGTTGAAGTTCCATATTCCCAAAACACCTCCACCGGCTGATCGAACAGGATGCTCATGGTTATGGCGGAATTGGTCGGCCTGCCTAAAATTTCCGTAAAATTCTGTCCGACAACAGGTTGACCTGTGCAGATGAGAAAAACAATAAATAGCAGGATAATTTTCATGTATTCATTATAAAGGTGAACACTTCTCAATATACACTTATGACCCTGCTAACCCTGATTGAACAATCATTATATCACCTATTTGCAATAAATCATCTTTTTTGCGAGCTGTTGATTATCCGCTTTCAGGATATAGATGTACATCCCGCTCGCGACTGGTGTTCCCTGGTCATTTTTACCATCCCAGATTCGTGAATAATTTCCTCTAGAGAGGTTTTGATGGACCAATGTTTTTACCTGGTTCGCTGAAAAATCATAAATTATCAGGCTAACAAGCGCAGGTTCGGCAATTTCGAATTCGATGGTGGTTCCGTTGGTAAACGGGTTTGGGTAATTCTGATTAAGTTTATTTGCATTACCGGCAGGATTCTGATTATCCTGCAGTGCAAGAATATCCGCCGGGGTAAAATAGTCCGGTATGTTACCGGTCATCGTAGGCCCTGGTGTAAGGTCATGGCCGTCGAGCGCAGGATGACCGGCTGCATAACGGTAAGCCCTGAAGACTCCGTTATAAGTCGGGTAGTTATCCAGTTTGATCGTTTTTATCCCATCTCTTGTCATCGGGTTGAAATATTCCCATACGATGGAAGTATCGGCAGGCGCCACTTCAAAGAAATGCCCGTCGTTCATCGAGCATACCAGCGTATTCCCGTTGGGCAAACGCTGGGTGCTGGAGCCGATCGTGCTGTAAAAGGAGGTGTTGTTTTTACTCGAAAAGCGCCAGACGATCTGCTTCGACACATTCTTCTTCTCCTTCATCAGGTTGCCATCCGGGGAATTTACAACGTTGTATCCGGCTGTGGGCGGGTTCACGAAATTCCCGGTATTTACCCCTGCAGAGTTCAGATAAGGGTTGATTTCAATGATATAAGATTGCGGGGTAAGTTCAAAAAGATTCTGGGCATTGTTAAAAACCAGAAAGTGACCCTCCCCCGGCAATCCGGGTCTGATCCATTGGATATCGTGCGAGCCGCCTAGCTGTTTATGGCCCGCTGTTGCCTTCTCCCAGTTATCCAGTACCGATGGCGGATCGCCCTGATCATATTTGGCCGGATCACCGAAACGGTATTTGAAGTCGCCCAGGCTGCCGGCTGCCAGGGCAATGCTGCCGACAGGATCATTTGCAATGAATGTGCCGCCATGATCAATCACATAGAATTCACCATGAACCTCGTTATAATCCAGCGAATTGCAATGCATCCAGTCACTTTTAACAGGATTGCCCCTGATATTCAGATCAATTTTCCCCGGCGTATTGGCAATAATCCCATAGGTGGATTTGGTCGGGTCAATATCCTGAACGACATGGTCAAAGAAACACCATTCCCATATGACATTCCCCTGCATGTCAACCTCAACCACCGCATCCATCTGGGCTCCGGTATAATCGTGAGCGGGGTCGCACCCTGCATTCAGACATTGTTGAGCCGTAAGATCTTTATTGGCAATATAGATGAAGGTCGAATCCCCCAGTTTTGGATTGTAAATTTTTGCAAAATCGTGATGGCCGTGATAGTTTGAGCGTGTTTCGGCATATTGCCACACAGTGGTTCCGTTCCAGTCAAGTTCTTTCCACAAATTCTGATTGCTCGGATTTCCACCAACTGCATCAAGTAAAGTACCCCCATCCGTAAACCGCGGATTCGTCCCAATGCTCCATGTATGAATCACATGTCCCTCAAAATCTACCAGGTAGGATGTTCCGCGGGTCCCGAATAGCGTATACCCTGCAGATGTTTTTGAAGCATCCCAATATCTCGTTTCCGTTTTTATCATGAAACTTTCCTGAGCGAAAGAGGATAGCGCAGTAGCAAGAAGGCATGAAAATAAAACGGATTTTTTCATTTTTCAAACTCCTTTGAACTGATTTATCGCAAAAGTATCATGAACAAAAGGCAGGAACAAAAACAATCAATGAAACGAAAGTTTTTGTCAGTAGAATTCAAATAATAAGGGATGGGACTATTCAGGGGTCAGCTTCATTCCGGTTTAAGGGAAAACAATGCTAAGTGAGAAAGTTTTTATCGATGTATTCCTGGAACCTGGATTTATACTGCTCACTAACCGGAATATAAATGGATCCATCAAATACGATCCTGTTCCTTTCTATCACTGAAATCTTTGAAAGATTGACAATAAATGACCTGTGCACTCTCATGAACCGGTCGCCGGGTAACTGCTCCTCGAGTGATTTCATGCTTAGTTGTGTCATCGCGGGTTTGGAACTGACCAGGTGAATCCTTATATATTCATTCATCGCCTCAATATACCTGATATCATGAAAGTTAATTCTAAGGATTTTGTATTCTGATTTGATAAAGAGAAACTCCTTATTGCTTTTGACTTCTTCAGGCTTCCTGTATTGTGAATCAAACCACAACTTTACTTTAGTCGCCGACTTTATAAAGTCGCTGTAACTAATTGGTTTTAAAAGGTAA
>JAPLDG010000069.1:11293-18581 GCA_026391845.1 Bacteroidota bacterium | reverse complement strand
TCAAACGAAAATCAGGATCAATCGGCCGGCATCAGTGAATTATTTGCTAAAATGAATTTGCTCGAACAGAGAATTGACGAGATCGAAGGAAAGCTTGACACTGCGGTTCAAAGGTTGGTACCGGCTCAGCCGGCCAGGCACCACCCTGAAAACGCAGAAATCCCCAACGAGGAAGAGGAGGCGCTCGTTGACAAAGGCTTGATCGAATCGAATATTTTTGAATATGGTCTGGCATGGTTTGGCAGCCTGGTATTGCTTTTTGGGATCGCCATTCTCTCAAACTTCGCCAGAAACTATCTGAGTGGTCCTCTGGCGAGTTTGGTTGGTTATGCTTCAGTCGCAGGTGTGTTTTTCCTGGCCTGGCACCTCAGGAGTTCATTTAGCCACCTTTCATTCATGTTGAATCTCAGCGCTCATCTGCTGGTTTATTACATTACCCTGCGATTGTTTTTCTTCATCGATCAGCCGGTGATCCCGGTTAAAGGCATCGTTTTGTTCCTGCTTTTTGCGGTAATTTGCATCCAATGCTATCTTGCAATCAAACAGAATTCCGAGTTACAGGCAGTTATCACCCTGATTCTGTCACTTGCAACGTCAATATTTGCAGATATAACCTGGATCACCCTGCCTTTGCTGGTCCTAACGGCAGCATTCTCCATCTATCTTTTCACAACACATGGATGGTGGCGGCAGATGCTTGTTATCCTTTATCTCGTATATGCTTCGCAAAGCATATGGTTGCTTAACAATCCTGTCATGGGTAATCCTGTGGGGGCTTTTGCAACCCATCCCTTCAATCTGATCTCTTTGCTTATCTATGGCTCCATATTTTCATTTGTTCCCATGGTCATTCAGAATGACAAGTTCCCGGCTGGCGTTTATCCTGCTGCTATTCTGATCAATGGAATGTGTTTTTCAGTGGTGATGCTGTTTGTGGTCGTTTCGTTCTACATGGAAAGCTACGTATGGATCTTCAGCATGATCTCCGGTCTCTGTTTATTTTATTCGATTTTCCTGAAATACAGGACAAACCGGGTATTTGATCCGGCATTTTTCGCCATCTACAGCTTCATGGCGCTGAGTGTGGCCGTGTATGGTTACTCGAAACTTCCGGATGCCCTCTGGCTACTTGCATTGCAAAGCCTTTTGGTGGTTTCATGGGCGTTATGGTTTCGTTCAAAGATTATTGTGGTGATGAATACCATCCTTTTCATCGGGATCATGGTTTTCTACATGGCATTTTATCCACCGGTGGACAAGGTTAATTTTGCATTTGTCGTAACGGCTTTCGTCAGTGCCCGGATTATTAACTGGAAAAAAGAACGGCTGACACTGAAAACAGAGATGATCCGGAATATATATCTCATCGCGTTGTTTGTATCGATGCTTTTTGCACTGTACCATGTTGTACCGAAACAATATATCACACTCTCCTGGACCTTTGCAGCCGTGTTTTATTTTATCATGAGCATGATTCTGAAAAACATCAAATACCGTTGGATGGCTATTGCAACCGTACTGTTCGCCGGTTTCTACCACTTCTTTGTTGATTTTTCAAACCTGGAAACAGGATACAGGGTGCTGGCATTTTTATTCCTTGCGGCTATTTCGCTCGGGGCATCCCTCTATTTTACAAAGAAAGTGCGAAAGAAAATCCATTCAATGCCGGAATGATCTGCATTGCTTATCCGCATGGTGCAAGGCTTCTCTTTCCGACCTGTGATGCTGCTATCCGAATTCAATTACCCGTTCTTCTTGCCCTGTCATGCGAACGCTTATTGTATGCTCAGGCAGCAATGGTTGAATGAGTTCAGGCCACTCTATAAAACAATAGTTGCCCGAATACAGGTAATCTTCGTAGCCGATATCAAACACCTCCGAAATGTTCCTGATCCGGTAAAAATCGAAATGGAAGATTGAATCACCCTCTGTTGTTTTATATTCATTGATGATGGAGAAGGTTGGACTTTGAACAATATCTCTCACGCCAAGTACCTGACAAATTGATTTAATGAAGGTGGTTTTGCCAACTCCCATGCTTCCATAAAAGGCAAAAATCCGTCCCAGGGGATTAGCAGCGATCAACTGCTTTGCCGCCAGAACAAGATCTGCCTCTTCTTTAATGATCATCTTCAATGAATGTTCGGATTATTGCCTGAAAAATGCATTTTTTTTCAACGGTACATTGTCACGCGTCACGTGTCACGTGTCACGCTTTATCACTTCGGCTTCAACGTCACAAACGGGATCATCACCTCTTCCATGGAAATTCCTCCATGCTGAAAGGTGTTCTTGTAATAATTGACATAGTAATTGAAGTTGTTGGGATAGGCGAAGAAGTCGTTGCTCCGGCAGAAAACGTAGGATGAGTTCACCGAAGTTCTTGGAAGAAAAACATCTGCCGGATTGCGTACTTCAAATACTTCGTTATGCTCGTATTTCAATGCTCGACCGGTCTTGTAACGCAGATTGGTATTGGTGTTCCGGTCGCCAAGGATCTTCACGGGATTGTCAACCCGAATCGAGCCGTGATCGGTGGTGATGGCAACATTAACATCCTTTTCGGCCAGATATTTAAGAATTTCGATCAGCGGGGAATGTTGAAACCAGCTCACCGTGAGTGACCGGTATGCCTTTTCATCATCGGCCAGTTCACGGATGATCTCCATTTCCGTCCGGGCATGCGACAACATATCAACAAAATTATACACAATGAAGTTAAGCTTGTTGACCATCAGGTTGGGCATCAGCTCCACCAATTTTTTACCATAAGTCTGATTCAGCACCTTGTAATAGGAATACTTAACATCCCGGCCATAACGTTTCAGAAGTTCGCCAAGCAATTCACTTTCAAAATTATTTTTGGGACCTTCTTCATCTTCATTGACCCAGAATTTGGGATACTTTTTCTCGATCTCTGTCGGGAGAAGGCCTGCAAATAGCGCATTTCTTGCATATTGCGTTACAGATGGCAGGATGCTGTAATAAATCTCCTCCTTCTCTACCCGGAAATAATCTTCCAGGATGGGTTGCAATACCTTCCACTGGTCAAAACGAAGGTTATCGATGAGGATGACAAACAAAGGCTTGTTGTCATTCATCAGAGGGAATACTTTATCCTTAATGAGCGTATGCGATTGTACCGGTTTATCCTGGCCCTTGCCACTGATCCACTCCACATAATTCCGTTCGACAAATTTACAGAAAACCTGATTTGCCTCATCTTTCTGCATCTTGAGTACCTGGTTCATCCCGTCGTCCATCAACTGGCCGAGTTTTAATTCCCAGTAGGTGAGTTTTTTATAAACCTCTGTCCACTCTTCAAAGTTCAATCGATTGCTGATCTCCATCCCGATGCTGCGGAATTCCTGCTGATATTGATGTGTGGTTTTTTCGCTGACCAGCTTTTTATTCTCCAGGTTCTTTTTCAGACACAGCAGAATCTGGTTGGGCTTCACCGGTTTGATCAGATAGTCGGCAATGCTTGAACCTATTGCATCTTCCATTATACTCTCCTCCTCACTTTTGGTAATCATCACCACCGGCAGCGAAGGAGAAATCTGCTTTATCCTTGTCAGGGTTTCAATTCCCGACAAGCCCGGCATCTGCTCATCCAGAAAAACGATATCAAAAGGTTTGCTCTTGATAATTTCAATCGCATCGTGTCCGTTGTTGACCGTTGAAACATCATAGCCTTTTTCTGTTAAAAAAATGATATGCGGTTTTAAAAGGTCAATCTCATCATCGACCCATAAAATTATGATCTTATCCATAGATATTGTTTGCTTTAATAAATGTCGTAAGTTTGTTTTTATTGTGCCTGCTGGATTGTTTTATATTTCTTTAACAAATTTACGCGATTTTGTACACCACCAATAAGCAAAAAATCATCAATGATCCGGTATATGGATTCATTACCATTCCGGATGATCTGATCTTCGATGTGATTGAGCATCCATACTTTCAACGTTTGCGGCGAATACAGCAACTCGGACTTACATGCTATACTTACCCTTCAGCGCAACATACGCGGTTCCAGCATGCCCTTGGCGCCATGCATCTGATGGGACTGGCTATTGGCGTGCTGCGTTCCAAAGGCATCGAAATTACCGCGGATGAGGCAAAGGGGCTGAATCTTGCCATTCTGTTGCATGATATCGGTCACGGGCCATTTTCACACACACTTGAACTTGCGATCGTTCGCGATCTGAGCCACGAAGATCTCTCGAAACTTTTTCTTGCAGCACTTAACCGGCAATACGGTGGCAGGCTTGACCTGGCTTATGCGATATTTAACGATAGCTATCCGAAGAAATTTCTGCACCAGCTTGTTTCGAGCCAGCTAGATATGGACCGTTTGGACTATCTGGCGCGCGATAGTTTTTTTACCGGGGTGGCTGAAGGGGTGATCAGCTACGATCGTATCATCAAAATGCTGACTGTCATTAATGACGAATTGGTTGTAAAAAGGGGAAGCACTGTTCGCAACTCCTTCATTTGAAGCCTTCCTTAGAAATAATCCGACAAGAAATGATTTTGAAACCGACCACACATGGCTTGATCTGTTTTCGCAACTCGATGATTTTGATATTTTCACTTCAGTGAAGGTTTGGACCAGTCATCCGGATCCCATCCTGGCAGATCTTTGCGAAAAGCTTGTCAATCGTCGTCTTTTCAGGGTCGAAATGCAAACCAAACCATTCGACCCCGATTATGTGGCAACCATCAAACAGAAAACCATGGCCCGCTATCATCTGGCCCCGGATGAAATCGGGTATTATTTCACGTGTGACAAAGTTGAAAACAAGGCCTATAATCCTCGCCACGAGCGTATTATGATTAAGGGAAAGTCGAACGAACTGACAGACATCTCTGAAGCCTCTGAGCAGCTGAATAATGCTGTAATGCCAACAACGGTGAGCAAGTATCTGTTGTGCTATCCGAAGGAGATAGGATGATTGGATATCCTGGTTTTTGATTTGCAATTTTTAATTTGATTCTCTACATGTAAAAGGTTAACAATCTGATTGTTAAAAAATTTTCATGGCTGGCTAACGAATTATTTGGTAAATTGCAGCACTTTTAAGCCTCTTAAAAATCATTACATTTAATTAATGGAATTTACTGCCTCACAGATTGCAGATTTTCTGAAGGGAACCGTCGAGGGCAACCCTGATGAAAAAGTTGTTAACCTCTCAAAAATTGATGAGGGTATCCCGGGAACGCTGACATTTCTGGCCAATCCGAAATACACCCCGCACATTTATACTACCAGGGCATCTGTTATTGTTGTCAACGCAGATTTTGTTCCCACCCAGCCGCTCATGGGCACGCTGATCCGTGTGGATGATGCTTACTCTTCGTTGCCCCATCAGCTGTGTTGGGTGAAAATGTTTCAGTAGGCGACTTTACAGTGATCGGAAAAAATGTGACGATTGGAAGAAACACGGTGATTCATCCTCAGGTATTTATTGGCAACAATGTGATCATTGGGGATAACGCTATATTGTATCCGGGTGTAAAGGTTTACCATGATTGTTTGATTGGTAACCACTGCACGATGCATTCCGGTGTGGTAATCGGCTCCGACGGCTTCGGCTTTGCCCCTATTGCCGACAACAACTATCAAAAGATCCCTCAATTGGGGAATGTGATCCTGGAAGACCATGTGGAAATCGGATCAAACAGCACGATCGACAGGGCTACATTAGGCTCCACCATCATCAGGAAAGGCGTAAAACTGGACAACCTCATCCAGGTTGGCCACAATGCTGAAATTGGCGAGAACACAGTTATAGCAGCCCAGACAGGGATCAGTGGTTCAACAAAAATTGGCAAGAACTGCATGATTGGCGGGCAGGTTGGCATTATCGGGCACATCACCATTGCCAATGATGTGAAAATCGGGGCCGGCTCGGGTATCGAAGCCAGTATTACACAGGAAGGAGCAATCATGTTAGGCGCTCCTGCCATTGAAATCAACAAAGCGAGGCGCAACTTCATCCACTGGCGTAATTTCGATGAGATCGTCAGAAAGGTTTATTCCATCGAAAAACAACTGAACAAACCACATGAGTGAGAAACAAAGAACGATAAAAGCCCCTGTGAGCATATCCGGAGTGGGCTTGCATACGGGTAATGAAGTAGTGATCACTTTCAAGCCTGCACCAGAAAATTACGGATACAAATTTCGCAGAGTTGACCTCAACGCAGGAACACTGGTTGATGCCGATGTGGACCATGTGGTTGATACATCGCGCGGAACCAGTATCGAACAGGATGGAGTACGGATTGATACCGTTGAACATGTTCTGGCAGCCCTTGCCGGATTGGAAATTGACAACGCGATCATTGAACTGAACCAGTCTGAAACTCCCATTCTCGACGGAAGTTCGAAATATTATGTGGAAGCGCTCAAATCAGTGGGTATTGTTGAGCAAAAAGCGCTGCGCCAATATTTCGAGGTCACATCCAACATCACATACCTGAATCCTGAAAAAAAGGTTGAGATGATTGCCATCCCATCCAATGAATTTCGGGTTTCAGTCATGATTGATTATGAATCGAAGGTATTGGAGTCGCAAAATGCAACCCTGCACAACCTGAGCCAGTTTGACCAGGATTTTTCGACCTGCCGTACCTTTGTCTTCCTGCACGAACTTGAGTACCTCCTCAATAACAACCTGATCAAAGGCGGCGACCTGAGCAACGCTATCGTATTTGTTGATCGGGATATGTCACGTGTTGAACTCGACCACCTGGCGCATCTCTTTAATAAACCGAAAGTTGAGGTGCTGAAGGAAGGTATCCTGAACAATCTTGAACTGCAATACCCAAATGAACCTGCCCGTCATAAATTACTCGACATCATCGGGGATCTTGCGCTTGTCGGGATGCCAATAAAAGGCCATATCATTGCCACCCGCCCCGGACATTATTCAAATGTTCAGTTTGCAAAACTGATCAAAAAACAATTAAAAAAGGAACGGCACTCAGACATCGGGCACACGTTTGATCCCAACAAACCACCCATATACAATGTCAACCAGATAAAAAATATTCTTCCTCACCGTCCGCCATTCCTTTTTCTCGACAAGATCATCGAAATGGGAACTGATTATGTGGTCGGTGTAAAAAATGTCACCATCAATGAACCTTTTTTTGTCGGTCATTTTCCCGATGAACCGGTTATGCCGGGCGTTCTGATGATTGAAGCATTGGCGCAAAATGGCGGTATCCTCGCCCTGAGCCTGATGGACGATCCTCAGAATTATCTGACCTTGTTTGT
>JAPLDG010000069.1:4803-11282 GCA_026391845.1 Bacteroidota bacterium | reverse complement strand
TGTACCAGGCGATACACTTGTGTTTTTCAGCCAATTCAGCAGCCCCATGCGCCGGGGTTTGATCTGCATGAAAGGAGTTGCCTATGTCGGCAATAAAATCGTGATGGAAGCCGAAATGATGGCCCAACTACAACGTAAATAATATATCACTATGAATCAACCACTTGCATATGTAAACCCACAGGCCAAAGTGGCTGCCAATGTGGTTATCGAACCCTTTGTTTCGATCGACAAAAACGTCATCATCGAAGAAGGGACCTGGATTGGCTCCAATGTGACCATCATGGAAGGAGCCCGGATCGGAAAGAACTGTAAAATATTCCCTGGCGCCGTAATTTCAGCCATTCCCCAGGATCTGAAATTTGCGGGTGAAGATACCATTGTCAAAATCGGGAACAATGTTACCATTCGCGAATTTGCAACGATCAACCGAGGTACCAAAGCCAGTTACGAAACAGTAGTGGGTGATAATACGCTCCTGATGGCTTATGTACATGTTGCGCATGATTGTGTGATCGGAAACAACGTAATCCTGGCAAATGCCGCCATGCTTGCCGGGCATGTAATCGTTGATGACTGGGCAATTATCGGAGGCATGGTTCCCATCCACCAGTTCTGTCATATTGGAACACATTCCATTGTTGCAGGCGGTTCAGGAGTGGGCAAAGATGTTCCTCCTTATACAAAAGCCGCACGGGATCCCCTTTCTTATGTCGGGGTTAATTCAATCGGGTTACGTCGAAGGGGCTTTACTCCGGAAGTGATCAATAAAATACAGGAGATCTACAGGATTATTTTTATCAAGGGATACAATGTATCTCAAGCTGTTGAGATCATCGAAGCCAAAGTGGAGGCCACGCCGGAACGGGATGAAATCCTTTCATTTATTGCCAATTCCAGCCGCGGAATAATGAAGGGCTACTCTAAAATGCGGGAAAAATAGTCCGCAATTTTCATCATCGGCTTATCCTCCCTACTGATTCTTTACGCGAAATGAATTGATCTGGCTTTTTCGGAAAATGGCTCCGTCAGAATTTTCGAACGTATAATCAAGTTTTGTGAATAAATAGGCTGTACTTTTACCATTGAAGTGAACCACGAACCAGTTTTCATCGACGAATTTAACAGCTCCAACATCAGATCCTGTGCGATGCCATACTTTGGTTACTGTGTCCTGCTTCCATTCCATGCTGATTGCCTTGTTATCGCCGACAAACTTCATTTCACAACCATTGCTTCCTGACCAGGCAGCCCAATCTGATTCCTGTAGAACCTTCCATAATTCAGGATTGGCATACGAGGACCTATCCGTTGAGGCGCTGCGAGAGCATGAACCAGCTAATATTGCTGCCAGAATGACCATAAACAGACCTGCGATTTTTAGTTTTTTCAACGCGTACTCCTTTCTGTTAGATGAATAAAAATGATTTTTTCAGACGGGTTAAATTTCATGCAAATATATCAATTTCCCGATTATCGCCAGAGGGTTTTCACAGGCATATATGACAAAGTAATTCCAGGAATATTATCTCGCGCTTGTTCTATACGAGTGGATTTAAGACCTTTTCATTGGTATTATTGCATTTTTCAATACTTTTGTAAAACATGAACATCGTAAAATGAAAATCCAACTTGAAAACATAGGGAAGAAATTCAACACCGAGTGGATTTTTCAGCATGTATCATTTACTTTTGAAGAGAAGTCGGCTTCTGCCATTCTGGGTCGCAATGGCTCAGGCAAATCCACCCTGATGCAGGTCATCGCGGGCAACCTTCATCCAAATGCAGGGAAGGTAGCTTATTTCAGCAAGGGTATTGAAATCGACGATGCTGATATTTTTCATCATCTCACGCTGGTTGCACCCTATATGGAACTCATTGAAGATTTCACACTCAAAGAAATGGTCAGGTTTCATTTTTCATTTAAACAATTTCTGCCTGGCTTTGATCATCAGGGTATTGAAGAAACGCTGGGGTTTATTAATGTGCAAAACAAGCAAATCAGGCAATTCTCATCCGGCATGAAGCAACGCGTTAAACTGGTATTGGGAATCCTGAGTGATGTGCCTTTGATTCTGCTCGACGAACCCACCATGAACCTCGATAAAACAGGAATAGAATGGTATTTGGATCTTGTCAGGAAATTCACACTGGACCGTACGGTGATTATTTGCTCAAACCTCCATCAAACGGAGTCCCCATTTGCCAGCAAATCCCTCCAAATAGAAGATTTCAAGTAGGCTTTGCGTCACGCGTCACGTGTCACGTGTCACGTTTTAAGGGTGCCCCACAAAATAATACTCCGTCCCTTTCTCAAACATATTGCGAAACTGCCTTTCAGTAAGTGTATCGGCATGGTCAAGATACCCCTTGAGTGTGGATATTTTCATTTCGCATTCCTGAGTTAAAAATCCATATAACTCATCAGGCTTTGAATTATAAAAATCGGCAGCACCCAGGCCGAATTCAAAAATAATGACTGGTTTACAGCGCCGGAAGGTGGCCTTTCCACCTTTCATCACTTTGAATTCAGCGCCTTCGACATCAATCTTGACGAGGTCAATATGAAGCCCCGCCGGAATGAAATGATCGAGTAGTCCGGTTTCCACAGTTATCTGGTCGATTTCGACATGCTTTCCGTCATATTTACGCTTCTTGATACCGCTGTAAGCAGGGGCGTTCAAAACATGCTGGAAGGTTGTAGTGCCAGTTTGATCGTAAAGGGCAGTCGGATGGATGGCCACCAGTTTATCGCCCGCATATTTATCAGTCAGGAATCCATACAATTCAGGAATTGGCTCAAAACCGATTTTTTTACCCAATGGAGCCCCTTTGATCATCAAGTCGAGAATTTCCCCCTTATGGCAACCTATATCAATACAATTAGAATCCAGCTTCAGGCTTGACTTGATAATTTTTTGGGTATATGCATCGTATTTCTGGTTACGGGTCACCGAAATATGCAGAAGGGTAAGGAGTCGTTTCAGGAGTTGTTTCATCAGCCGGTCTGGACCATATTTTTCAAAACAGCCGCAAAAATAACACATTTAATCCAAGATTATTAACTATTTTTGCAACCCTTTTTAAATCAATCATCAAAATATTTTTATGGCTACAACAGCAGATATCAGAAATGGTCTGGTAATCGAGTTCAACAATGACTTATACAGCATTGTTGAATTTCAACATGTAAAACCCGGGAAAGGCCCTGCATTCATCCGCACTAAATTAAAAAGCCTGAAACACGGCCGGGTAATTGCCAACACCTTTGACTCAGGGGCTAAACTTGAGATTGCCCGGGTAGAACGCAGAAAATACCAATTTCTCTTCAAAGAGAACATGGACTACCATTTTATGCATACCGAGACTTTTGAACAAATATATGTACCGGAAACCCTGATCAATGCACCACAGTTTTTAAAAGAGGGACAGGAAGTTGAAATCCTGTTTCATGCTGATACTGAAACAGCGCTTACCTGCGAATTACCTCCTTTTGTTATCCTCAAAATTGTATATACAGAACCGGGGATGCGGGGCAATACTGCCACCAACACCCTTAAAGACAGCACTGTTGAAACTGGCGCCATAGTTAAGGTTCCTCTTTTTATTGCTGAAGGTGAGACCATTAAAGTTGATACCCGGACAGGTGGATATTCAGAGCGGGTGAAGGTATAAGCGTGACGCGTGACGCGTGACACGTGACGCGTGACTCACGAAAAGTATGATGCAGGACGAATAATACAATTATGAAATTTTCAACTTCAATTACGCTTGCCGAACTGGCAACCTTGCTCGATGCAAAACCAGTTGGCGATCCAGGCTTTCTTGTGACGGGGATGAATGAGATCCACATGGTTGAATCTGGTGATCTCACATTTGTGGATCATCCCAAATATTATTCGAAGGCGCTGAATTCGAACGCCACGACCATTATCATCAATAAGGAGGTTGATTGTCCTGCCGGAAAAACGCTGCTCATCAGCGAAAAACCATTTGATGACTATGTTTCACTGGCCAAACGGTTCCGCCCCTTTGAGAAGGCTGTTTCATCAGTGAGTCCAAGCGCAAAAATCGGCGAAGGAACCATCATTCAACCTGGAGCGTTCATCGGTAACCATGTTACAATAGGCAATAACTGCATTATCCATGCCAATGCCAGTATTTACGACCACACTGTAATCGGCAACCATGTGATCATTCATTCAGGCGCTGTGATCGGATCTGATGCATATTATTTTCAGAAACGTCCGGAAGGATATAAAAAACTTGAGTCCTGCGGGCGGGTTCTTATTGAAGACAATGTTGAGATTGGCGCTCTCACCAGCATTGACAAAGGCGTGTCGGGCGATACCATCATTTCACAGGGTACAAAATTTGACAACCATGTACAAGTTGGCCATGATACTTATATTGGTAAAAATTGCCTTATCGGAGCTTTTTGCGCCATTGCAGGGGTAACCAGGATCGAGGACGATGTGATTCTATGGGCCAATGTCCTGGTAAACAAAGATTTGGTTATTGGAAAAGGGGCCATTATTCTTGCAGGTTCAGGGACCGAAAAGTCTCTTGAGGGAGGTAAAACCTATTGGGGTATTCCGGCGATTGAAGCTCGGAAAAAGTGGCGTGAAGTTGCAGCTTTGAAGATGTTGCCGGATATTTTGAGCAAACTAAAATAGTTCACGAGAGAAATCAATCTGGTTGGCAGTTGGCAGTCACGCGTCACTTTCTATCTGGTTGCCCTTTTCTGCATAAATATCCAGCGCCACTATTGCGGCCATGAATCCCCAAACAGGTACCGAAGCTTTATCCGTATCCAGAAAATTATTCATTGTTCCATGCATGAAGTAAGTCAGGAGCGCAAGCATCAGTGACAGAGTCAGCATTTTGACCTCGGGATCTGTTGATCGTCTGTAAACCCTCATTGCCACCACAATAAAGGTTCCAACCAGGAATAAAACCAACAGCATTCCCAGCAACCCTTGCTCAGCAAGAGGGCCAAAGTACTCGCTGTGTGCATTTCCTTTATCACCAGCATTCGTGCTGATCAGAGTTTTCTCTTTAGCGCGTTGGTAAGGTGCATACTCAAACTGGTATGTGCCTGGCCCATAACCGAATACAGGTCGATCTTCGAACATCCGTAATGCAGACTGCCATCGGTTTATCCTTTCAAGATTGGAATTGTCGGTTGATATGTTTGAAATGGAGCGCAGATGTTCAACAAAATTTGCTGATGGGCCTTGCCGGTTTTTCTCAAGTCTGTCTAAAATCTGAAAAGAAAACAGATAAAAAGTGATGCCAAAGATGACAGAAACAAAAAGAATCCATTTGAATTTTATCCTGAAAAGTACAATCAACAGAACACCCAGAGCAAAGGCAAGACTTAGCCATGCAGCACGGCTGTATGATAGTACCAGCGCGATCAGGAGTATGGCCAAAACAAAGAAAGAGATAAACCGGAACGGGTTTGAATAGGTTTTTCCGAAAGTAAAACCGAAAAAAACGGGTATAAAGAGCGCCAGGATTACCCCATATGCCGTATGGTCATTATAAAATGGTTCCATGACCCAATGACCGGCCTGCTCATCGAACCCCCAAAGTGAATGATTGTAAGTAGTCAGGGTATAACACCATATAAACAATTTAATATTTGACCGTTTCCTGAACAACTGGATGCCCAAAATATAAAAGGGCACCACAAACCAAAGACGGGCCAGGAGATGTTTAAACGAGACCAATGGGATATCGCTGGTTATGCTTGTGATCAGCATCCAAATCAGCTGAATTCCGATTACAATGGTAAGCGGATGGTTCCATATTTTTTTATCAATGTGGTTGCTGTAAAACAATTTAATGATGAAGAGCAGCAATACACCCAGCATCAGAGGTTCAGAAGGGATTGATACCCCGACATTAAATTCAAATTGAGTAATGTTGATGGCAAGCGGAGTCAAGGCTGTAATCAACAGAAGAACCTTGTCAAGAGAGTAAAAATAGAGGTACAGGATAACCAGAAAAAGAGGAAATAGAAGTAACCAGTAAGTTTCACGGTATATCAGATAACAATTCAGTCCGATAAATACCGCACTCAGCACATAAAGAATAGTATTCCTGTTGTTGCCGCGTGCAAGGAAACTTCTTATGTCAACAAGACTATCCTTCATTGTCCACTGTTGATGGTCCGTTGAATTGGCTGCGTTCAATCAACCCAATGATCAGGATTGCCAGGAAAAAAGCTGCCAATGTACTGAACACAACAATTAACCAGCGGATCGGGTAGGCTTTTTTATCGGCAACAAACGGTTTACTGAGTACATTCACATAGGAATAATCCCTGTTATAATTAAAGAGCGCTTTTTCGGCATCCAATTTCATGTTGCTGTATGAATTGGCTTCTACTCCCATTAAATCACGTAATTGAACTACTTCTACACCTTTTTCTTCCAGGTTTTTCTTCAGTCTCAATACCTCACCTGACCTGG
>JAPLDG010000069.1:0-4778 GCA_026391845.1 Bacteroidota bacterium | reverse complement strand
CATAACTTCGCGTGTTTGATTTCCATATTCAAGCAGCCCATATTTTGTTCCCAATTCATCAGCACGGGTCTTCAAGGAATCCATGTAGCCTTTTTTAACACGTAAAATGTAGTCATAGTTGAGTACCACCTCTCCAAACTTCTCTTTGTGCATGGTCCTCATTTTTACATTAAACGCATCAATTATGGCATTGATCAGGTCGCGGGCCATAATTGGATCCTCATCCCAAATCTCAATTTCGACAGCCTCGAATGGTGTTTTGTTGATGGTAACACGCTTGCCGTATTCCAAAGACATTGTGCTTTCAAAGTGAACATAACCAGAATCAACACCCCAATGTTTTGCCAGGTCAAACTTTTTTATTAAGGAATCACGTATATCCCTTGATTGAAATATCTGCACGCTTTGCTCGGTGACACTTTCGTCGGAGTAAGGCGAAATGTTGGAAGGATATAGCAAGCAGTTGGATTTATACAACGGCTTAATGAAAATCGGGCTGGAAAAGAAAACCGAAAGCAGGATAGCAGCCAAAACAACCACCCCCAGTTGCACCTTCCATTTAAGTAAAATTTCAATAATGTTTTTACTGTTGAAAAAACTGTCCATATGTTGGATTTTATATTATGATTGTCCTATCTGAAATTTCTTGTGGGAGTTAAAGTCCGATATTTTTTCCATTACCATGATTACAATGATCGACATAAAAAGTGCAGCAACTGTTGAGACCATGATAATAAGCCATCGAATGGGGTAGGATTTGCGCTCAGCTTTGTAGGCATCACTCACTATAAATTTTTGTGGCAGGTTTTCCTGGGCATCGACTTTCGCTTGCTTGTATTTGGTTTCAAGAAGAATGAGTTGTTCCGTCTTAAACTCAAGTGAATTCTTGAGTGCCATGTAGATACCCCCATATTTCCCTAAAACATCGAGTTTTTTCTGCAATGCAGCCTGTGCGGTTTTATTTCCGTTCATGATGGTTATGGCAAGCTGCTGGTTAAGCACCTGAGACTGGTACTCCACGTCGTTCACCCCAAGGCTGCCTAAAGTAATCAATGAGTCTACAATTTTATCTTTTTCTGCTTTCATGGAATTGTACTCCGCTTCAACCACCTGAAATCCCTTGACAGATCGTTGACGCATCATATCGTTTTTTGCCGAGTCAAGCAGAGAAGCTATCGTGTTGGCAATATCCGCAGCCATCTGAGGATCTTTATCGTTCACGGAAATCTGAACAGCCATAAATTCAGTACGCCTGAAGGTGATATTTCTGTCATATTCCTTGAACAGGTTTGAAAACTTAACGTCAGAGGTACTATCGATATCATAATGTCGCATGAGATCAAACTGGTGCATGACGCGATCCCGGATTCTATTTGAATTCAGTATCTGCAGCAGTTGCTCGGCCTGGTCATCTTCGCCGAAGGCCGTAATATCCTGTCCTTTGACTGACTGTTCATTAAGCAGTGATTTGGAGATGGAACTGCTACTGGCAGGAAACATAATAACGGTTGATTTATATTTGGGGGTAATGAACCAGGGAGAGGAAAAAAACCAAGAGCCCACCAAGGCGATAACCATCACGATGAACAAGGGTTTTCGCCATTTGTAAAGAAAGATAACCAGGTTTGAGGAATCGAAATCTTCTCCTTTTTTCATTTCATTGATCATAGAAGACTGTTCAAAATTGACTCCAAAGGTAGAAAATTATACGGAATGTACAACGTAAGAGGTATGGAAAGGCAAATTATCAGCGGTCTTCCCGCAAGATATTCATCATCGACCTGAAACTCCATAAGCGAAGGAACAGGGCCAGACAAACCGAGGCAAGAAGCATCAGCGCAAAATTACCAAGCCAGGCTTTCTGAACAGGCAGGAACGACCAGTGAATAATAAAAGATCTGGAAATTACATTGAACATGATCACACCCAGTAAAAATATCAGAAGTGTAAACAAATATTTGTAATTAATTTTAAACCTGAAAATACGCTGAACCATGAGTACTTGTAGAACCGCCATGGTGAATTGTGTGACGAGGCTTGAGATGGCAGAACCTGACGCCAGCATCGTTGGGATAAGCATATAGTTAAGAATCAAGTTGATAATTAACCCGAAAAAAGCAATCAGATTAAGCTGCCGGAGGTTTCCGTTGGCGGTGAGCAAGGTGCCGAATATATAGGTCGTGGAAACCGCAATGAAACCAGGGATCAATAGCCTGAATACCTTGGTAGATGCTTCAATATGTGTATCATACAGCAAATCCATCATTTCATAGCTATAAAAAAAAGAACCAAATCCGACAATGACAGCCAATGTGATGATGAGGGTGAATGAGAGTTTGAGCATGTGCTCGATGGGTTGTTTCTTTTTGATCATTTTGGAGAATATCGGGACCAGAAGCACTCCGAAAAGGTAAGCAATCATATTTGCCGCATCCAGCAACCGAAACCCGGAAGCATAGATACCAACTTGCTCATTCCCCGTTTTTTCAGGCAGCATGCGCTCCAACATAACAGGATCAATACGATTGTAGAACGTCATCAGTAAAACAAGCAAAGCGAATGGCATGCTTTGTTTCATGATCATCAGGAAAAACGGCCAGTTCCAATTCAATTTCCTGAATTGAGCTTTTTTAACCACAATAAGAAATGCAATTGCAGCCGTAATTGAATATGCTGCCGTTTGTGAATATACAAACCACTCAACCCGAAATACAGAAGAAGTTACATGCCCCCAAAGCAAAATGCCGCAAAAAAGGATCATCAGCATGCGGTCCATGACAGACAGCATGCTGTCTGTTTTAAACATCATGAAGCCGGAAATGTTTGATCGAAGGTAAAGAATGAAGGAAAGAAGGAACTGGTTAAGGGCAAGCCAGCCCAGAAGCCTGAATTGATCCGCATTATATTGCAATATCAGCGCCGCAATAAAAGCAATTACAAGATAGGTTAGTCCAAGCAATAGTTTTAACACCAGAATACCGGAAAAATGCTTGTTCAGCAGGTGGTTGTGCTGGGCAATGTT
Organism: Bacteroidota bacterium; assembly: GCA_026391845.1. Taxonomy (GTDB): domain Bacteria; phylum Bacteroidota; class Bacteroidia; order Bacteroidales; family FEN-979; genus CAIVAT01. The sequence goes on along the minus strand of JAPLDG010000069.1, from coordinate 1,756 downwards.
CCGGTTATTGAAATTGGTAATCCCAAGGTCGAGGATGATGTTAAAAAGAAAGGAGAAATTCAGGATTACAAAATAGAAGCCATAATCTCCAACGCCGACAATGCGTTGTACGGTTAAATCAATCCCAAAAATCCATATAGGTTTTATGAGAAGATTTAAAAAAAGAAGTAACCCCAGGTTTGTCAGGAATTTCCGCTGCATGAACCAAGAATAAAAGTTGCCAGGAACGGTAACTTTTCATTATAACTCAAAAAATATTCAGATATTTGCTACAAAGTTAAGAAAATTAATGAATATCGCGATTAATACCCGGCTGCTAATCCAGAACAGACTCGAAGGAATCGGTTGTTTTACGTATGAATCTCTGAAACGGATAACTACGCAGCACCCTGAGCATCAATTCTTTTTTATTTTCGACCGTGAGTTTGACCCGGAATTTCTCTTTTCAGGCAACATCACACCGATCATCCAATACCCTCAAGCCCGGCATCCGGTTTTATATTACGCCTGGTTTGAGTTAGCCATACCCAAATTGTTGGAGCGGATTAAACCCGATCTTTTCCTTTCCCCCGACGGATTCCTCTCCTTAAAAACCCCTGTGAGATCGATGGCCGTTTTCCACGATCTCAACTTTGAACACTATCCCCAGGATATTCCCTTCTGGACGCGTCGATATTACCGTCAGTATTTTCCAAAGTATGCAGCCAAGGCTGTTCGGATAGCGACTGTATCCGAATTTTCGAAAGCAGATATCGTCAAACAATACAAGGTGTCTCCAGAAAAAATTGATGTTGTTTACGATGGAGCAAACGATGCATATCACCCACTGACCATCCAGGAAAAGAAAAAGGTCAGGGAGGTTCATAGTGAAGGACTACCCTACTTCATTTTCATCGGTTCTTTGCACCCACGGAAAAACCTTGTGAACCTCTTTCGTGCATTCGACCTGTTCAAGAAATCCAACCCCTCTGATGTCAAACTGATTATTGTCGGAGCAAAAAAATGGTGGACCCGCGATATCGACCTTGCATTTAACCGCATGGTATTTTCAGATGATGTCATTTTTACCGGGCGCCTCGACATCGGGGATCTTGCAGGTTTGCTTGGTTCTGCGATTGCGCTTACCTATGTTTCCTATTTTGAAGGCTTTGGAATTCCGATTGTTGAGGCCTTCCGCGCCGAAGTACCCGTCATCACCTCAAATGTGACTTCCATGCCTGAAGTTGCAGGCGATGCCGCCCTGCTGGTTGATCCTTTTGATCCCGAATCCATTGCAGAAGCCTTATACAAGGCCTACCAATACGATAGCATCCGTCAGGAACTGATCATTCGTGGCCGCCGTCGCAAAGATATGTTCTCCTGGCAGCAAACTGCGGATCGGTTATGGGAATCCATTGAAAAAGCTGCTAAACCCTGATTGCATATGAACATTCTTTTACTCGGCTCCGGAGGCCGTGAGCATGCCCTGGCATGGAAACTCGCACAAAGTCCCCTGCTGACGAACTTGTTTATCGCACCTGGAAATGCAGGAACCTCCGGCCTGGGCACAAACCTGCCATTGTCTTTATCTGACTTTCCTGGCATCAAAAATGCCGTTGTCAAACACGAGATCAACATGGTGGTTGTTGGACCTGAGGACCCCCTGGTCAATGGTATTCATGATTATTTTCTGGCCGACCCAGCCATTCATCATATTCTGGTAATCGGCCCTGTCAAACAAGCTGCGATGCTTGAAGGAAGCAAGGATTTTGCAAAG
>JAPLDG010000113.1 GCA_026391845.1 Bacteroidota bacterium | reverse complement strand
TCAATACTTTCGGTGTTTTCATTCCTGATGAGCCCAAGATCACCGGTCGCATGGGGATCATCGATCATGGGCTAAACATATCGAATAACCTGAACGATCCGTTCACGGATTATGACGGGGTTATTGGCATCGAATGCCGGGGAAAGTCAACGCAACAGTTCCCCAAGAAGGCCTATGCCCTTGAAACCCGAGATGATACCGGCGCAAACCTCGACGTTTCACTGCTGGGAATGCCCCCTGAAAATGACTGGATTTTATATGCTCCCTATACCGACAAGTCCATGTTGCGCAACCTGGTTTCCTTCGAAATGGGCCACAAAATGGGCAACTATTGTTCTCGCACGGTTTTTTGCGAGCTCGTCGTCAACAATGATTATAAAGGCATTTATATCATGATGGAAAAGATCAAGAAAGATGACAACCGTGTTGACATTGCAACCCTGAAGCCGGATGAGATTTCCGGCGACGATCTTACCGGCGGGTATATCGTCAAAGTTGATAAACTCGACCCTGGTTTCACCTATGGTGTTGACGGCTGGAAGTCAAACCCGGTGCCTTCGTACCCGAACGCAATGAATATTACTTTTCAATACTGCTATCCGGAACCCGATGAAATAGCCGCAGAACAGAAAACGTATATCAGGGATTACATCACCACCGCCGAAAACATACTGACAGGAAGCAGTTTTACAAATCCTGACAACGGGTATCAGCAGTATTTTGACGTACTCTCATTTGTCGATTTTATGATATTGAGCGAGATATCGAAGGAAGTTGACAAGTATCGATACAGCACCTATTTTTACAAAGAGAAAGACAGTGATGGAGGCAAACTTTTCGCCGGACCAGCCTGGGACTTCAACCTTGGTTATGGCAATGTGGATTACTGGCCACCCGGCATTGATTACACCGGCTGGCTGTATCCGTTGATCGGTCCACAGGAAGGGAACATCATGTTCTGGTGGAAAAGACTGATGGAGGATTCATATTTTAAAAACCTGGCGAAAACCAGGTGGACCTGGTTCCGGCAACATCAGCTGAACAACGCCGCCATCCATGCTGTGATCGACTCCGTTCTGACCTATACCGATGCGGCAAAAAACCGGAATTATCAGCGCTGGCCAATCCTCGGGCAGTACGTCTGGCCGAATTACAACTGGTATGGCAACGACTATGAAGATGAAGTGGCCTATTTTGAAAACTTTCTGTTTAACCGCCTCGGCTGGATGGATGTCAACTTTCCGGGAACAATTCTCCATCCTTGGGCAGGTATTGCTGCAGATTCCAAAAAAATCAAAGTGCTTTTATATGGCGATTATTTTAGCCGGCAGGAATTAACGAAAAGTAATTTCCGGCTAAACAATGCTCCCGAAGGCGTTAATATTCTGAATGTTGTTTACGTAAATGCATCCGAATGCACGATCATGCTCAATGCGAATGTCAGCAGTTTGCCCGCATTTTCAATCACTGTATCTGAAAAGGTTATCAACTATTGGGAGGATATTACCAGCAATCCCCTTGGGGCGACAGGGATAAGTGAACCTCAGACCACCTTACCCGGCATCAGCCTTTTTGAGGAAAATCATCTGCTGCATATCCGCTGCAGC
>JAPLDG010000182.1 GCA_026391845.1 Bacteroidota bacterium | reverse complement strand
GTATTAATGTTTGGGTGGGAGTTTCCACCACATATAACCGGTGGATTGGGAACGGCATGTTTCGGGTTGACCAAAGGTTTGGTCAAGCATGGCGTCGAAGTTATTTTTGTTGTCCCCAAAGCTTATGGCGATGAGACCAAAGATGGCTTTCGTCTGGTTAACGCCAGTGATGTAATTCTTGATTTCAATAAGGTCGAGACACAGGAATACCTGGAAAGGATCCAATTCCTGGAAATTGGCTCAAACCTGGTCCCATATCTTGATCCTGAAGAGTTTGAAACAATGGTCACAAAGGATCAGCTGGCTGATAAAACCGAATCGCACTCCGTGTTTTCAAAGCAGTATTCCTTTTCAGGCAAGTACGGGCCTAATTTAATGCAGGAGGTGTCGCGTTACGCTTTAGTCGCCGCCACGATTGCAACCAATAACACATTTGATGTAATTCATGCACATGACTGGCTAACCTATCCTGCTGGAATTGCCGCAAAGAAAATATCGGGCAAACCTTTGGTTGTGCACGTTCATGCAACAGAGTTCGACCGTTCAGGCGAGAATGTAAACCAGCCTGTATATGATATCGAGCGCCAGGGAATGACTGAAGCCGACCTCGTGATTACTGTCAGTAATCTCACCCGGCAGATAGTGATTGAAAAATACGGCATCCCGGCTGAAAAAGTAATTACCGTGCACAATGCTGTTGAGCCCGTTGACCGTCCTGAATTAGATGGCGTTACAAAGCATGTTAAAGAAAAAGTGGTCACATTTCTTGGCCGGGTTACCTATCAGAAAGGACCGGATTATTTTGTGGAGGCCGCTTACAAAGTTTTAAAAAAGGATTCAAACGTGCGTTTTGTAATGGCCGGTTCGGGAGATTTGCTGAACCGAATGATCCGCAGGGTAGCACAGTTGAAAATTGCCACAAAATTCCACTTTACCGGTTTTCTGGCCGGCCCTGAAGTGGATACAATGTTCGCCATGAGCGATGTATATGTAATGCCTTCTGTTTCAGAACCTTTTGGGATTTCGCCACTGGAAGCCATGCGATCAAATGTCCCGGTGGTTATCTCCAAACAGTCGGGTGTCGCTGAAGTGTTGCAACATGCCTTAAAAGTCGATTTCTGGGATATTGATGCTCTGGCTGATGCCATTTACGGCATCCTCCATTATGAAGGTCTCAGCAAAATGTTCATCCGTTATGGGAAAGCAGAGGTCGATAATCTTATCTGGGAAAATGCTGCCGTCAATATCTTAGAAGTATATAATAAAGCTGTAATTAATTGATCATATGAGATCCATCTGTCTATATTTTCAAGTCCACCAGCCATTTCGCCTGCGGACTTACCGATTTTTCAACATCGGTCAAGATCATCATTATTATGATGATTATCAAAACCGCCATATCATTAAGCGGGTTGCAGAAAAATCCTATCTGCCAGCCAACAACCTTATGCTTGATTTGATCAGGGAGTACGGCTCTGCCTTCAAAGTCAGTTATTCAATTTCCGGAACTGCCCTGGATCAGCTGCAATTGCATGTACCTGAAGTGATCCGGAGTTTCAGGGCGCTGGCAGATACCGGCCAGGTTGAATTCATTGCAGAAACATTTGCCCATTCTCTGGCCTCCCTCAGCAATAAGGATGAATTTGTCAGGCAGGTTGAACTGCATGCCTCCCGGATCGAAGAATTGTTTGGGAAAAGGCCGACAACATTCAGAAACACTGAATTGATTTATTCGGATACAATCGGAGAAATGGTTGCTGAAATGGGATTCCACACGATGCTTACCGAAGGTGCAAAACATATTCTGGGCTGGAAAAGTCCTAACTATATGTATTGTAACAACATCAACCCAAAGCTGAAAGTGTTACTCCGTAACTTCCGCCTTAGCGATGACCTTACATTCAGATTTTCCAATCAGGATTGGTCTGAATGGCCACTCACAACTGAAAAATTTGTAAAATGGCTTAATACGGTTGAAAAAAATGAAGAGGTCGTAAACCTGTTTCTCGATTATGAAACAATTGGAGAACATCAATGGAAGGAAACGGGAATTTTTGAATTTTTCAGACACTTGCCTGAAACAGTATATTCCAAATCAAACTTCACGTTCAATACACCTGAACAGTTGTATCATGAACTCCAGCCGGTTTCTGCCATCTCAGTTCCGCATCCTATTTCGTGGGCAGATGAAGAACGCGATCTGACCGCCTGGCTGGGCAATGAATTACAGGATGAGGCATTTGGAAAACTCTATTCCTATGAATTCAAAGTCAGAAATTGTAAAGATCCGGAGATTTTAAAAGATTGGTTGTATCTGCAAACCAGCAACCACTTCTATTATATGTGTACAAAATGGTTCTCGGCAGGGGAAGTTCATAAATATTTTAATCCCTACGGATCACCATATGAGGCTTTTATAAACTACATGAATGTACTTTCTGATTTTATGATCAGAGTTGACGAAGCCTTGCGAACACTTCCACCACCTAAAATTGAACAAAGCGCAAAGGTTAAAGCGAAACCAACCAAAGAAAAAGAAAAAGAAAAAGAAAAAGCAAAGGCGAAGTCAAAAGTGAAGCCTGCAAAAACAAAAGCATTGAAAATAGTCGATAAAGCTGAAAAAGTTGTAAGAAAAAGAAAGTAATTATGGCAATGAAGGATAAACAAATAATGGTCCCTGATTATCTGTTCGAAACCAGCTGGGAAGTTTGCAATAAAGTTGGTGGAATATACACAGCAATTGCCTTAAAGGCACAAGTTTTAGCTGATGAATTCAAGGACAACTACATCCTGATAGGTCCTGACGTTTGGAAGGAAACCCATCAGAATCCGGAGTTCATTGAGGACAAATTCTTGTTTAAATCCTGGCGCGAAGTAGCTGATTCCGAAGGATTACGGATTAAAGTAGGGCGCTGGAACATCCCTGGAAAACCGGTGGTGATACTGGTGGATTTCACACCCTATTTTTCCGAAAAAGACAAAATATTTGCCCATTTCTGGGAGCGGTATAAACTTGATTCCCTCACAGGCGACTGGGATTATGTTGAACCGGCATTCTTTGGCTATGCTGCAGGAAAAGTCATCGACAGCTTTTACAACTTCTACAATTCTCACCTGGATAAAATTATCGCTCAGTTCCACGAATGGATGACCGGAACCGGTATATTGTATCTGAAAGAGCGCATACCTCAGGTTGGAACAGTGTTTACAGCTCACTCCACAATTGTTGGACGCAGCATTGCGGCCAACGGCCTGCCACTCTATAAAAACCTCGAAAACTATAATGCTGAGTCCATGGCAAGGCAGTTTGGCGTCATGGCCAAATTTTCACTGGAAAAATTAGCAGCACATGAAGCAGATTTTTTCACGACACAATCTCAGATTACCAACAATGAATGCAGGCATTTTCTTGATAAAGAGGCTGATTTACTGACACCCAACGGATTTGATGACTCGTGGGTCCCCATCAAAGAGGATTATACAGACAGGCGATTACGGTCTCGTGAGAAGCTTTTGGAAGTTGCCGAAGCCATTACCGGCCAGGAGTATTCCAAGGACACTATTCTTATTTTAAATAGCGGGCGCTATGAAATCCGTAATAAAGGCATTGATATCTTCATCGATTCAATGGGTGCTCTCAACAAACAATCAAAATTACCGCAAACTGTGATCGCGGTGATCGCAGTATCATCCGGGCATAATATTCCCAAAAAAGATCTGATTGAACGCATTAATAATAAGGAACTCAACCATCCAAGAAGCGAAGAATACACTACGCACGTATTGCCCGAACCTGAAAATGATCTCATCCTGCAGCGGATAAAAGCGAACGGGCTGTTTAACCGGCCGGAAGACGTTGTCAAGATTATCTACATTCCGACCTACCTGAATGGAACAGACGGAATTTTCAACCTGAATTATTATGATCTTTTAATTGGCTTTGATGGAACAGTGTTTCCATCTTACTATGAACCATGGGGTTACGCGGCACTGGAAAGCCTTGCCTTCCATATTCCGACGATCACAACATCCCTGTCGGGCTTTGGCCAATGGGTTAAGACATTGTTTCCGACAATAAAAGATTGTACCGCCATTATTGACAGGAATGATGACAATGATCATGAGGTGGTGCAAAGCATTGTTAAACACATTTTTCAGTGTAGCGCAAAAACCGAAAAGGAGATTATTAAAGCCAGAATCAAGGCTTACGAAATCTCAAGATCGGCACTATGGAAGAATTTAATAGAAAATTATAAGGAGGCTTATTCAGATACGCTGGAAGAGACCAGCTCCAGGGCTGAACTCTATTCAGGCAAGCAGCCTCAATTGCTGACAACATCCCTGAAAAGTGTTGTGGATAAACCAGAATGGAGAAAGGTACTCATTCAGCAACGAATTCCTGAGAACCTCGCCAGTATGGAACGCCTCGCAAAAAATTTATGGTGGTCCTGGAATTATGAAGGATCTGAGATGTTTGAATTGATCAATAAAGAACGCTGGTATGCAGTGAAATTTAATCCGATAGCACTCATTGAGTCATTGTCTTTCAATGAACTGCAGGATTTAAGCATGAATGAAAAATTTGTAAACAAACTAACCAAGGTTACTGCTGCGTTTGATGCATATATGGCAATGGCTGCGGAAAAATCAAAAGATCTTGTTGCGTATTTCAGTATGGAATACGGGCTTCATGATACCGTAAAAATATTTTCCGGTGGTTTGGGAATGCTCGCTGGCGACTATCTGAAAGAAGCTAGCGACTCTAACTACAACATAATTGGGATCGGGCTTCTTTACCGGTATGGGTATTTTACCCAGAGTCTGTCCATTTTTGGCGACCAAATTGCAATTTATACTCCCCAAAAATTCACCCATCTCCCCTTGATACCAATTCGGGATGAAAACGGGAACTGGTTGAAAATTTCCTTTGCCCTGCCTGGTCGTACCATGTATGCCAAGGTTTGGAGATGTGATGTTGGCCGTGTTCCATTGTATCTGATGGACACCGATATCGAAGAAAATGAAGAAGCAGATCGCAGTATCACACATCAATTGTATGGTGGTGACCTTGAAAATCGGCTTCGCCAGGAATTATTGCTCGGAATCGGAGGGATCAGGATGCTCGATGCAATGGATATTAAGCCGGATGTTTATCACAGCAATGAAGGACATTCTGCGTTTATCGGACTCGAACGACTGAGAAAACTTATTCTGAACGAAAAACTTACTTTCCCGCAGGCCATGGAAATGGTGCGTTCGTCCACTTTGTTTACAACCCATACACCCGTACCCGCCGGTCATGACACCTTTCCGGAGGACCTGCTGAGACGGTATTTGTCCCACTACCCTGATCATATGAACCTTAAGTGGGAACAGTTTATGAACCTGGGAAGAATGGTAGAGTTTGATGTGAATGAAAAATTCTCCATGAGTGTTCTTGCAGCAAAACTTTCTCAAGAAATTAATGGCGTAAGCAGAATCCATGGAAGGGTAACCAGGGAGATGTTTGTTAAGCTTTACCAAGGCTATTACCCTGAAGAATTGCACATCGGCTATGTTACAAATGGTGTTCATTTACCTACCTGGACTGCAAAATCGTGGTTACAACTCTACAGCAAAGAGTTTGGAGATGGCTTTTTCAGCGACCAGTCAAATCCCCATTATTGGAAAAGCATCCACAACGTGAATGATGATACCATATGGAACCTCAAGCTGAAACAAAAGGATCAGATGACTGAATACCTTTTGCAGCATCTTTATGCCGACATGACCCGCCGCCATGAAAATCCTAAGTTGATTTTTAAAATTAAAGAAGCGGTAAACCCAAAGGCGCTTACCATCGGATTTGCCCGGAGATTTGCAACTTACAAACGAGCTCACCTTCTTTTCAGCAACCTCGACCGTCTTTCGAGGATTGTCAATAATAAAGAGAAGCCTGTACAATTTATGTTTGCCGGAAAGGCACATCCCAATGATAAAGCAGGGCAGGACCTCATAAAAAGGATTTATGAAATTTCTCACATTCCCGAATTCGTGGGAAAAATTTTCTTCTTTGAAAATTACGACATGGAAGTTGCTAAGTACCTGATCAAAGGAGTGGATATCTGGTTGAATACACCCACACGCCCCCTGGAAGCATCTGGTACCAGTGGTGAGAAAGCCGTGATGAATGGCGTCGTAAATTTCAGTGTCCTGGATGGATGGTGGGCCGAAGGTTACAAGCCAAATGCCGGCTGGGCCCTACAGGAAGAACCAACCTATGACAATCCACAGTTTCAGGACGAATTGGATGCCGAAACCATATATTCCATTCTGGAAGAAGAAATAATTCCCATCTATTATGATGTAAATGAACAGAATGTTCCGGTAAAATGGGTGTCCTACATAAAAAACACGATTTCCGAAATCGCACCACATTTTACAATGAAGCGGCAACTGGATGATTATATCCGTCAGTATTACAATCCGTTACTAAAACGGTCACGGATCATGGCTGGTAAAAACTATGAAATGGCCAGGCACATAGCCAATTGGAAACGCAAAGTAATGAGAGGTTGGGAAAGCATCGAAGTAATTTCAGTTAAAACTCCGGATTCAAATGTTAAACCGCTTTCATTGGGAGAATCATTTAAAGCCGAAATAGTGCTTGATTTAAATGAACTCTCAGGAACAGATATCGGAATTGAAGTGCTT
>JAPLDG010000294.1 GCA_026391845.1 Bacteroidota bacterium | reverse complement strand
GTTTACATAATGCATACACTCTGCCGGTGGGATGCCTTTCAGCCCGGTTGCCCTGATCAGGGTTCGGCTTACAGCCATGAAGATGGCAGCTGGAACACCTTTTCCCGAAACATCTCCGATTACGAAACCCAGCCGGTCATTGTCGATCATGAAGAAGTCGAAAAAATCGCCTCCGACTTCACGGGCGGCAAGCATGGCTGCATAAATATCGAAATCATTTCGTGCCGGGAATGGCGGGAAAACCTTTGGAAGGATCGCCTGCTGGATCTCATGTGCTGTTTGCAGGTCCTGCTTGATAAAGAGCAACTGATCATGCTCCTCCATGGAACGGCGGACCTGGATGATCTCTTCCATCGTTTTATTGATGGTTATCTCAAGATCTGTAAAACTGATTGGTTTGGTCAGAAAATCGAAAGCCCCCCTGTTCATGGCCGTACGGATGTTTTCCATATCACCGTAAGCAGAAACGATTACTGTTTTCAGACCGGGATTTTTCAGCTCCTTCAGCTTCATGAGCAAGGTGAGACCATCCATTTCCGGCATGTTAATATCAGAGAGGATAATCCCGATCTCCGGGAATTCAATCAGTTTTGTGAGTGCCTCCAACCCATTGTGGGCAAAAACAAAATCGTACATGCCATCGCGGATCTGACGGCGGAACTTCTGGAGGATCAAGGGCTCAAGGTCAATTTCATCATCAACGACCATGATCTTCACATTTTTGTAATCGGGGTCTGTCATAGGTGTTCAGTTTTCGGAAGAGTGATTGTGAATTCGGCATATTCGCCCTCAACACTGTCAACCACGATCTGACCACGGTGCTGCTGCACGATGATGTCGAAACTGATCGAAAGCCCCAATCCTGTTCCCGAGCCGGCAGGTTTGGTTGTGTAAAAGGGGTTGAAAATTTTTTCTGATACTGAAGCCGGCATGCCTTTGCCGTTGTCGCGGATCTTTATTTCAACGGTATCACCCAGGTTTTTCGTGCTGACTTTCAGCACCGGGAAATAGGATTCCATCAACTCCTTCTTTTTCATCGCCGTGGAATAAAAAGCATTGTTGACCATGTTCAGAAAAACCCGGCTGATATCCTGGGGCACAACGGTAACCATTCCAAGGTCAGGATCATAATCACTTTCAAGTTTTATGTTGAATGTGTTGTCAGTGGCACGCATCCCATGATATCCCAGGTTTACATATTCAGATAGTATGGTATTGAGGTCTGTTGGCTGACGATCGCCTGATTTGCCTCTGGAGTGGAGTAACATTCCGCGGATGATGCTGTCGGCACGTTTACCATGATCATTGATCTTTTTCACATTGCTTTTTAAATCGGTGATGATGCCTGTGAGGTAATCCAGATCCTTCGGTTCCAGGTGGCCGGCCAGCTTGCCAAGTTCTTCGAGCATTTCCTCTGTAAGTTCAACCGATAATTCCGAGAAGTTGTTGACAAAATTCAGTGGATTCTTGATCTCATGAGCTATTCCTGCTGTTAACTGCCCCAGGGAAGCCATTTTTTCCGACTGCACCAGTTGCGCCTGGGCAGCCTTCAGCTTTTGAAAAGCGGCATCCAGTTCATTGTGTTTCTGCCGCAACTCGGTGGTTCGTTCATCCACCTTTTGTTCCAGTGTCCGGTTGTATTCTTCCAGCTTTTCATTTGAGCGTTGCAGCTGTTCAGAGGCATCTCTTAGATCGCTGATGGTTTGTACCAGTTGCTGTTGCATGAAAATGAATGAGTTGTTCAGCCGACCGATCTCATCCTTTGAATGGATGGCTGGCAGTTCTACCTCAAAATCACCCCGGGCAAACATCTCCGAGGCAACTGTAAGCTGGCGCAAGGGTTTTGTGATGGAACGGGCGATGGCGATCAGCATGATCAGCAGGATTATAAAGCCTCCGGCTGCAAGCATCCCGATAACACGGCTCAGATGTGTGGCATCGGCCATAAACTCATCAACCGGGAAAACCACTCCGATAGACCAGCCATTGAGGGTTACAGGAGCATATGCGAGCCAGCTTGGTTTCCCGTTTCGGGCGTTGCTGTATGCGATTTCACCAAACCCGGATTCTCCATGGATCATCTTTCTTCCTACCTGCCGCAGGTCGGAGGATTGCCGCTCATCCGCAATGCTGAAAATAGTTTCGTTCATGATGAAATCGGTAATCGGATGACTCACGATGACTCCGTTCTTGGAAATCAGAAATCCGAAGCCTGTCTCATAAACTTTGATCCCGCTGACCTTTTTCTGGAACCAATCGAGTGACAAATCAATGGTAAGGATACCAATAAATTTTTTCTGTCCATTGCGCCTGTCGTAGAGTGGAACTGAATAGGTTGAAACCAGCTGATTAACGCCACCCTGATCAAAATAGGGTTCACTCCATACAGGTTTTCCCAACTCCTTGGGAATCTCATACCAGTCAAGCGTAAAATAATCATAATGGTCGTTGCCAAGTTTCATGTAAACGACGGAGTCGCCTTTCCAATAATAATAATGGGAAAAGTATTTTTCTTCCGGGTTTCGTGAATAAGGTTCAAAGGCAAGGCATGCGCCAAGAATATCTTTGTTGGCGGCGACCATCATGGAGATAAATTCCTTCAGCTCTTTGTCCGAATCGAGGTGGCGTTCGATGATCGGGGCAAAATTGTCAGGAACCTTCTGGATGCTGCTCAATACTTTATCGATTCGGGCGACTGTAGCGCCTGTTAAATTTTCAGCATTGGTTTCAAGGTTTTTAACGATGATCCTCCTGGTAATGGTCAGATTATAAGAGAAAAGCAGGACGAAAATTATACCCAGTGTAATCATGATCGAAATGATCAGTTTGAACGCAAGTCCTCTCCGGTGGATGGTTTTTTTTATCATTTGCCAACTGCTTTTCCTGCGGGGACATCTGATCGCAGCATTGAACTGAAAGGAACGTAGAAGCTGTCGTAGGGAATCACGGCACTGATGAGTTTGCTGTTAAGCATAATTTCGCTCACATTGTTATAATCCCCGGATGAAAGCGCTGTGTTGATGGATTGCCGCCCTTTCGGAATATAGAGCTCGCGGTACCGGCTGAGCATCCACCGCTGGTGTGCCCGGTTCACCGGCTGATTCTCTTTTTTGGCTATGCGAACAACAAGATCAATGGTCTCCTCCTTATGGTCGAATGCATAGGTCCAGCTTTCCAGGGCAGCTATCACAAAATCGCAGCACAATTGCGGATCTTTACGGGCTTTTTCCGACAGACAATAAACGCCATCTTCCAGGAAATTTAACCCGTAATCGGCAAAAAAGAAAGGGACAAGCTCATTGGAATCGTACCCATTGTTCATAATAGAGTGGTATTCATCAAACCAATTGGCGCTGATCAGGTCCACGCCATCAAGAAGAAAAAGGGTATTGGTACTGCCAATGGCGATCATTTTTACATTGAGATTATATTTGGTAAAGAGCGCCTGGGGAAGAAGTTCAAACCCCGACCAGATGGCAGCTTTTTTACCGTTTAAATCGCTGATTTTTCTTATTCCACTGCTTTTCTTTGCCAGCAACATGAGCGACGACCTTGATGAAAATTGTGCAATGTTCACAATATCAACCCCCTGAGATCTGAGTTTGATGGCGTTGACCAGCCATAACAAGGAAAAGTCGGCATTTCCATTCTCGATGTCCTCCTGGGTGGATTTGAATGGATCGAATGGAAGTACCTCAAGGTCAATGCTATGTTTCCGAAAGATCCCTTTTTCGATTCCCATGTAAAATCCGGCAAATTGTGCTGAAGTGACCCAATAGGGCATGAGTGTTACTTTTCGGAGTCGGGCGCCAGATGAATCTGGCAGGCGTTCAGCAGAGGATACCGGTTGTTTGTCACTGTCATGACTTTTACCTGAGCAGGAACCCGCCAGAACGGCCACCAGCCATACAGCATAAAACAGAAGCCATGGACGTGTGGCTAATAATAAGTGGTGTTTTACAAAGTGGTATTTTTCAATCATACCGGAATTGAAATTGAATATTGGAGAAATTCCAAGTAAAGTTAGTCGAATTTTATAATTTTGAATAAATTTTATCCAATGAAGGCGCTTTTCTTTGACGGATCTTTGGCATTGAAGGACATTTCAACCCCTGAACCCAGGGGAGATGAAGTACTGATCAGGATCTTGTACTCGGCAATCTGCAACACAGATCTTGAAATTTTAAAGGGATACATGGGGTTTACCGGAATTCCCGGTCATGAATTCGTGGGGGAGGTGGTCACTCCGCACCGAAAACTTTCGGGTCGGGTGGTGGTCGGTGAGATCAATTGCCCCTGTGGCGAATGTTACCTTTGCAAAACAGGCCGCCGGACACATTGTACGAACAGGTCGGTGCTTGGAATTGACCATCATGCCGGTGTATTTGCCGATTTCATGGTGTTGCCGGAAGAGAATCTGCATATTATCCCACAAAACCTGTCGCCGGTTGCGGCGGTGTTTACAGAACCGCTGGCTGCCGCTTTGGAGATTTTTGAACAGATCAGGATAAAACCTTCGCAGACAGTCTTTATTTTCGGAGCCGGAAAGCTGGGCTTGCTCATCTCTCAGGTATTCCGGTTGCACGGTTGTGATTACAAAACCTTTGATTCCAACCCGGCCAAAGTTGTCAAGGCCGTCGATATGGGACTGAATGCTTTCCTGGCGAGTTCACTTGCCCCGGCAGATAAGGCAGAAGTGTGTATAGACTGCACGGGAAGTCCAGAAGGTATCCGGGTTGCCCTTGAACACCTGTATCCCCGTGGCCGTCTGGTTCTTAAAACCACCATTGCCGATCCTGAACTAATCGATTTGAACCAGATTGTGATCAACGAATTTAATATTACAGGATCCCGTTGTGGCCCGTTTGCACCTGCCTTAAACCTTTTAAGCCACGGATTTATTGATCCTGAACCGCTCATCACGAAAATATTTGAATTTTCGGAGATTCTGAAGGCCTTTGAATGTGCAGCGCTTCCTGATACCATCAAGGTAGTTATTAACCATGGATGATACCGGTTTTAACTCCATCCGTTTATTTTAAAAAAAAATCACACTGATTGAAAAAAAACACTTAATTTCGCATAGACCAATAACAATAATACGGACAAAATTTCAAACCTCTTTATGAAAGCATTAACAAAAATCCAGTCTGGCCTTGCGCTGGTTGCTCTGATCCTTGTCTTAGCCACCACAGGTTGCAACAATGCATCAACCAACGATCAAAATGCAAATGCTGCAGCAGCCGACAGCATTACAAAGGAAGTGACCCTGAGTCCCGAATCTCAAAATCTGCTTCAAACTTTCCCTACTCCTTTTGAATTAACCACCATGCTGGAGAAGGCTAAAGCCGGTTTCATTTTCGACATGACCAATCCCCCTTCGAATGTAGGAAAATATACCACCGAAACGAGCAAATCACTCAACCTGGGTGTTTACAGCGCCGACCTGTGTTATTCTGCAACCTATAACCGTTCGGATGAAACAAATAAATTTCTGGCCTGCACCAATAAATTGGCCGACGAATTGGGCATCGCA
Source organism: Bacteroidota bacterium (assembly GCA_026391845.1). Taxonomy (GTDB): domain Bacteria; phylum Bacteroidota; class Bacteroidia; order Bacteroidales; family FEN-979; genus CAIVAT01. The sequence continues at coordinate 5,099 of JAPLDG010000294.1, read as the reverse complement.
GGGGTATATGATCAATCGCTGCTTGAAAAGGTTAAAAAATTCAACAACAATAAGGATTCTCTGATCGGCCTGATAAGTAAAATATTTAGTCAGACCAACAACTTTCTGGCATCCAACAATCGCACCCAGGTTGCCATCCTGATTGCTGCCGGCGGTTTTGCCGAAGGACTTTACCTGGCTGCTGCACTGGGCGAAGTTGCAAAAGACAATACCAGGATTATGGCAGTTATTGCCGGCCAGAAAGAGAACCATGGCAAACTGTTAACCATCCTTGAAGCGTATCAGGCTGACGAAAAAATGAAGCCTGTTGCAGACGATCTCGCAAAATTGACCCCCGTCTGGAGCAATTATGGAATTGAATCGGGAAAGAAAATTCCACAGCAGCAAGCAGTTGAGATCAGCGATCTGACTGAAAGCGTCCGCCTCGCTTTTATAAAATAATTTACTGCTTTATCTCTTCCTATCAGGGTCAGACAATACTGACTGAGCTATATAACCGCCTTTGTTAAAGAGGCGGTTTTTTTTGTTTAAAATGTGTACTTTTGAGATCGCCGCTTCATTAAAACAGCAAGTCTCCGAAAATACCCGCAGGATTCTCGAATCGTATCTCAGGCAACATCTTAATAATCAGGAACTAGATGAATACTTGAAACTTTTTGACGAACTGGTGTTTTTTCATCAGCCGGATGAATCAGATATTCAGAATCCCGATGTTTCAGCTAAAATTGAGTCAATCTGCCTGAAAATACAGAAACAGCTGCCTTCCCTGGACCGGTTGATTGTTTTTGTCAATTTTCTTGAATTTCTGGATGAACTGGCAAGAAGTAACGATGGAACTGCAGCCGTGCAAAGCGACTTGGCTGGTAAATATATCCTGATATTCAAGAAGGTCTTTAATCCACCGGATCAGGAATTTCACGATCAGTGTGCCTTTATTGCCAGCCCATTTTCAAAAGAGTTGCATCAGGAACATCTGCTTGTGATTGATTCAGGCTCTCAGCCGGAAACAAGTGTAAGTAAGCACATTCAGCGCGAACATCTCGACGGACAAATTCTGATCCTCTATGTTCCCTCGGTGAGAACCATGATTTGCCGGTATCTTGGCAAAGACGAGATCTACCTGAACGGGCACAACGTGCCACCATACCGGTCATTTGTATTTACCAGTGGCGCCATCCTGAAAAATCTGAAAATCACCCCGGTATATTATGCGGATGTAGCAGCCCAATTCCTGCATTCACGGGAGAAAGTCAAAATTAACTTTACCGCCCGGGAAATTGAATACCGCTTCAAAAACAGCGTCAATGGCATTCATCCTTTCAGCTTTACTGCCACTTCAGGCGAGCTGATAGGCGTGATGGGCGGCAGTGGCGTTGGAAAATCCACCCTGCTCAATGTTCTCAATGGCAACCTGAATCTGAACAGCGGACAAATCCTCATCAATGGGTATGACCTGGAGCAGGATCGGGAAAACCTTCACGGGCTTATCGGATTCGTTCCTCAGGATGACCTGCTCATCGAAGAGCTCACGGTTTTTCAGAACCTTTATTACAATGCAAAACTCTGCTTCCGCGACTTTTCGGAACAACGTCTGATCCGCTCTGTGATGCGTGTTTTAATGGATATCGACCTGATTGGCATCAAGAACCTTACCGTTGGTGATCCGATCAATAAATTCATCAGTGGGGGTCAGCGTAAACGGTTGAATATCGCGCTGGAACTGATTCGCGAACCCTCTGTTCTCTTTGCGGATGAACCCACGAGCGGACTCTCTTCCATGGATTCGGAAATGGTCATGCTTTTGCTGAAAGAACAAACACTCAAAGGCAGACTGGTTATCGTCAACATTCATCAGCCTTCATCTGATATCTACAAGCTGTTTGACAAGTTGCTCATCATGGACAAGGGAGGGTATCCCATTTATTACGGCAACCCCATTGATGCATTAACATGGTTTAAATCGGTCAGCAGCCATGTCAATCCGGATGAAAGCGAATGTCAGTCTTGCGGATATGTGAATCCGGAGCAATTGCTTCAAATTACCGAAGCAAAAATTGTCAATGAATATGGCCGGCTTACCGGTATCAGAAAAACCTCGCCAAAAGAGTGGTACACCCTGTTTCGGCAGCATATCCAGCCAAAACTTGAACTTACGGAAGAGAAGAGCGAAGTCCCGAAGAGCGCCTTTAAAATTACTGGTATCTTAAAGCAATTCAGCATCTTCAGCGTCAGAAACCTGCTGACCAAAATCACCAATCGCCAGTATCTGCTGATCAATTTGCTTGAGGCTCCATTCCTGGCGGCTATGCTTGCCTATCTGACACGCTATAAGTTTGGAGATCAGTATGTGTTTGGCGACAACAGGAACCTTGTACCCTATCTTTTTATGAGTGTGGTTGTTTCGTTGTTTCTTGGAATGATGGTCAGCGCAGAAGAGATTATCAAAGACCGGCGGATTCTCAAACGTGAAGCTTTCCTCCACCTGAGCAGGTTCAGTTATCTCAACTCAAAAATCATTCTGCTGTTTTGCCTTTCAGCCATTCAATCCCTGTTATATGTGGTTGCAGGGAACCTCATCCTTGGGATTCATGGGATGACCTTCACCTACTGGCTGATTTTGTTTGCCACCTCCTGCTTTGCCAACATTGTGGGGTTGAATATTTCGGCAGGGCTCAATTCCGTAGTGGCTATCTATATCCTCATTCCGTTCATCCTGGTACCGCAACTTCTGCTCAGTGGCACGATCGTTCCCTTCGATTACCTCAATCCTGCTATCGCATCCCGGGAGAATGTTCCTCTTGTAGGCAATCTGATGACCTCACGGTGGACCTTTGAAGCCCTTGCCGTAGAGCAGTTTCGTAACAATAAGTATGAGAAGGTATTTTATCCGTATGATAAGACGATATCGCACTATTCTTACATCACTGCATTTGTCATCCCGACGTTGAAATCTGAGCTTGATGAATGTCAGCTCAATCTTATTAAGCACACAGAGCCTGAAAAAACTGCTAATTACTTTAATATCCTGAGAAGCGAGATTCCGGTTTTGCAGCATGAAGCGGGATTTGCTTCATTTCCCTACATGAACGGACTCACGGAAACACGGTTAGATGATTCTGTTATTCAGAATACAAAATCTTACCTCGACTCATTGAGCAGGGTTTTTTCCGCACGGATGGGGTCGGTCACATCACGGCGTGATGATGCGTATGAAAAACTCAGATCCCGGTTGGGGGATGATGAAATTTATCAGTTTAAACAAGCCTATTACAATGAAAACCTCTCCGATCTGATTATGAATAAAGGCGCTGAAAATAAGATTGTTACGGGAAGGGGGAAGCTGATCCAGAAGAAGGACCCCATTTTTATGGATCCCGTATATCATGACGGCAGAGCTCATTTTTATGCCCCTGTAAAAATAATCGGTTCCTGGAAAATTGACACGTTCTGGTTCAACTTCTTCATCATCTGGCTGATGTCATTTGTTCTTTACCTGACACTCCTGCATGATACGCTGCGGAAAACGATAGAATTTTTCGAACAGATGAAATTCAGAAAATCAGGATAAAGGCTGACCATTTCTTCGGATGACCTCCAGTTCATCCATGGTGAAAACTCCGTGTCTGAGAAGCTGAAGATATTGTTCGGAAACCCCGTCACCAAAAACCAGCGCATCATCCGTGTTGATGGTTACTTTTACGCCATGGTCAAAAAGAATCCGGATGGGATGTGTTTTATAGGATCTTACCCGCTTTAGTTTGATGTTGCTGGTCGGGCAAACATTCAATGGAATTTTATGGTCGGCAAGCCATCTCATCACAGCAGGTGAACCGGCAGCGCCGATGCCATGCTGCACCGCATCCAGTTCCAGCATTTCGACTGCCTCCTTTACAGATTCGGCAGATCCGAATTCTCCGGCATGGGCTTTACATTTCATTCCCAGTTTTTTTGCGTACCGGTATAACTCTTTAAAATTGGCGATGGGTTGAGCAAACTCATCATCATACAGGTCGATGGACTGGAAATACTGAAAATCGGGGAACGGTTCAAAACCTGCAAGCAATGTGCGCAGCGACCTGTTTCTGGGAAATCCCAATTCGGGGCAAAAATCAATCTCAGGCGCAACCGAATGATGATACTTTTTCAATACATCGACAATCCTCCCGGCAGAAACATTGAAAATAGTTCCAAACAAAACATCGATGCTCATTTCAAGCCTGGTTATCCCGTCAAACTTTGCCTGGATGAATGCCGCTTCAACAGCTTTTTCAAAGGCATCCGGAAGTTGAAAAAATGGCCGGAATTCCCGTTCGATCCATCGGTTCAGATCGCCGATACCTGTTTGTTCCGCTTTGAATGTTGATAGTTTTCTCCCCAAATGCTTTTCAATCACCGACCGCTTGCCACCAAGCAGGCAATGGTTATGCAGGTCGCTTTTGGGCAAAGCACGAAAATCGCTTATTTTCATGAAGTCAGTCATGATTGACTTTTGGAGGAGATACAGGAAACAGAAGTTCCTACATGCCCGCAGTGTGAGAATACCCTGTAAAGATAATTGAAAGATGATCATGTTTTACCTTGGCCGGGTCATGTTTCACCATAGTTTACCATAGTTTGCCATGTGTTTTCATGTAAATTATTGAGGTGCAATTTATTGGTCATGTAGTTTGGTTAATTGGGGAAGGGGGCATTGTGTACCGGTGCACTTCTTGATTTCAAATGGCATATGTAAGATCATTCAAAGATTTACGTGTCGGATGATCGGGAGTAACATTAATTGTTCTATTTTTAACAGGTGAAACCGGTCAATTATCTGGTCTGTTTCGTGTCAATCTTAATTTCTCATGAGCCAAATTGCCATAAAAAAACAGACTACCGGAAAACTGGCCATCCGAGTGCTGATCGGTGCGGTTGCCGGGATCCTGGTCGGGCTTACGGTAGGAGAGTATGCAACCTATCTGGGTTTCCTGGGGAAAGCGTATGTTCAATTGCTTGCCATGTGTGTGTATCCATACCTGATTGCGTCCCTGTTGCATGGTTTGGGCAAGCTGGATACCAAAACCGCCAAACACCTGGTAGGCAGAAGCTGGTATTTTTTC
>JAPLDG010000167.1:2954-9325 GCA_026391845.1 Bacteroidota bacterium | reverse complement strand
GCAAAAATAGGAAATTTTTCGTTTCTTTAAGTATCTTCGCATGATAATGAGCCCTCAGAAAAAAGCATATTTATTTGCATTCGCAGCCATTGCATGCTGGTCAACCATCGGCTCGGCTTTCAAATTATCCTTACAGTATATTGATCCGCAAAGATTATTGTTCGTTTCATCACTGGTAGCATGCCTGGTTCTCTTTTCCATCCTACTGGTTCAGCGGAATTTACACTTGCTTCGCCACCTCACCCTCCGGCAAGTACTGTTATCGGCATTCCTGGGATTGCTTAACCCGTTTTTATACTATTCAGTTTTACTGAAAGCTTATGATTTGCTGCAGGCACAGGAAGCAGGAACACTCAATTATGTCTGGCCTCTTGTTTTAGTTGTTCTTTCTATACCCATGCTGCGGCAAAAAATCAGTTTCGGCAGCATCCTCGCAATCCTGATCAGCTTCCTGGGAATTATCATCATTTCCATTCGCCCCGGCAGCCTGCCCCAGCATACCGGAACGGCACACTACCCCGGTGTTCTGCTCGCCATCGGGAGCGCTTTCCTGTGGGCGCTTTACTGGATATTCAATCTCAGAGACCAGCGGGAACCCGTGAGCAAACTCTTTCTCAATTTTTGCTTCGGTTTTTTGTATTCGCTCCTTTCAATTGCCATTTCCGGCAGATTTCAACTTCCCGGCTGGCAGGGATTGACCGGAGGTGTTTACATCGGTATGTTCGAAATGGGGATCACTTTTGTCCTGTGGATTTTTGCCCTTAATTACTCCTCCACCACCGCCAAGGTCTCCAACCTGATCTATCTTTCTCCATTTATTTCACTGATTATCATACACTTTACAATTGGGGAAACCATTCTCATATCAACTGTTTTCGGACTCATTTTAATCATCAGCGGAATCATTATGCAGCAGTATTTAAAGCGATAAGACCTGGTCTTTAATGTTAAAAGAAGAGGTACCTGGGAAAAAAAAATCAGTGATGTTGCTGCAATGATAAATAGTGTATTTTTGTCGATTAATTTTTTGTTAACCTGAACATAACAAATGATGAAACATATCCCTACAGGAATCAGAAGGACAAGGTTGATCCGTCTGTCAACAGGCATCAGTATTCTGTGTTTAATGACAATCATGACCTTTTTTGGATGTAAAAAGGATTTTGACTTCAGCAAGGTCAAAGACCTGTCGTGGAATCCCGACTTTGCGGTTCCGGTCGTGCATGACAGCATTACCCTGGAAAAAGTTCTGACTTATGGAGACAATGGCGACCATCTCTACATTGACGAAAGTGGTAATATTTCGATTCTCTACTATTATAACAATGATGCATTCAGGCTCAGGCCAAACGATCTGATCAAACTTTCACCGGTGAGCTACTCTTTCCTGCACGAGGTAACACAAACCGAGCAGGACATTCTCGCCCTCACCGACCTTACTACCCCTCCGGTCGCCTTTTCTTTCAATCTGGCAGGGAATAATGTTGGAATGAGAGTAGATGAATTAAGGGTAAGAAGCGGCGAGATCAAAGTGACAACCAATCATACGTTCACCAATGACGGACATCTGACGGTCACATTCCTGAATGCCACAAAAAATAATCTTCCGTTTTCGTTTACGATCAATCATTTTGTGAATGGCCAGGCTGATACGAATATATCACTGGCTGATGTAGCGTTTGACTTATCATCTTCGCCAAATACCATTAATGCAGAGGTTGTTGGATTTTTAAAGAAATCGGGAGCGCCGGTCGCAGGTGATGAAATCCGCACCAAATTCGAGGTTTCAGTTGATACGATCGGCCGTTTCGAAGGTTTTCTGGGACATCAAACATTAACACAACTAATGGATACTGTGGGCGTTAATGTTTTTAACAATGCTTTTGCACTGGGAGATGTTTATTTCATGGATCCCCAGGCTTCGATCACCATTGTCAATTCGATCGGTTTTCCTGCCGAAATTACCGTTGAAAGACTTTGGGCGATCAATAAAGCATCCGGAGTCAGACTGGATATTGCCGACAGGTTGGGCTCCGGAAGCGTTTTTTCGGTTCCAAGTCCGCTTATTTCAGCAACACAGCCCGCCATAAAAGCCATGAATTATAACAATGATAATACGGGCAATGCCATGAATGATTTTTTTAATCTAAAGCCTGATAACGTAGTATTTCAAATAAAGACCGACATTAATCCAACCGGGACCCCTCTGAATTTTTTCTCTGATACAAGTTCGTTTTATGCAGACCTTCGGGTAAAGTTACCGCTATGGGGACACTTCGATCATCTGACATTCCAGGATACATTCGACCTGGCAATCGAAAAGCCCGAAGAAATCGAACACCTTGAATTCAGATCAAATATGGTAAATGGATGGCCGTTGACGGCCTTGTTGCAGATATATTTTACCGATGGGAATTATAACAAACTTGATTCCCTCACGGGAGATGACCATCTCCTTGTTATGGGTGCACCGGTTGACCCTTCCACATATCTCCCCTATCCAGGCGTTTATGGAACCAAAGACACTACTTTCATCCTCGATAACCAAAGAATGCAAAATCTTTTGCATGTAAAAAAAATTCTGGTCAAAGGTGTACTGCACTCAACTGACGAAGGACAAATAAATGTCAAACTCAAAGCTGATCAGATGATTAAAGTCAACTTTTCAGCCAAAGCAAAGCTGCGGAAATCCCTCCAGACAAGCAAATAACACATTCAAACACAGACAACCATGAAAATAAGAACCGCTTGTTACGTGATTTTCTGCATTTTGCTATGCCAGGTTCCTATCACGCTATCTGCACAGAATGACCTGAGTATCTACCATATGCAGATTGTGCCTCAGCGTATTTTCCAGAACCCGGCGTTTATCCCTGAACAGCAACTCTATATCGGAGTGCCCATCCTGTCTGGAGTTCAATCGGCTTATGCCAGCCCGTTTTCGTATAATGATGCCATCGAGCGTGACTCCTATGATTCCGTGACCTTCAGGGTAGAAAATGTTCTTGCCCAAATCGCCAAAAGCGAACAATTGAGGTTTTATTCCAACCTGGATCTTATTTCAGTAGGAACACAAATCGCAAAAGGGAGGTTTTTCCTGGGTATCAGTGTGAGACAGCGACTCAGCCAACACATCATGATTCCTGAAAACCTGGGCAATTTTCTCTGGTATGGAAATGCAGCGCCTCAACTATTCGGACAGCAAGTCAACATTGCACCTTCGATCAACTTCACGGCATTTCAGGAATGGGGCGCCTCTTTCTCCGGCTATGCGATGCACCGGAAGATGACCTGGGGCGGCCGGTTGAAATACCTTTCCGGCAATGTCAATGTAACGACAACCAAAGCGGAGTTCAATGTTTATACCGATACAAGTACTTACAACATTCACATGCAATCAGATTTTGAATTCCAGACTTCCGGCGTAGACGACATTGAACATTACATGAATCAACGCATTCCGAGTATGGTATTTCCCGGCAACAACGGTTTCGGCGTTGATCTTGGATTGACCTACCAGTTTAACGACCACATCGGAATCAGCGCCAGTGTGCTGGATCTCGGGTTTATAAGCTGGAAGTCGAACACCATGACCCTTATCAGCCATAACCCGGGTGAAGAATTTTCATTTGAAGGATTGAATTTATCCGATTTTACGCAAATGGTAAGCAATATGAACACTTTCGGAAAAAAATTGACCGACAGCGTTCTCGACCTCATTCATATTGATACAATTTATGGCCGGAAATACACTTCCTGGCTGCCGGTAAAATTTAACATCGGAGGTTCATATTCGCTCAATGAACATCATCGCTTCAATTTACTGCTCAATGGAGTTTCAGCCGCCAATCAATTTTATCCTGCTTTATCAGTTTCCTATTATTACAACCTGCCACGCATTCTGGGGCTGATGGTTTCATACAATATATACAACAACCAATTCACCAACATCGGTGCAGGAATCAGTGTTAACGCAGGCCCTCTTCAATTATATGTGGTGTCAGATAATGTTCCCGGCCTGATCTATTATCATGGAACAACCAGTTCCTCCATTCAGTTTGGAATTAATATTTCGATCAACAAGGCTAAAAAAGCATCATCGCCTGAGACAAACCCGGAAGTGACCCCCACAGGCGTTCCGGAATAGGGAAAAACATGTATTTTTGTGGGATGAATCCAAAATCCATTGCATTCCACCATTTTGGCTGCAAAGTTAACTTTGCAGAAGCTTCAACCTTGTCCAGACAATTTCAGGAAAACGGGTTTGAAGTTAAAAATTTTCATGAGCAAGCCGATGTGTATGTAATCAGCACCTGTGTCGTAACAACCGTTGCAGAGAAGAAATGCCGTGCTGCCATACGGCAGGCACATAAGATAAATCCCAAGGCCAGGATCGCTGTAATTGGCTGCTTTTCGGAATTAAAACCAGGAGAGCTGTCTCAGATGGAAGGTGTTGATCTGGTCCTGGGCCACTCCGGCAAATTCAGATTGTTCGAAGAACTCCTTAAAATAAATCAACCCGGCAACAACATTGATATAGAAACCCCTGAACACGAATATCATGGCGGCTTGACGATTCCCGTGCAGTGTGGCAGTGATGCCTTTATCCCATCATTCTCCTATGGTGACCGTACGCGATCTTTCCTTAAAATCCAGGATGGATGCGACTATTACTGCACCTATTGTACCATTCCACTCGCACGTGGGCGAAGCCGCAGCGATACGGTTGAGAATGCGGCGAAAAATGCCAGGACAATTCTTTCCAACGGGATCAGGGAAATTGTGCTGACAGGGGTGAACATCGGTGACTTCGGAAAGCAAAGCGGTGAGAGTTTCATTCAATTGATCCGGTCCCTTGACCAGTTGGATGGGATGTGCCGCATTCGCATTTCTTCCATTGAGCCAGACCTGCTTACGAATGAAATCATCGGCTTCGTTGCTGCTTCTGCCCATTTTCTGCCCCATTTTCACCTCCCTTTGCAGTCGGGATGCAACAAAATTCTCAAAGCAATGCATCGCAAGTATAGCCGTGAGTTGTATTCATCGCGTGTCAGGAAAATCAAAGAACTTATGCCGTTTGCCTGCATTGCAGCAGATGTGATTGTTGGATTTCCGGGAGAAACGGATGATGATTTTTCAGAAACGGTCGAATTCCTGAAAGGGTTGGATATTTCATATCTGCATGTGTTCACCTATTCGAAACGTGATAACACACTGGCCGCTAAAATGGAGGCTTTGGTCGCGGATAAGGTAAAGAAAGACCGCAGTGATATACTGCACAAACTTTCTGACGCTAAAAAACAGCAGTTCTATCTTCAAAACCATGGTAGACAAGCAATGGTTCTCTTTGAATCCGACCATTCACATGGATTTATGCACGGCTTTTCAGAGAACTATATCAAGGTGAAAACAATCTTCAATCCGGAATACGTAAACCGGATTGTGCCGGTTAAGCTTGAAAATTTGGAGGAGGATGGTTATTTGGTTAATATTGCCCTGTAAATGAAAAAGAAACCAGTATGAATTTGGAAAAACTGACGCATCAGGTTTGTGATCTTGCCAAGGAGACAGGAAATTTCTTAAAGCTGGAAATAACAAAGCTGAACACATCCGATATCCGGTCGAAAGGACTCCACAATTATGTTACCTATGTGGATCAGGAATCGGAACGCCGCATCGTTGAACAACTTTCAAAGCTACTGCCCGGGAGCGGGTTTATTGCTGAGGAGAATCCGGCATTAAATCCGGGCGAGTTTACATGGATTGTCGATCCGCTCGACGGCACAACCAATTTCATCCATGGTGTTCCTCTTTACTGCATCAGCATCGGATTGATGCATGAAGACGAAACCATTTTAGGCATGGTATATGAACCAAACCTCAACGAGTTTTTCTTTACATGGAAATCTGCGCCTGCTTATCTGAACAGGGAAGTTATCTGTGTTTCGAAAACCCCCACAATCAGTAAGTCTCTGTTTGCAACCGGTTTCCCCTACTATGATTACAACCGTCTGGATGATTACCTGGCAATTTTCAAATACTTGCTGCAAAACAGCAGTGGCGCCCGCCGTTTGGGTTCTGCTGCTGCCGACCTGGCTTACACCGCCTGTGGCAGGTATGACGGCTTTTTTGAATATGGCCTTAGCCCATGGGATGTGAACGCGGGTGGATTACTGGTGAAAAATGCAGGAGGAACGGTGACTGATTTTCTTGGAACTGCAAATTACACTTTTGGCAAACAAATCATTGCTACAAATAACTTAATTTACAAGGACTTCTTAAAACTATTTAGCGCATGGAAACACGAATTGAATTAATGCAGGGTGACATTACCAGGATAAAAGTCGATGCAATCGTTAACGCCGCAAACC
>JAPLDG010000167.1:0-2914 GCA_026391845.1 Bacteroidota bacterium | reverse complement strand
TCATCCATACTGTTGGACCGGTGTGGGGTGTCGGCGACCGTCATGAGGAAGAATTGCTCGCCAGCTGCTATCAAAAAAGCCTTGCCCAGGCCACCATTCATGATTGCAAATCCATTGCCTTTCCCAACATTTCAACCGGGGTTTATCACTTCCCCAAGGAATTAGCCGCAGAAATCGCAATCCGTGAAGTAACGAACTACCTGTCGGTAAACCCTGTCCCTGAAAAAGTTATCTTTGTTTGTTTTGATGCGGATAACTTTGCTATTTACCAGCAGATACTCGCCAGGTGAGTTTTGAAAAGTTCACAAACCTGCTTGAATCACCATTCAAATTGCTGTAAATGAAGAAAATGAAAAAGACCAACTCCGAAGAATCACCCTGCGATGATGCTTTGAAAAAAAGCGAAGAAAAATACAGAAATCTGTATATGAGCATGATGGATGGTTATATCCTTGTAGATATGAAAGGACAAGTTGTAGACAGCAATGCAACATTCCAGCAGATGGTGGGATACAATGAGATTGAACTTGCCTCACTTACCTATTACGACCTTACACCATCAATTTGGCATGAATACGAGAAAAAAATTGTCAGGGAGCAAATTTTGCCAGATGGACATTCAATGGTGTATCAAAAGGAGTATAAAAAAAAAGACGGATCAATTTTTCCGGTTGAACTTCGTACATTCCTGGTGAGGAATGCAAATGGTGAGAATGAAGGAATGTGGGCGATTGTGCGTGATGTCACCAACCGGCATATGGCCGAAGAGGCCCTCAGGAAATCGGAAGAAAAATTCAGGAGCATCGTGGAATGCTCTCCAACTGCCATGTATTTTTATCATCTTGAAAGCGACAACCGGCTTATCCTGACCGGCGCCAATCCCGCTGCCGACAGGATTATCGGAATCCACCACCTGTCGCTGCTCGGAAAAACCATTGAGAAAGCCTTCCCTAACCTGGCCGGTACCGAAATTCCCGAAACCTACCGCAAAGTTGCCCGAAACGAACTTGAATCTCAAATTTTCGAGATCGCGTACAAGGACGAAAGGTTTTCAGGTTATTATCACGTCCATGTTTTCAGAACCGGCCTGAATGAGATTGCAGTTGATTTTGTGGACATTACGAATAGGAAACAAATGGAGGAGGCTCTCCGACGCTCTTAGGTTGAATACCGTGACACCCTTGACTCGCTTCCCGACTGGATTTATGTGGTGGACGAACAATATAAAATCGCCATGGTCAATGCAGCGCTCAAAGAGGAACTCATCCACCATGGTTTAGCTCACGATTGCATCGGGGTAGAACTAATGCCCGACTTCCCGTTCATCAGTACAACAACTCTTGAAGAAATAAAGGACGTTTTTAACACCGGAATTGTATCTGTCAGTGAACAAAAAATTGACCTGAAGGGAAAAACCCTGCACGCAGAAATCACCAGGGTTCCGATTTTAAAGGATGGGAAAGTAGTTAAAGTGATCCTGATGATCCGTGACCGCTCAAAAGAAAAAGAGATTGAGGAACTGAAGCGACGCAATACAGAGCAAAAGGAGGTTCTCCTCCGGGAAATACATCACCGGGTTAAAAACAACCTCGCGATCGTAATCAGTTTGCTTAATTTTCAACTTCGAAACAATCCAAATGAGGAGCTAACCCTCATGATCATTGATATTCAGATGCGGATACGTTCCATGGCACTTATCCATGAACATTTATACAAATCTGAAAATCTCGACCGCATACCGCTTGCAACATATATTGAATCACTGGCATACATGATCATGACTGCATTCAGCGGACATCGAATAAACCTGGAAAAACATCTTGACCCCATGGATGCCAATATTGAGATGGCGCTTCCCATCGGGCTGATCATCAATGAGCTCCTGACAAACGCCTTCAAGTATGCATTTCCGGACGGGACTCCTGGCAACATCCAAATCAGGCTTGAAAAGGATGATGATCAAATGTGTACACTTGTTGTCGAAGATGATGGTATTGGCCTGCCTGAATCTTCGTCCATGGATTCTGAAAAGTCAATCGGGCTCTATATCGTACGTTTGCTGGTGGAACAGCTCGAAGGAACAGTCCGGATTGTCAGGAATAACGGCACTTCATTCCAAATCCGCTTCAGGAATTTGATTATGAATAAAGAGGAACCGCTGCAGGTTAAAGGTGGCGTCTGAATTGGACTATTCTTCAAGCGTAGTCAGATCGCCTGTATCCAGCCCCAATGCCGCAGCCTTTAATACCCTTCTCATAATTTTTCCACTCCGCGTTTTTGGAAGTTTATCCGCAAAAACAACAAATGCAGGGCGTGCAATGGGGCCGATTTCCTTCTCAACATGCTCCTTTAACTCTTCTGCAAGTTTGTCGCCTGGCGCGTATCCCTCACGAAGAATAACAGTGGTGTGGATGATGTTTCCCCTCAGGTCGTCCGGAAGAGCAATGGCAGCAGCTTCTGTCACCGCCGCATGGCTGACCAGGGCGCTTTCAATTTCTGCAGACCCCAGCCGATACCCGCTCACCTTGATAACATCATCAATACGGCCAATCACCCAAAAATATCCATCCTCGTCCTGACGGGCAGAATCACCCGCAAGGTACCATCCCTGTTTCTGATATTTCTCCCAATATTTCTCAATGTAGCGTTGCGGGTCATGAAGTATTGTACGTGCCATGCCAGGCCATGGATTTTTAATGACAAGGTTACCTTCTTCACCCTGCTTTACCTCAAGTCCATGATCATCTACAATGGCAACTTCATTGCCAAAAAAAGGTTTTGCACAGGAGCCGGGCTTCAAAGGCATGACCGGGATCGGTGTAATCATAAATCCCCCTGTTTCAGTTTGCCACCAGGTATCCATAATTGGACATTTTCCTCTGCCAATCACTTCGTGGTACCATTTCCAGGCTTC
>JAPLDG010000195.1 GCA_026391845.1 Bacteroidota bacterium | reverse complement strand
AATGATTCCGTGATGACTGCCAGTATGGATTCCGGCGGTTCATTGACAAAGGAGGCTGTCAGCCTGCAATTCAGTATCGCCGGGTCACTGACAGTAATATGCACGGAATAGTACCTTTCGATTAATTCAAACACCGCTGACAGTTGTGTGCTTCTGAAATCAAGAGATTGGTTTGCCCAAAAATTCCCATCCGGGGGCGCTGCTTCATTTCTGATTGGTTTTCGATCGCCTTCCTTCATTGACCCGCTTTCTCCGGCCATGAGAATTAATTTGGCTGTATCACCCGACCTTTCATCGATCCTGAAGAGCATCACACGCCCTTCGGTCACCACGACTTCAACGAGGTTTACCCGGTCACTTCCTTCGACGGGGTAGGTTCTTACACTGAAAGTGGTTCCTAAAACAAGCACGCGGGCAAGTCCTGCATCTACGGTGAAAGGATGCTTCGCATCGTGACTGACTTCGAAAAAGGCCTCACCGGTAAGTTTGACTTCACGATTGCCTTTGTCAAATCCTTCAGAAAAGATCAGTTTTGAATTCCTGTTCAGCGTCACCTTTGACCCATCAGGCAAAGTATCATGAACAATGTTTGATCCGCTTGCAACTTCAATCTTGTATTCCGGATTGCCGATCATACGGTACAAACCGTATATGCCGATCAATAATAAAATCAGGGCGGCAATTCCCAGCAGGTATCTGACCGGACTCATCCGGATTGATCTGCTTCTGCTTTGAAAACCGTTTTTCACATTTTCATGCTCCTCAATCCGTTTCGCCATTGTCAGCCATGCAGTGTCAATATCAACCGCAACAGGAGCAGGCGAAAGCTTGCCAGTTTCCAGCCACAATGATTCCAGCTGGTCAAGATGTTTCTTGTTCCTGCTGTCTGCATTCAGCCATGTTTCTATGGTCGCACCTGATTCCTCATCTGTATTTCCGAGAAGGTACTGAAGCAGTAAATGTTCGTCGATATCAAATCGGTTTTGATTCATATTCTGGTACTATAAAGACAGCCGGGGAACCATTTACCCCCATCTTCAAAAAGAATTTTTCAGGAATCCGGATCGCTTTCTGTCTTTCCATATCTAGACTGTTAATTTTTGAATATATCATGAAAGAAAAACAATAGCCAGGGAAGGTAATCACGCAGCTCTTCGCGCAATGTTTTAAGCGCTTTGCCAATCTGGTTCTCCACCGTTTTCAGGGAAATATTGAGTTCTTTTGCGATCTCGCCATAAGTCAACCCGTCATACCGGCTCAGGATGAATACTTTGCGCCGTTCGATCGGTAAATTGTCAATTGCTTTACGGATCTTCTCCTCCAATTCACTGTAGATCATTTCATCTTCCTGGGAACGCTGACTTACGGTTGTTTGCGTCTCCCGGAAAGACCTGTATTCTTCGCGGACATTCAGATGTTTGATGACATTCATGCATCGGTTGCGCACCGCCCTGAAAAGGTAACTCTTTATTGAAGAATCGATGATCAGGGTTTCCCGGCTGGTCCATATCCTGAACATTACCTCCTGCACCACCTCTTCTGAAGCATCCGGATCCCTTAGAAAGCCATTGGCATAAGCACATAAAACACTGTAGTGTGCCTTAAAAAGCACCTCGAAATCAGCGCGTGTGTTAATCCTTGCAGGATTTTCTGAAACGGAAGCCTTATCTGACAATTTATACTTTCTTTCGTGCAAACCTACAAAAATGATTGCACAAATCCGAACATAAGAAGAACGGGCCATGTTGGTCCTGATTTGCAATAATATCATACCTTTGCATAATAAAATATTCAGCCATGCCGATAGATATCTATTTCGACGGAAATAAAAAAGTCAATGCAGTTATTGATGGTTTCACCGTAAAAACCGATCAGGACATTCAATCCGGGGGTGAAAATTCAGCGCCAACCCCTTTCAACATGTTTTTAGCATCCCTTGGAACCTGCGCAGGTATTTATGTGAAGAGTTTCTGCGATCAGCGTGGAATTGAGACTGAAAATATAAGGATTGCCATGGATTACATTTATGACCCGGCCCGTAAGATGGTTGCGAAGTTCATAATATCAATCCATGTGCCTGCCGATTTTCCCACTCAGTATGAAGCAGCTGTCATCAAAACTGCATCCTTGTGTGCTGTGAAACGACATCTTGACCCATCCATCGAAAATGAAATTTCCATCGTCAGGCCATTGTGATTCAATGCGTAACAATATCACAAAACAAACCTTCGATCATCTCTGCATTTATTCAAAAATCTGATACGACCATGAAACACAAAACTTCCGGATTTAACTCAACACTTGTTCACGGAACAGGACAGAAAGACCCTTTGGGCAGCGTGATCACGCCGATCTATCAAACTTCGACTTTTGCATTCAAGAATGCTGACCATGGAGCGGCCTGTTTTGCAGGCGAAAGCGATGGATATATCTATACGCGTATCGGAAATCCCACTGTACGCGACCTTGAAAAGACCATCGCTACCCTGGAACACGGATTCGATGGAATTGGCTGTTCTTCAGGCATGGGAGCTGTAAGCACAGTTTATATGGCATACCTGGGAGCAGGAAAGCACATCCTGAGTCACAATGCAGTTTATGGCCCTGCACGGGGCCTTATTGAAGGACCTTTTTCCAAATTTGGTGTTGAGTCAACCTATGTTGACACCACTGATCTTGAACAGGTAAAGGCTGCCATCCGGCCGAATACCGCATTGATATACCTGGAAACTCCAGCCAATCCAACCATTGGGATTTCAGATATACCAGCCATTTGCGAGATCGCACATGCCCTTCATATTCCGGTTTGTGTTGACAATACTTTTTGCAGCCCTTATCTGCAGAACCCTTTGGACCAGGGGGCAGATATTGTGTTGCATTCCCTGACCAAATTTCTCAATGGGCACGCGGATATTGTCGGAGGAATCATCGTGACAAAAACGGAAGCCGATTATAAAAAGGTTCGCCCGATCATGGTCACCATGGGTTGCAACATGGATCCTCATCAGGCATTCCTGACACGTCGCGGGTTGAAAACCATGGGTATCCGCATCGACCGCGCGCAGGAGAACGCACAGAAGGTGGCTCAATACCTCGAATCACACCCAAAAGTTGACTGGATCGTTTATCCCGGGTTAAAATCTCACCCGCAGTATGAACTTGGCAAACGTCTGATGCGCGGTCCTGGCGCCATGATGAGTTTTGGTCTTAAAGGAGGACTGGAAGCCGGAAAGAAACTCATGGACAGCGTTCAGCTTTGTGTTCTGGCAGTATCACTTGGTGGTATTGAAACACTGATTCAACACCCGGCATCAATGACACATAGTAAACTTTCTGCCGCCGCCAAGAAAGAAGGCGGTATCAGCGATGAACTGGTGCGACTTTCTATTGGAATAGAGGAAGTGGAGGACATCATTGCTGATTTGGATCAGGCGCTTGCAGAAATTAATTAAAAATTACTGGTCGAAATTTTCCAGAAAGACTTGGTATTTGGATAATTGTGATTAATTGATTGATAATCAATGATATATTCAATCCATAAATGGCTGGTTTCTTCTTTTTTAATTCTCAATTTCGCATTTTTAACGTTTAATCCGCTGCATGCTCAGCGCGTCGCTGTTGTTTTGAGCGGTGGCGCAGCAAAAGGAGGAGCCCACATCGGAGTTCTTCGCGCACTGGAAGAACAACAGGTCCCTATCAATTATATTATCGGAACCTCTATTGGCGCTGTTGTAGGCGGTTTATATGCAGCAGGTTATTCACCTGATGAAATTGAGAACCTGATGAAGTCGGAGTCATTCCAGCGGTGGGCATCCGGCGCAATGGATAATAAATATGTTTATTACTCCCGCAAGGAAGACCCAAATGCCTCCTGGATAACAACCAGCTTTGATTTCACAAAAAATATCACCTATATCCTGCCGGCACAGCTAATTAAAACGTTTGATGTCGATTTTCAGATCATGCAGCTGATTTCCCAGGCAAATGCTGTGGCGGGTGGCGATTTTAATAAACTGATGATTCCCTTTCGATGTGTTGTGGCCGACATTGATACCACGTCTCAGATGGTGCTCCGTAATGGAGATATGAGTACGGCTGTCAGGGGATCAATGAGCCTTCCTTTGGTTTTCTCTCCTGTTATGATTGCCAGCAAACTTGTTTATGATGGGGGGATGTATAATAATTTCCCTTGTGATGTGGCAATGGCTGATTTTCATCCTGATGTAATTATCGGGAGCCGTGTCGCTCGGAGATATGCCAAACCCGACCGCGATGATATGGTCTCACAGCTGCTGACCATGTTGATGGAGCGTCAGAGCGATACCATTGTTTTTCCGAATTCTGTTATGATTGTTCCCAATATACCGGCGATAAACCTGCTCGATTTTTCACAAACCACTTTGTTGGCCGATAGCGGTTATGCTGCTGCTATCAGAAAAATATCCGACATCCGGAAATTGGTCAGGGACAGTGTGAGTGTGAATGTGATCAGACAGCGCAGAATTGAATTCAACGACCGGAAACCAAAGCTTCAGTTCGATTCGATTCACATAACCGGGCTTAATAAGGCACAATCCGGCTACGTGCGTCAGATCCTCAAGCACGGGAAAAAAACAATAACACTGGATGAACTGCGTCAGGCATACTTTCGCTTCATCGATGAGGGATTTATTAAAAGTATATATCCGGTTGCCAGGTTTAATCAAACGACAGGTTTTTTTGATCTTTACCTGGATGTGAAAAAATCAAATAAATTCGGCGCTCAGTTCGGAGGCAATTTTTCGCTGGGAAGTCAGAGTGAGGCATTTTTGGAACTTCAATACAAGTATTTGTGGACAAAAGCACTGCGTTTTTATACAAATGGATATTTTGGTAAAGTTTATAGTTCTGCTAAAATAGACGGCAGGATCGATTTCAATTCCAAAACACCATGGTTTTTCGAGGCAGACTATACCTATAATCATTTTAACTATTTCAAAACAGCAAGTTTTTTCTTCGATGATAAAACACCTAATTATGTGATCGAAAGTGAGTATTTCGGAGAACTGAAAGCAGGAATTCCCTTTACAAATAATGGGAAACTTTCTCTGGGTTTGGTTTATGGCTACACCAATGATAAATATTATCAGGATAATACCTTTACAAGAACGGATACTGCTGATCAAACAACTTTTACATTCTTTTCACCCACGCTGAACTTTGATCTGAATAACCTGAATCGAAAACAGTTTGCCAACGCCGGCGTACAATTGAAACTAAGTGTTTCTTACATCAATGGCAGAGAGGGAATGGCGCCTGGCACAACAGCGATCAGTAAATCCCCGGTGACCAATTATCATAGCTGGTTTAAAGTTCATCTGGTTTATGATAATTTTTTCAAATCGCTTGGCCCATTCAAATTTGGATTGTATGCTGAAGGGGTCCTGACCAACCAGCCGCTGTTTTCAAATTACACATCCAGTTTGCTTTATGCATCGGCATTTCAGCCTATTCCCGAATCCCAGGTTTATTTCCTTCCACCATTCATGGCAACAAATTTTGCCGCAGGAGGGTTAAAGCTGGTGCTTAAGATTTATAAAAAGCTGGAATACAGACTTGAAGGGTATGTTTTTCAGCCGTACAAGGAAATTCTTGAGAATCCGGAGAATCTGAAAGCCTATTTCGGGGAAAAATTCGCTGACCGCTCCTATATGGCCTCAACGGCGGTGGTTTATACAACCCCTCTCGGCCCAATTAGCATCAGCGTTAACTATTTTGATAAAATGCCAGATCCTTTTACAATCAACTTCAACTTTGGATATATTATCTTCAATGCAAGAGCGATGCCTTAAATTCACGTGCAATTGGAAATAATTTGTATTTTTGTCGGCTCAACGATTCATTTTAACCGGCAGTTGTCGGACACTTCTGATTGTAATATTAACACGGATATTAACTACGAATGAAAAATTCTACAAACACCCCCCAGAATCCTGAACCGGAAATCACAACCGGACAGGAGGAGATTGCTGCCAATGTAACCATTACAGAGGATAATATCGAAATCGCACTCCCTACTGATCCAGATCAGACCAAAGAAATCGATCAGCCACAGGACGTTGACCCTGTATCACCTGTTGAAATCGCTGAGGTTTTAACAGCAGACGATGCAGAGACTCCTGCCCAGGAAAAACCCATTGAATCGCACGAGGAGCTCCCCGCGGAATCTGTTGGGGATATTCAGGAAACACCCATTGAAGTGAAACCGGAAGAGCCTGTTGAAGTGAAGCCGGAAGAGCCTGTTGAAGTAAATCCGGAAGAACCTGTTGAAGTAAAGCCGGAAGAACCTGTTGAAATGAAACCGGTCGAGGTAATTGAAGAGAAAGTTGAAGAACCTGAGGCTGTAACACCAACACCAGTTGATTTGGTTTCCTTCGATCACAGTGAGGAACATGCCGAAGCTTTAATCGACCCAATTTCAGAAGAGCACCTTGAGGAGCATCTCGATGAAGTTACCGAAGCCAATCTCGACCACGTAATCCTGGAAACAGAAACCAATCTTGAAGGGTTATCCCGGGCTGAATTGGTTGAAATGCTTGGAAAAGCTGTTGCCGAAACCGACTTCAATGCTGTTAAAACTCAAATCGCGCTCATCAAGTTCGCCTTCCTGAAAAAGAAGAAGGAGGAAAGCCTGCTGAAATATGAGGAAGTGAGCGAAGAAGGAGTTGCCAAAGAGGAGCTGGCACCTGAACAGGATGAACTCGATGTGAAATTCAATGAATTATTTGCAATATACCGGACCAATAAAGTCCGTTATTCTGAGGAACAGGAAAAGATTAAACAGGACAACCTGAAAAAGAAATTTCAGATCCTTGACGGTTTAAGAGTGCTCATCAGTTCGGAAGAGACCCTGAAAAAAACCTACGATGAGTTTAAAGTACTCCAGGAACGGTGGAAGGAAATAGGCATGGTTCCTCGTACCGAGATCAATAATTTGTGGCAGAATTATCACTTTCTCGTCGAGAAATTCTTTGAGAAGGTCAAATTGAATAAAGAGCTGAAAGACCTTGATCTTCGGAAAAACATGGAGGCAAAAATCGCCTTATGCGAAAAAACCGAAGAGTTGCTTCTCGAAACTTCAGTTATCAGATCGTTCAAAAAACTGCAGAAATATCATGAAGAATGGAAAGATTTAGGGCCTGTTCCCTCGGATAAAAAGGAAGAAATCTGGGAGCGGTTTAAAAATGCCACCGATAAAATCAATGATCGTCGCCGCGAGCATTATTCCTTGATTGAGGATGACCAGCTCAAAAACCAGGAAACCAAAAATGCATTGTGTGAACAATGTGAAATCGTTGCGGGGCTGCCAAATGAATCGCTGAAAGACTGGCAGGAAAATACCAATAAAATTAATGATCTGCTGAAAATATGGAAGAATATCGGCCCTGTTCCTCAGAAAGTCAATGTTGAAATCTGGACCCGTTTTAAAACCAGCCTTGATGCATTCTTTGCCATTAAAAAGGAGTATTTCGATAAACTGAAGGAACAGCAGATGCACAATTACAACCTGAAAGTTGAATTGTGTATGCAGGCTGAAGCATTGAACACCAGTACAGATTGGAAAAATACAACCAATGAACTCATCCGCCTTCAGGGTGAATGGAAAAAGATAGGCCCGGTTCCCAAGAAACATTCTGATAAAATCTGGAAGCGTTTCCGTGTAGCCTGCGATGACTTTTTCAATGCAAAACAGTCCTATTTCTCAAATGTTCAGGCCAGCGAAGGGGAGAACCTCAATAAAAAACTCACCCTTATGACCCGGTTGAAAGAGCATCAGTTTGGCGACGATAAAAGTGCCAACCTCGAAGTGTTGAAAAACTTCCAGCGCGAATGGACTGAGATCGGCCATGTACCCATGAAAGAAAAGGATAAGCTTCATAATGAATTCCGCGCTTTGGTCAATGAACATCTGGATAAGTTGAAAATCAGTGAAGTGGAAATGAGTACCGTAAGTTTTCAGGCCAAGTTCGACCATCTGAAGAATGATCCGAATGCACGCAGGGTAATTGGGAAAGAAAGAGAATTCCTTGCCACAAAAATCACCAAGATGAAGGAAGAGATCACCTTATGGGAAAACAACATCGGTTTCTTCGCAAAGTCTAAAAGTGCGCTGATCGTTAAAGAGGAATTTGAAAGTAAAATCAACAAGGCCAAGAGTGAACTGAAAGTACTCGAAGCAAAGATGAAGATACTCAAGCAACAAGGAGCCTGAACGAGTCATGCGTCACGCGTCACGCGTCACGGAATTTTAACATAAACCTATGTCGGGTAACTCCTTTGGTAAAGCGCTTGTCCTGACAACATTCGGTGAGTCGCACGGGGTGGCTGTCGGGGGTGTACTTGATGGATTTCCTGCAAATTTAGAGATCAGCCTTGCATTTGTTCAGGACGAACTTGATCGAAGAAGGCCTGGAGGGGCTTTTTTTTCCTCTCCACGCCCCGAGGAAGATAAACTTGAAATTCTCTCCGGATTGTTTGAAGGAAAATCAACCGGTGCACCAATTGCCTTCATTGTTTTTAATCATCAGCAAAAGCCATCTGATTACGATCATTTGAGAGATGTATTCCGTCCTTCTCATGCTGATTACAGCTGGCAGCAGAAATATGGTATCCGGGATCCGCGTGGCGGAGGGCGGTCTTCAGCGCGTGAAACATTGGCCAGAGTGGCAGGTGGCGCATTTGCTAAAATATTTCTGCTTACAAAGAATATTCACATCAAAGCTTCGATCAGCCAGATTGGTCAATTTCAAATTCAGGACGATGCATCCGGCATCGATCAACCTGAAATCATTTCTTTCCTCGAACAGATCAAAGCCGGCGGCGATACCATCGGCGGGGTGATATCCTGCACCATCACCGGGGTTCCTGCCGGACTTGGCGAACCAGTTTTTGACAAGTTGCACGCCGATCTGGGCAAGGCCATGTTAAGCATCAATGCTGTTAAAGGATTTGAATATGGCTCCGGTTTCAACGGCGCATCCATGAGGGGATCTGAACACAACGACCGGTTTGTTAACGAAAAAGGGGTCATAAAAACCCTGACCAATAACTCAGGCGGAATCCAGGGGGGAATATCCAATGGAGCGGACATCTTCTTTCGCGTGGCATTCAAACCAGTTTCAACCTTGATGCAGGATCAGGTAACCGTTAATGCATCCGGGGATTCAGTTATTTTCCAGGGAAAAGGACGACATGATGTTTGTGTTGTACCTCGCGCCTTGCCAATTGTTGAGGCGATGGCTGCCCTGGTCATGGCAGATCATCTTATCAGAAATCGGGGAGAGAGTAACAGAGTAACAAAGTAACAAAGTAACTGCCAACTTTCTACGCAGGCTCCTGTTGCGACAGGCAGTGAAATGACCCCAGTCCCCAGATGATTTCTACAGAGTCGATTCCTATAATGCTGCGATCGGGAAAGCATTCTTCCAGAACACGCATGGCCTGATCATCTTCTTTACATTGAAAGTTGGGCACAATGACAGATTTATTGGCGATATAAAAATTTGCATAGGAGGCAGGTAACCGCTGGCCGTCGTAGATCACAGGTTTAGGCATGCATATTTCCGCAACATCAGGTTGCTTGCCGTTTAAAAGGCGGAACCGTTTCAACTGCCTGAGATTTTCATCCAGGATGTTATGATTGATGTCCGACCTGCGCGGTTCGACCATCGTTACCACCGCGTCTTCCCTGAAAAAACGTGAAATGTCATCAATGTGGCCGTTTGTATCACAGATACTCTTCAATTTCGTGCTGAAACATCCCCGGGTTGCGGTTTTCATGCATCAGGCATTGTGTTGTGGTAAGTAAGGTCCCTTTTCCATTGAAATCAACAGCGCCACCCTCCATCACAATCCCCGGATAATATACCGGAATGTTCAGGAATTTTCCTGCAAGCGTTGGAATTTGTTCATCCAGGTCATGGTCGTATTTATTTCCCCAGGCGTTGTATTTCCAGCTTACGATAATTTTTCGCTCCCTGGCCGAAGGATTTACCAGAAATGCCGGTCCATGATCACGGCACCAGGCATCATTGGTTGGATGCAGAAGCAAAGTGATTTTCGACATGTCAACATCCAGCAGTTTCAAATCGCGTTCAACGCGGTTGAGAAGGGCTTCGTCGCGAACGTTGATGCAAACCTGTTCCGCCTTTGAAAGTTCTTTAATAAACTGGTTATAAAACGGAAAAATTCTGTCAAGTGTGCCAGGCCATGAGTATGAGTCAGCATGCGGATAGCTGAGCCAGGTGGCGCGATGTTCAGCCCATTCAGCAGGAAAATGATATCCCAGCTCCCTGGGCGTACGAATAGGTTCGATCATGTGATTTCAGCTTTCAAATTTCAGTTTTCAGTTTTTTTCATTTTCCTCATCAAGGTATCTTTTGCAGACCGGACTATAACTATCGATCCTGCGGTCTCGCAAAAATGGCCAGTGGATTCGGGTTTCTTCTATTTTGCCCAGGTCGAGTTCATGAACATGGATATCATCATGATCATGGGCAGCCTGGAATAGCAGATTGCCGAATGGATCTGAAATAAACGAACCGCCCCAGAAGTCCATGTTGCCTTCCATTCCAGTCCGATTGACCGACACAACATAAACGCCATTGGCGATGGCATGGCTTCGCTGGATGGTTTGCCAGGCTTGGTATTGTTGCTGATTGAGTTTTTTGTCCTGCGACAGTGCCCATCCGATGGCGGTTGGGTAAAATATTATCTGGGCTCCCAAAAGGCTTGTTATACGTGCTGCCTCAGGATACCACTGGTCCCAGCATATCAAAGTTCCGATCCGGGCATATCTGGTGTCAAATACTTTGTAGCCTGAATCTCCCGGCGCAAAGTAAAATTTCTCATAATAGCCAGGATCATCAGGAATGTGGTGTTTGCGGTATTTTCCAAGGTATTTGCCATCTGCATCAATAACTGCAACCGTATTATGATAAAGCCCTTGTGTCCGTTTTTCAAACAAGGAGGCTACCACAACAACCTCCAGTTCAGCTGCAAGTTCAGAAAATATTGCTGTTGTGGAACCAGGGATTGATTCGGCCAGGCTGAAATAGTCGTAGTTTTCTTCCCAGCAGAAATAGGGAGAAGCGAACAATTCCTGCAGACAAATGATCTGCGCCCCCATCCCGGCTACTTCTCTGATTTTGGTCAGGGACTTTTCAATATTGGCTTGTTTATCATTGCTGCAGGCCATTTGGATCATACCGGTTTTAACAGAATTTGAACCCATTATGAAAATATTTTACAAAAAAATGACTATTTATTCAGGAAGAATTTCTTTGAAAACACCTTGTTGCCATGCAGAATTTCCAGAACATAAACCCCCATGCTCAGGTCTGAGTAACCGATCACCTGTCGCTCTCTTGAAACCAATCCGGATTCTGATGCTGATACTTCCTGACCCATCATGCTGATAAGTCTGATACGGATATTTTCCGGTTCCTCCAGATTGAAAAATATCATTAACCGTTTCGTTTCAAGGTCGTTGTAAACACTGATTCCTGCGTCGGGATCCTTTTTTCCGGAACTGACTGTATAATCCAGATAGAGGTCATCTACATACAGTGTTGTGCCGACAGTCATGTTACTTTGTACTGTTGACAGAGCAATGATGTTCATAGTATCTGGTTCAGCAGTATTGATATAGTTGATCCATGCCGAAAATGGAGTCCAATCGGTTACAGTATCCCTGGCCGAAAAACTACCTAATCCTATCGTATCCCGAATCGCACCGGTGGTCCTGGTCAATCCGATGCCGATCACGCAACTGTCTCCGCCTTTTGGATAGTATTTAAAATAGCCTTTCAGATGGGTGGGCTTGTCAACCACCGGAACTCCGCCAGACAGAATATAGACCCCGGTTGTCATGTTGATAGTGAATGTTCCGCAGGTCATAAAGCCGGGAATATCCTGTGAAGGAATGGTTAGATGTTTGGTCTCAAGCTTTGCTGAAAAACTTCCGGTGCCTTGGTGGTCAGTGCTTTTTGAAACAACGGTGATCCCAAAAAGCGGAATGGACATCAGCTCCTGGTTGGGTGTATCCCAGCCGGTGGGATTTGAATAGTTGCCATAGTTTGTCCAACTTTCAAAACTTGCATTTGGAATTATGGTTTGTCCATGAACGATACTTACCAGAACGAAAAGGCATAAAATAACAGCAGCGTTTATTTTTAACATAAAATATGGGATAAAAATGTTGCATAATAGTTGTAAGTCGGCAGTCGGCAGTCGGCAGTTGGCAGTCGGCAGTCGGCAGTCGGCAGTCGGCAGTTGGCAGTCTGCAGTCTGCAGTCGGCAGTCGGCAGTCACGTGTCACGTGTCACGACTTTCCCCTCCCCACAAAGAGTTGTAAAATTAGGACATTTCATTATATCTTTGACAAAATTATCAACATGTTAACTTCCCGGCTAGGCCTGTACAAATTGCGATGGTTGATCTTCATCCTGCTATTTCCGTTTTATGCCCATTCTTCAGCAATCGGCAATGCAGCTGTTGGTGCGGATTTTTCGACAATGGTGAATGGAGCTGATTCATGTAAAATCAAACTCAGCAAGAAAACGGAAAAAATTTACCAGGAGGGGATTGAATATCTCAGAAGTGGCAACTATAACCTGGCGGGTCAACAAATGAGGGCTGTAATCAATCAGGAACCAGGTTGTGTTGATGCGTTTTTTGTATTGGGGCTGGTCAATTTTAAGAAGCAGGATAACAACTTCAGGGAGGCGGAGAAAAATTTTCTGAAAGTTGTTGCCTTATGCCCGGGATATGATGTTTATGCATATTTCTACCTTGGAGAAATATATTATGGGATGGAAAATTTCGGGCTGGCTGTGCTAAATCTGAAAGAATTTCTCAGGGATGTTGATAAAATAAAAAATGATGAAGATTATAACAGGGCAGTTGAGTTGTTAAAGTATTCGAGTTTTTATGTAGAGATGATCGGAAAACCGGTTCCATTTGAACCAAAAGTTGTAGAAGGCATTTCAACCCCGTTGAATGAATACCTGCCAATTTTATCACCTGATAACCAGATGGCATTGTTTACCAGGGAGATAAAAATTGATCCCAGCAAGAATAGCCTGGTTCAGAAAATACGAATAAAGGAAAAATTTCTTTACAGCATCCGTAAGGAAAATGGAGAATTTGATGCAGGTGAGGAGATGCCTGAACCATTTAATATCAACGACAACGAAGGGGGCGCCACGGTATCTGCGGATAATAATACGCTTTGTTATACTGTTTGCAAATTCGACCGTGTGAAAAAATATCTGAATTGCGATATCTATATGTCAGAAAATCAGGGTGGTGAATGGAGTCAGATTCAGAGTTTGAGCGACAAAATCAACCTGCCTGGTTCCTGGGAATCGCAACCCTCCATCTCTGCAGATGGAAATGTTATTTTTTTTGTCAGCGACCGCCCGGGCGGATTTGGGGGTTACGACATTTACCGGTCGGTCAAAAATCAGACGGGTCAGTGGGGAACTCCTGTGAACCTTGGTCCCCTGATCAATTCTAAAGGAAATGAAAAAGCACCTTTCATTCACCCTGATGGAAAAACGCTCTATTTTTCCTCAGACGGGCTGATGACATTGGGGGGCTATGATATTTTTTATGCCAAAATTGATCCAGCCGGCAGTTGGTCCAAGCCTGAAAATATTGGCTATCCGATCAATTCCGCTGATGATGAGGTTGGTTTTTTCGTCAGCACCGATGGCACCAAAGGTTTTTTAAATAAATACAATGGGAGAAGAGGTTGGGACCTCTATTCATTTGATCTTTATGATGCAGCCCGGCCTGAGAGAGTGCTTTTCATCAAAGGAAATGTGAAGTCCGAATCATCAACAGAACCGTTGAAAGCCCGTATCGAACTGAAAAACATTGAAACAAAGAGTATTCGTGAAATTCCAATGGATACGTTGACCGGGAATTATGTTGCCGTAGCTCCTTTCAACAGTGATTATATTATGACAGTCAAAAAGGCAGACCATGTTTATGAGTCAAAATATATCTCCAAAGTCGATAGTGTTTTTAAGACGCAAGCCAGAATCGACATAGAGATGAAGCCAATTGAACTCAATAAATCCTACAGGATCAATGATATTTACTTTCCATTCAACTCCTTTATTCTGACGCTGGAATCAAAAATTGTTCTGGATCAGCTATTGGATTTTTTGAATGAAAACCAATCCATCAGCATACAGGTTCAGGGGTATACGGATAACATAGGCAACGATGCCGGCAATATAAAACTATCTGAAAACCGCGCACAGTCAGTTTACAACTATTTAATCGAACAGGGAATTTCGGCAACCAGACTCACCTACAAGGGATTCGGTAAGTCAATGCCTGTAGCCTCCAATGATTCCGAAGAAGGGAGAGCAAAAAACCGCAGGACGGTTTTTGTGATCACTCAGAAATAGTATTTGCGTCACGCGTCACGTGTCACGCGTCACGGCTTTTCAACCAATCACTATAGTTCTCTCATCAGGTTAGCCATTTCAATGGCCGCCAGTGCGGCATCGAATCCTTTATTGCCGCTTTTTGTTCCGGCTCGTTCGATGGCTTGTTCGATGTTATCTGTTGTCAGAACACCGAAAATTATCGGGAACCCGGTTTCAAGGCCAACATGAGCAACACCTTTGGAAACTTCTGCAGCCACATAGTCGAAATGTGGAGTAGCTCCCCGGATGACCGCACCAAGGCAAATAATCGCATCGTACTTTTTACTTGAAGCCATTTTTTTTGCAAGCAGCGGAATCTCGAATGCTCCCGGCGACCAAATTACCTCCAGATTATCTTCTTCAGCGCCATGGCGTTTTAGTCCGTCTATGCAGCCGGATAATAATTTACCACTGATAAATTCATTGAAACGGGCAATCACAATCCCGAATTTCAGTCCTTTTGCGTCAAGTTTACCTTCAATTGTTTTCATATAAATCGGTTGTTTGAAAAAGCAAAGAGTTACAATTTATTTTTATTGATTCGATTCACCTTATTCTGTAAAGTTAAGGAGGTGACCCATTTTTTCTTTTTTTGTTTTCATGTAACGGATGTTCTTGGAGTTGCAGGTTGTTTGTATGGGAATTCGTTCAATGAGTTCAAGTCCGAAACCTTCGATTCCGGAAATTTTCTGAGGGTTGTTTGTCAGCAGGCGAAGCTTTTTGATGCCCAGGTCAACAAGAATTTCAGCCCCGGTACCATAATCACGTAAGTCAGCATCGAATCCGAGCGCCGTATTGGCCTCGACGGTATCCAATCCCTGATCCTGTAATGAATAGGCGCGCATTTTATTGTTCAGTCCGATTCCCCGGCCCTCCTGCCTCATGTATAACAAAACACCACGCCCTTCTTTGGCAATTCTTTTCATCGCAACTTCAAGCTGATCACCGCAATCGCAACGCATCGAACCAAACACATCGCCGGTAAGACATTCAGAATGAACACGCACAAGCACAGGCTCTCCGTCGGTAATATCTCCTTTCACGAGCGCCAGATGATTTTCCTTGCTAATCTTGCTGACATAGCTGTAGGCCTTGAATTCACCATATTTTGTGGGCATGTCAACCACTGCAGCCCGCTCGACCAGTGTTTCCGATTTTCGGCGGTAATCAATAAGGGCGGCAATCGTAATGATCTTCAGGTTGTGTTTTTTTACATAGGTCATTAGTTCCGGAACACGTGCCATCGAGCCATCTTCGTTCATGATTTCGCAAATAACGCCTGCGGGATACAACCCTGCCATAGTAGCGAGATCGACCGAAGCCTCCGTATGACCAGCTCTGATCAATACGCCTCCCTCCCTGTATTCAATGGGAAAAATATGACCAGGCCGGGTGAAGTCCCTGGCTTTGGTTTGGTTATCAATTAATCTGCTGATGGTAAGAGAACGTTCCTGCGCAGATATGCCGGTTGCGCACTCAATTGCATCAACAGACACAGTAAAGGCGGTGCGGTTGGGGTCTGTATTTTTAACCACCATCCGCTCAATGTTTAATTCTTCCAGGCGGTCACGAACAATGGGAAGGCAAATCAATCCTCCGCCATGCTTGGCCATAAAATTGATGACTGCTGGTGTGGCTTTTTCAGCGGCAACTACCAGATCACCTTCATTTTCACGGTCTTCGTCATCAACAACCACAATCATTTTGCCCCGACGGATATCTTCAAGCGCCTCTTCGATGGTGTTAAAACTATATTTTTTCATTGTCAGTCTGTTATTTTCAACCGGTAATTTCTCATGCAAGGAATTGTAATAGATAAAACCCACTATAAAAAATCATTCCTGGCCAGAAAATCCATGTCAATTTTCCGGCCTGAAGAACCATTTGTGTGTAATTTTTCAATGTACTTTGCGAAGATATCACATTCAATGTTGACCAGGCTTCCGGGTTTTTTATCACGCAATGTCGTAGCATCCTGTGTATGAGGGATGATCGAAACACTGAAAGCAGACATGTCGGCGGAAGTAACGGTAAGGCTGATGCCATCGATTGCAACAGATCCTTTGTCAACAATATACCGCAGGATAATTTCTTCAGCAGATATCTTCAACCATACAGCATTGTCTTCCATCCATCTGCGAACGATTTTTCCTGTTCCGTCGATATGACCGCTTACAAGATGACCGCCTAGACGATCCATTAGCCGCACCGCTCTTTCGAGGTTCACCAGGCTCCCCGGTTGTAACATGTTGAAAGTTGTTTTGCGGATGGTTTCCGGCATCACATCAACCACGAAAAAATCAGTCCCAAAAGCTGTTACAGTGAGGCAAACGCCATTTGTATTGATGCTGTCGCCTACGTTCACATCTTCAACCACCAGTTTTGCTTGAACGGTAATTTGAGACGATTGCACGCCATGTTTGATGGCTTTAATAATCCCGGTTTCTTCAATAATTCCTGTAAACATGGTTTAAATTAAAGGGTAACAGAGTAACAGAGTGACAGAGTGACATTGCTTTCATTGCGTACATTCATGTAATCCATCCTTCAACCATAATATCATTCCCTACTTTCCTGGTTTTGAGGTTTTTCAGGGTGATTGCATCTTCCATTTTTTCTATACCGATTCCGCCGACAGCAGATGGTGCGCTGGCGCCGCCAATTATTTTTGGTGCAATAAAAGTGATTATTTTATCTACGATGCCCTCCTGCAGAGCGGAGAATGCCATGGTACTGCCACCCTCGATCATCACGCTGTCAATGCCCATGGAGCCAAGTGAATGCATGACAAACATCAGATCCACTCTTTTATCCTTTAGCGGGCAAACCAGTACCTGGGCGCCCATTCTTTCTATATGCTTTAATTTCTGAGGATCAGCAAGTTTTGTCGTTGCGATAATTGTCAGCTGTGGTTCATTTGTCAATACTTTTGCATCAGGTGAAATACGGCAATGCGTGTCGGCAATTATTTTCAAAGGGTTCTTCCAGGAACCTTTCAAACGGATATTCAGCATCGGATCATCAAAAGCCACGGTATTTACCCCTACCATCACAGCGCTCAGATTCTGACGCAGCATATGTACCATTTTACGTGATGCTTCGCCTGTAATCCAGCGGGAGGCATTGGTTACAGTTGCGATTTTTCCATCAAGTGTCATCGCCGATTTCAGCAGGACGAATGGGATTTTTGTGGTGATATATTTGATAAATACCTCATTCATTTGTCTGACAACGGGTTCCATCATTCCCGTTTCAACCCGGATATTCCTCGCACGAAGAATCGATAATCCACGTCCATGAACAAATTCATTGGGGTCTTCCATTCCGACAACCACCCGTTTTATACCTTTTTCGGCAATCATGGTCGCACAGGGCGGTGTCTTCCCTTCATGTGAACAAGGCTCGAGGGTTACATACAGGGTGGAACCTTTGGCAGATTCTGCCGGCACTCCATCAAAGGCATTCACCTCGGCATGGTTACCGCCAAAATATTCATGAAACCCTTCGCCGATGATACGATCATCTTTCACAAGTACGGCTCCCACCATGGGATTTGGATTTACCCATCCTGCACCTTTTTTTGCAAGAGTTATCGCCCTCTTCATGTATTTCAGATCATCCGGCATCCTGCCATGCTTTTCATATCATTGGAAATAATAAAAACGCCCTGTTACATGATTGCAACAGGGCGTAATCCTATTTAAAATGATAAATGGGTCAGATTAAATACGATTCTTCTTCCATCCAGACTTTACTGTCGGTGCCGTAGTTGCAACGGCTCGGGTCCCTTAAAATCAGGCAATACATGGATTGCATTTTTATCGGGAGTCGCGGACTTTACCGCCGGTCGGGAATTTCACCCTGCCCTGAAGAACCAATTTTATTTTTATGAACTGCTTAAACGAATCGTTATAGGACGCAAAGGTAGTAAAATAAAAACATTGTTAAGAGATTAACAATGTTTTTATTTTATCCAGGGTTTACTGAACGATCATTTTTTCGCTGATCACATTTTTTCCGGTTTTTAACTGAACAAAATAGACTCCCCGTGCGTAACCCGAAATGTCCAATGTTTTGAGAGCCGGTGTTGCTGAAGCTTCAATCGTTTCTGAGAAAAGTACCTTCCCTTCGATCGTTGTGACAGAGAGTATCGCAGAATTTTTGTTGATGCCCTTGATTCCGAATGCTACAGTTCCGTGAGCAGGGTTAGGCTGGATCAGCAGGCCCGGGCCAGTACTATTTTGCCCGTCAATCCCGGTGCATACATCAAAAACCACATGTTTGGTGCTGGTTTCGTTTCCGGAACAAGGTGCCATTGGAGTTCCAATAAAGTTAAGATCAACGGATCCTGCCATTTTATCAGCAAGTGATGGAAGATAGCTGGTTATAAAGGTTGATGGATTTGTAAATGTTCCGGTTCCGGAAGTTGTCCAGTTTACTGCTGCAACATTCTCTGCCGTTCCGTTCACACCAACCGAGGTGACATACCAGCATACGGTGGTATCAGCACCTGCTGAAACAGTGGGCTCTAAAATAACTTCAACCAGCAAGGTGTCGGTGTGTATGCTCGTACCATTATTAATAGCCACAACATATTGTGTTGTTACGGTTGGGGCAACTTTGGGATTCTGTGATGTGGAACTGAACCCTGCCGGGATAGAACTCCAGGCATAGGTATAGGTTTCGGTGCCGAATCCACAGTTTGGTGTAACGCTTAACTGGGTAGAATCGCCCAGGCATACAGATGCAGGGTCAGCTAAAACATTGTTAGCGAAAAGGGAGAATGAACCAACCCGGGTTTTCCAATTGGCAGAAGATGTCGAACTGTAATATTCCTGAGTGTACCAGAATTTTCTGGGCTCAGAAGGATCCGCACTCATCGCACTATAGTCACCCCAGCGGCCATCGCTGGTTGTTTGTGAACCTCCGCCGTTGATGATACCTTTTTCGGCGATAGTCATCTCGCCCAAAGGATCGCAGCTCATTCTGCCTGTATAACGAATGGAGGGATACATCGAAGAACTTGAAATTGAAAATCCCAGAGCAATGTTTCCGGTGGTATCCATGGCAATGCTTCCCATCCAGCGATAGTTCCCGTCACCGGGGGCATAGGTGCCTTCCTGGTATAAACTCCATGCACCGGCCAGATCGTTCCTCAACTCCATCCAGCGTATTCCTGCAACTCCGCCCACATTCACTGTGGTGTTGAGAAGCATAGACCAGTGGTCGTCAAATTTACGGAAGGGCATGCGGAACATGATTTTCTTCCCTGCCATGACATCCAGCTTTTGCGAAGTTCCTTTCTGAGGTACAGCATTCCCGCTTAAAGTTCCGAACATGGCGATGGGAATTGTGTAGTTTTGGAGGAATGTAGAATTGGCCGGAGTAGTAAAATCAGCATGAAAATCATACATTTTAACAGAGGCCGTAGTCAGATAGGCAACAGGGCAGGGTGTTCCATCGGGTGGAAAAGCGCTGTTACAATCTGCTGGAAGTGGTCCCCATGCGGATGTGGGCATGTTGAACATGACCATGGTTGCGGATTGGTCGCCGACGAGCATTTTGCTTCTATCCATGGCAATAACGGCAGGACTGAGAAAATTGCCTGAGCCTGCTGAGAAACGATGGCATGTCATGTAGTAGCCATCATTCCAGACAGAAAGTTTTGGATAATCAGGCATATCGGTAAAAGTAAATTGAAAACGATACCAGGTTCCGGTAGGGTCACCGGTTTGCGAAATGGCCACATTTTCGTAAAACGGACCGTTTGGATAGTTCGGGAGTGAAAACTGGCTGAACAACCATCGGTCGGCGTTTACATCATAGAGCACAACCGCATCTCCATCGTTTGAATTATGCGGTAATCCATTAAAGATGACGCTGCTGTTGGTTGGGCCCGCAAGTTTAACGCCGAGCTTGTTATAAATGGAAAACCTGCAATTAACAACTTGCATGTAGTGGGCCAGGCCAACATCACCATCCGTATCAGGAGGGTAGAATCCGCTGGAAGGAACACCGTCGAAATTTTGGATTGTTGTATCCGTAACAGTATTCCCGAATGTGGCTTGCCTGACTGCATCAGCGCCGCGGTATTCAGATTCGTTGCCGGCATTCATATTCACATTAAGTTTATTCTTTACGACCCCCTCTTTGTATGACTGATCCATCACTGCATCCGACCTTTGTATCATATCCCGGAGGGGAGGAGAGATGTCGAAGTAGTTAGCCTTTATCACTATAGGCTTCTGTGATTCCTGCTGTGCGAATGAAAAACTTATTCCAAGGCACGTGAATAACACGATAATATAAAATTTTCTCATAACTGTTTTGTTTTTTTCTGAAGGGTTCGATGATCAAGTTACAAGCTGCAAAATTACGGAAATTTG
>JAPLDG010000173.1 GCA_026391845.1 Bacteroidota bacterium | reverse complement strand
TAATGCCCCTTCACGATTTAAGAACATACATTGCTTTGAACAAGCACTTGCCAGATGTGCCGACCGCCCAAGAAATTGAGAACAACAACGGGGTTGAAATCGGTGAAATGCAAACCATTCTTGTAAAAAAGGTTGAAGAACAAACCCTCTATATTCTCGACCTGCAAAAACAGATTGATGAATTGAAAACTCAATTGGAAACGTTGGTTAACAAATAAATGGAGGCAATACCTATGAGACCATTCATAAAGTTTCTTTTCGTTATCCTCCTTTGTAACTATACAATTTTTTCTTCCCATGGGCAATATGTAACCATTGATGGCCGGCAGTTTAAAGATGAGCATGATAGTAATTTTTATCCGGTGGTATGCAATTATGTAGTCAATTTTTTTTATACGGATGATACATCAACCTTTTATGTGAGCCCGCAATGTGACGGAGAAGGCTATGAGTGTGATGGTACCGCTGCGTGCGACACACAATTCTTTCATAATTTTAAACAAATAAAGCACATGGGATTTAATGCCATACGCCTTTTCGGAGCTGGACCTGTGTATTGGGGGCCTATAGCAGGAATTGATTCAGGGTTCAGGATAGATGCCAATCATAGTTTTGATACCGTTATACATCGGTTTTTTTTACATTCACCTTATTCAACAGATCCCAATACTCAAAGAATTTTTGCTCTTGTTGACAGGATACTTTTACAGGCAGATCATGCAGGTTTAAAGGTGATTTTACTTGCTGCGGGTGCTAAGGGTCGATATTATCCATACCTTGATACATTGTTTTATCCGGAGTATCTTTCTGCACTTTCGTATCATATAGCAAATAATAGTCCCCAAACCGCCCGCAATGCGCTTATGGCCTATGATTTATTGAACGAGCCAGCCAGCTCAAATCAGACTGGATGGCCTTGGGATCCTAATAATCGGTTTAAAAAAAATGCAATTTGCACAAGGGTTTCAAATTGGTACAATGCCACAAAAGTGAATGATCCAAACCATCTTATTACGATGGGAGCAGGTGGTGTAAATGATGACATTCTTGAATACGATCTTTCGGTAATGAAGCTTGATTTTGCCTCGCCACATATATATCCTGGAAAAACAACGTATGAGCTGGACTCGATGAAATTGCAGTATATGATAAATAGAATTCATGGATTACTATACTGGTTAGGCAAAAATTCCCAAATGCCTTTCCTCATAGGGGAAACAGGATTCTCTGCTCAGGAAAATGTGCCAGACAGTTTGGGAACAGATGGGAACACACTCCAACAAAAACAATATGCTGACTCAACCTTACAGTTAACACGAGATTGCCTAGGCAGCGGATATAGTTGGTGGAAATATCAAAATTCATACTGGCATAATAGTAATTATCAGGATTTTTTAGGGTTGCTAAATGGGGGAATTTGCAATACCCCATGTATTTCACTTGAAAAACCTGTTGTAAAGGCTTTTGAGAATTTTAGCTCAACAGACCCGCATAAGGAATGCAAACCTCCGACTAATTATTTTAATCCTTGGAATCTACCAATATCCTATCCTGACTCAAATATTATTCATGGAATTGTCAAAGATAAATTAACCGGTAAACCAATAAGAGATGCAGTTGTTTTTGGCACCTCTTTTCAAAACTGGAATGGTTTGGATTCAATCGTGTCTTATAAATACACATTCACAGATAGTTTAGGAAATTTTAGAATGATCCCTTATAACTTTACAAGTCCCACAGACACAACTTTTATTCATGATTTGTACATCACAGCCCCTGGTGCTGAAAGGTTAATAAGGCAAATAGGAAGTCCTTGGCCGCCATATTTGATAGACAATGAAAACTATGAATTAACGCAACGAAGGTGGGATTTTGATGGAGAATTAACGAACGTCAATATCCACACGAATGAAGTCGAGAACCTGCAAGGTTGGAATTCATTGTCATTAACAGCTGTAAAATTGGATTCAGGCTCATTTGTAAATATCAATGCCCGAAGAGAAATAAACATTGACAATGAGTTCGAAGCATTAACAGGAAGTGAGGTATTAGTTGAATGTTTATCGACTTTCCCAATATGCACCGATTTTGAGGGATTTCAGAAAAAATCAACTTTTTCCAAACAAGAAACAAATTCCAAGGTCGAGATTTCAGATATTGAAATAGATTTTCATTTATCTAAAAACGCTTTAAACTTCACGGCATTCCCAAATCCAAGTAATGGTAATTTCATTGTGAATGTATTAGTTTCCGTTAAAATTGAAGTCGACCTTAAAGTTGATGTTGTAAATTTTCTTGGAGTAAGTGTTATAAATATGGTGACGAAAGAAACAACTTTTAGTATTGACATGTCGTCTGCTTTAAAAGGATTGTATTTAATGAAAATCTCCACATCAGATGAATCTCAAACAAAAAAAATAATTATTAATTAAGAAGATATGAAAAGGATTTTTAACCAAGTTCTGACAGTAATTTTTCTAACCCAAATGATTGGGCAGGCATACCCTCAAAAGGTCCAGTGGGCTATTCATGCTGGAGGTGTAGGAATGGAGAACGGCACTTCAAGTGTCGTTGATAATTCAGGCAATATCTATTACACTGGAACATATAAAAGCACTGAATGCTTTTTCATTACCGATACACTTTCTCAATTAGGCTATAATGGAATGTTTATTGCTAAATATAGCCCTGAGGGAAATGAGCTTTGGGTGAAAGGTTTTGGAGATAACAATGATGATAATGCGCAAGCAATAACCGATTTGACCTATTCTCCGGCATCTGATAAAATATATTTTATCGGTTGTATTTACAGAATTGGTCATGGCACACGCAATTTTGTTGCAAAACTCAACGCAACAGGAAATGTGATTTGGATGAAAACTTTTCCTGGAGTTACTTCATCTTCTAGTTTTAAGGCTATAACCCTTGATGAAAATGAGAATATCTATATTACTGGAAGTATTTCTACCACAGTAATGTTTGACACCATTCAGGTTCAAGCAGGGGGGATCGTTGCAAAGTTTGATAGTAGTGGCAATTGCATTTGGGTAAAAAAGAAATTTGGTTTTAACCAGGTATCCTCGTCACAAGTTGAAACGTTTGGCATTAAAGTACGTAATAAAAAAATATTTGTATCTGGGTACATGGCCTATGATGGAATCATATTCATAGATACGATGAAAATTTCACATAAAGGGTTATACAGTAGTTTGATTTGCTGTTTTGATTCAGCATGTAAAATTCAATGGATAACCGAAGGAATTTCCAAAATGACCTACTCATATTCCAATATAGCCATTGATAATGCTTCAAATATTTATTATACGGGATGCTTTAGAGATACAATCTCCTTCCCAGGAAACATTCTCACTACCTGGCCTGGAAGGAAGGATATGTTTCTTGTTAAACTCGACAAAAACGGAATAGTTAAATGGGTTACACAAACTCGCTCTTCTGTTGCAGAGGGCGTAGATATTATATCTAATGATAAAGGAAATTCATATGCCACAGGATATTTTAAAGGAGAAGGGAATTTTGGTAACTTTTCAATTTCATCAATATCCAGTAAAGATATGTTTCTTGCAGGGTATGATTCAACTGGCACTTGCCAGGGTGTGATAAATTTTGCTAATGGAAACGGGAATGGATTATCACAGGACGTCCATGGTAATCCATGTTTTATGTTTCTTTTTGGTTCGACAACCACGGTGGGGCAAAATACTTTTTCCAGTTATGGCTCTTCAGATTTTATTTTTGCCAAATGCTCCGCCATCACGGGTATTGAGGAACCCAAAATCAACCTGAAGAACCAGTTGGTTATCTACGCCAACCCCACCACCGGTAAGTGCACCATCACGATCCCCGAGGAGCTTATCAACGAGAAATACCTTACTTTGCAGGTGTTTGACAGCCAGGGAAAGTTGATCCAACAAGCGCCGGTAGAGAAGGTTGACGGGAAGATCAAACTGAATATAGAAGCGCAGGCCAGGGGCACCTATACGGCTTTGCTTGCCAATCGAACGAAGAGTTATTCCGGGAAGATTATTTTCAGGTAGAGTTTTGGGATAATTTCTGGCAGGTTACGGCGGGGGAGGCTGTCTCACAAGCGTGGGACAGTCTTTTTCTTTTGTATGCCAGGTGCTTCATGCGGTACAACGCGAAGTACGAGGTACGAATGACGAAGTACAAAGTTTGGGATTAGCCGGCCGTTGTTCGTCATTCAAATTCAATTGCCTGGAAAATGTCAACGCACTAGAATTAAGAAACGTCAGAAGTCAAGATAATTGTGAATATTTTCACAATTGTCTTGACTTCCGAAAAAGATGTATTATATTTGTAAGGTATATTCGTTCGAAAGACAATATAATTATATCATAACCAATTTGTATAAATCCACTATTTATGAAGCCTTCGCCCATTTATCCCGTAAAAATGTTTGCTGTTTTAATCCTCATGTTATTTCCCACTGCTTTGGTGATCAAGGCACAAGCTCTTCTTAAAAACACATCTCCTGCTAGCGCAACACCATTTATTGAAAGCAATGGAAACTTAGCCTTCGGCAACGGGAACTTCGGCATCGGAATCTCTCCTGACTCCGTGCGACTGCATGTGCGAACTACCGGTTCCTTCTCAGGCCAACCTCTTTTTAAAACTGAACTCTGGAATACATACACAGGAGAGGTTGCGTCGATTAAAAACCTGGTCAGAATCAACAGCAAAAATTATGGAATTTATCAAACGAATTTCACGGCAGGGACCTTGTTGAATTACTTCCAGGACCAGGTAAAATCAGGAAATATTTTATTTGGCAACGGAGCTGTTAATACCACCATATTAAGTCTCGATTCAAATGTAACCAACCTCGATGTTAATTTCAATCCCGGGAATCCTTCGCCTGCAAAGCTTACGCCTTTGTCGGTTTATGCCTCAGGTATCAGGGTACGGTCGAACCTGGTAACGGATAATTTTCAAATGATAACCGGAGCAGGCGCGAATAAAGTGCTGACCAGTGACGCTTATGGAAATGCAAGTTGGCAAGCCTCGTTTGGGCAATCGCTTGTACCATGGTCAATAACCCAGAGTATGGATGTCGTGGCAAACAGTGAATGTCATAATGTGGGGATAGGTACCAATAACCCAAAACAAAAACTGGAGATCTGCCATTCAGATATTCAGGGAGGTATTTCCATTGATCAGATATCCAAGGATTCAATCGGCAGTGAGATCGTGTTTAAAAAGGAATCGGAAGCTCAATTTTCTATCGGACATAACTTTAATGAAGGCCGCAGTTGTTTTTTTCTTTGGAGTCACATTGAAGACAGAACGGAACTCTTTATGGACCTTACCAACGGGATGATGGGAATCGGAACAGAATGGCCTAAAGCCCGGTTGGATGTGAGCGGTGATTTCAAGGCAACTGCTGTGGGCATCGGCACTGACCCTCCATCTGATACTTCTTCTTATAAATTATTTGTAGAAGGAGGGATTAAGGCCAGAAAAGTAAAAGTAACCATTGATAATTTTCCAGATTATTGTTTTAATGACGATTATCATTTAATGCCACTAGATGAGTTGAAAACTTTCATTTCCTTGAATAAGCATTTACCGGACATGCCAACGTCACAGGAAATTGAGAACAACAACGGGATTGAAATCGGTGAAATGCAAACCATTCTTGTAAAAAAGGTTGAAGAACAAACCCTCTATATTCTCGACCTGCAAAAACAAATTGATGAATTGAAAACTCAATTGAAAACATTGGTTAACAAATAAATGGAGGCAGTACCTATGAGACCATTCATAAAGTTTCTTTTCGTTATTCTCCTTTGTAACTATACAATTTTTTCTTCCCATGGGCAATATGTAACCATTGATGGCAGGCAGTTTAAAGATGAGCATGATAGTAATTTTTATCCGGTGGTATGCAATTATATGGTGGGCTATTTTTATACTTCTGATACTGCTTCATATGACACTGCATCACTTTTAATAAGTCCGGAAAGTGACAATTGGGCTTATAACTGCGATGGTGTATCAACGTGCGATACGCAATTTTATCATAACTTCCTGCAAATTAAACACATGAATTTTAACACCATACGCCTTTTCGGCGCTACAGCTGTATATTCTGATACAGTAGGAGGAATTCGTGGATTCAGAATTGATGCAACGCACCGTAAACAAAATGGCGACCCTGATAAAAATAACAGACATGTTTATTTATTAGATTCTTTAAATCTGGCAGACTCTAAAAGTCAAAGAATGTTACATCTTGTTGACAGAATTCTTGTGCAGGCAAATCATGCGGGGTTGAAAGTGATTTTACTAACAGGAGGAGCTAAAGGCAGGTTTTATTCCGCTTTGGATACCGCCTACCCAATCTACCTTTCAGCCTTGTCGCATCATGTTGCAAACCATAGTCCACAAGCAGCGCGTGATGCAATAATGGCATATGACATGCTGAATGAACCTTATTCTTCAAATCAAATTGGATACCCTTGGCCGGGAGGACCTGATTATTCCAAAAGAGCTGTTTGTAACAGGGTGGGCAACTGGTACAATGCTTTGAAAACAAATGATCCGGGGCATCTTATCACGATGGGGGCAGGTGCATTTTTCGAAGTATTGGAATATGACCTTAATGTTATGAAGCTCGACTTTGCTTCTCCACATTTCTATGCTGGAAAAACCAGCTATGAGCCAGCTTTGCAAAGCCTTGATGATATGGTAAAACGATTTCATGGGAACCTTTACTGGTTAAACAAGAATTCTGTGATGCCTTATATAATCGGGGAAACAGGGTTCTCAGCCCAGTCCGATATTTATGCCAGCCCGGGAACCGATGGAACGCTTTCTGAACAAAGACAATATGCCGAAAGAACCCTGCAATTAACAAGAGATTGTATGGGAAGTGGTTATAGTTGGTGGAAATATCAAAATTCTTATTGGGATACAACAAACAGGTTCCAGGATTGTTTAGGATTGCTCGATTGGGGTATTTGTACACCACCATGTGATTCGCTTGAAAAGCCGGTTGTACAAGCATTTGAGAATTTCGACCCCACCGGACCTCTCTATCCTTGTACTCCTCCAGTCAATTATTTTAATCTCTGGAATCATCCTATACTTACGCCAGACAACAGTATTGAGGGATATGTTAAGGATGACCATGGTCATTGTATTGAAGATGCTGTCGTTTTTGGAACTACTTATTTATATACTACGTCAAATGGAAGACGTGTAGATGATGAAAAATTTACCTTTACTGATACAAATGGATATTTTAGGGTTATTCCTTATGACTATGAATATCCCCCGATTCCAAATAAAATTAAGTTTTTAAAAATATCATCTCCCGGTTCAATAAGAGCACTGAGAGAAGATACAACAAGTGGACCTCCACTGATAAATCAACAAATTTATAATCTGACTCAGAAAAGGTGGGATTATGATGGTAAATTATTAAATGACACCATTCATGCAAGTGCAGGAGATACGATCTTACAAGGCTGGAATTCAATGGATATTGCCAATGTGCTAATTGATGCAGGATCAAACGTGACTATTAATGCACGCAATAGAATTGAGATAAACCATGAATTTGAAGCGTTGTATGGCAGTGAGGTTATGATTGAATGTGTTCCGACTTTCCCGATTTGCAATGATTTTGACAATAACCTGAAAAAGTTGGTGGATTTAAAACCGAAATCAATTTCTAATGAGAACCTTGCAGTATTAGAATTAAATTTTCTTTTGCCAAATGATGTTTTTAAATTCTCAGTCTATCCCAATCCCGGAAGTGGTTACTATACAATAAAAATATTTGATCAAAAAACAACTGCAAACAATTTCCATATTGAAATCTTGAATTTTTTGGGAGTCAACATGGTCAATATGATTACAAATGAAACTACTCTTGATATTGATATCTCATCATTTACAAAAGGAGTTTATATAATTAAAATTTCGACTAAATCTGATTTTCAAACACAAAAAATAATCCTTCAATAAAAGCATCATGAAAAAATACCTTTTCGCCATCTGCATCATAATATTAACGGTAATAATCACATGCAATCCTGTCATTGCTCAATCTTTTTTCTGGTCAAATCAGATCGGAAGCAATTCTGCTGACTATGGGCGTTCCGGAGCCTGCGACAATGATGGGAATTTCTACTATGCAGGGGTGTTTGAAGGTCCTTATTGTTATTTCCAAACTGATACCCTTGTCAGGCATGGCATCAACGATCTATTTCTTGTAAAATATGATCGGTCAGGAAAAGAATTATGGGTTCACCAAATCGGAGGGTGGAATGATCAATCTTACGAATCAGTTTTTGTTTTTTACGATAATGTTTTTAACCACATTTTAATAGCGGGGAGTTTTTTTGGAACCGTAAGCTTCGGTTCATGTATCTTGACAGCCAGAGGGGGGCTGGACATCTTTTTAGCAAAATATGACCTTGATGGCTTTTGCCTCTGGAGCAAAAAGGCCGGTGGAGTCGGCGATGATAAACCTGATCAACTCACTCTTGATAATAATGGACATATTTATATGTGTGGCACAAATTCATCTTCTGCCAATTTTGATGACTTTGTAATTCCCAGAGGTGGTTTTTTGGCAAAATTCGACCAGAATGGAACATGTATATGGGCGAAAAATAAATTTGAATGGGCTCATACTTTTGACTCTCAAATTCGATCTGGAGGATTAAAAATTCGTGAGTCAGATATTTTTATGGGCGGCTGTATGGGGGTTGATGACACGATCAAGATTGATGCTATTACTATTGCACATAAAGGACTTGGAAGTAGTTTAATTTGTTGTTTTGATTCAAGTGGAACCGCAAAATGGATCAGGGAGGGAATATCCATTGCCACTGAGACGATTGCAGATATTGCAATTGATGGAAACGGGAACATCTATCAAACCGGATATTTTGTTGATACGATAAATTTTAACGGTAATTACCTTGTTTCAAAACCCGCCCAACAGGAAATGTTTTTGGTGAAATATGATAAAACAGGGAAATTCAAATGGGCCAGACAAACCATCAGTGGAACTTATGCTGAAGGATACGATATCAC
The DNA here is from genome assembly GCA_026391845.1 of Bacteroidota bacterium. GTDB lineage: Bacteria > Bacteroidota > Bacteroidia > Bacteroidales > FEN-979 > CAIVAT01. The sequence continues at coordinate 7,193 of JAPLDG010000173.1, read as the reverse complement.
GGCCAATAGCAGAGGAAATGTTGTAGTGGTTGGTCATTGCAGAGGATTGACGCAATTTGATAACTTCCATATTAATCCGATATCGAATGAGGATATGTTCCTGGCAGGTTATGACAGTTCAGGCAATTGCCAGGGTGTTTACAATTATGGCCATGGACGTGGATCAGGTATTTGTGAAGACCGAAGTGGAAATTTGTATTTTACTTTTCTTTTTAACCCGACAACAACACTGGGCACAAAATCATTTACCTCTAATGGATTAGAGGATTTTATTCTGGCCAAATGCTCTGCCATCACGGGTATTGAGGAGCCCAAAATCAACCTGAAGAACCAGTTGCTTATCTACGCCAACCCCACCACCGGCAAGTGCACCATCACGATCCCCGAGGAGTTTATCAACGGGAAATACCTTACTTTGCAGGTATTTGACAGCCAGGGGAAGCTGATCCAACAAGCGCCGGTAGAGACGGTTGAGGGAAAGATCAAACTGAATTTAGAATCAGTATGTACACGCCATGGCGTGTACGTTACGGCCTTGCTTGGCAATGGAACGAAGAGTTATACCGGGAAGATTATCTTCAGGTAGGGTTTTGGGATAATTTCTGGCAGGCCACGATGGGGGAGGTTGTCTCACAAGCGCGGGACAACATTTTTCTTTTCATGTCGGGCCGCATTGCCAGGATTGGTTGGACAGCAACAGTAATTGTGAATGCTTCCACAATTACTTTGCCTTTAGAAAACAATGTATTACTTTTAACAGGATTATTCGTTCTGCAGAAAATATAACTGATTGATCACAATAATACCAGTGGGCTTCTTTATGTTTGTTTCATGCCAACAAAACCTATCCCTAAACCATGTAAAAAATACTTGTCAACCTATTCGGGGTTTTTGGGATGCGTCTGACCATCGTTGCTAGAATCATATCAACCTTTCAGGCTTTTACTTTCGCAGGTAATAATCCTGGGGGTAATAATATAAGGCCGTTAAGCGGTTTTATCCTTTTTAAGAATAAAAGCGAGTTCTCCGGTATGATTGTGCTCATTCAAAAATATAATTACAGCCAGACCATTTATCCAAATCCTTCAATTGGTGAAGTTGTCATACGATTGCAATTTTTTCATATTGGAATCTCACATGATAAAAGCCTTAATATAATGGGTGAACTCGTATTCGATCGGGAACTGGCCGTGACGAAGATGAAAGTCGATCTTATAGGAATAGCCAAAGGATTATACATTGTCAAGGTAGTGAATGGCGACAATGTAATGAATAGAAAATTAATTCTTCAATAAAAAGTTCCATGAAACCGTTAATTAGAAGAGTAACCGGGTTAATAATTTTTGTAATAATGCCGTTGATGATCCTTCATGCACAGACATGGCAATGGGCGCAACATATTGGTAGTGTCAATCATGATGGAGGTGGAGTTATGTGCCTTGATGGAACTGATAATTTATATATCGCTGGTTATTATTTCTTTCCGTATGGCGTTTTTGGAGCAGACACCATTGCAACTTATGGAAATCAAGATATTTTCATTACAAAAGCGGATCCTTTGGGCAATTTTTTATGGACGAAACGTCTCGGATCAGATGGTTATATGGACGGTGCAAATGATATGCTATTTGAACCTACAACGAATTCTATTATCATCACAGGAAAAATGGACGGGTCTAATGGTGTAGTTGTGAATTGCGGCATGGGTAATGGAGACAAAGTATTTCTTTCTAAGCTCGACATAGATGGAAATTGCATGTGGTCAAAGGGAACAGCCTTGCAAGGGCATTCCAATAGTATAAGTATATGTCATGATGATATTGGGAATATCTTCATGACTGGAAACACCACTTCTCTTTCATTTTTTAACGAAATATCTGTTCAGCCAGGTGGTTTTATTGCCAAGTTCCGATCATATGATGGCTCACTTGTTTGGGTAAGGAGAGTGTTAGAATTACCGGGATATTTAAACCAGATAAGATATTTCAATAACACCCTCTACATAGGTGGTGTGTCAGTTAAAGATACACTAGTAATTGATAATTTTATTGTTAAATGCAACAAACAGGATCCCTTTATTTCAAAATTTGATACGACGGGAAAAATAATCTGGGTAAAAACGATGGGTGGCAAAGGCGATGATATCGGAGGAACAATAGGAATTGATGGAAGCGGGAATATATATACGACCGGCACATTTCAGGATACAGCATATTTTGATAACATCAGGTTAACAAATGGTAATAAAATTGATTGGTATATTGCTAAATATAACACAAAAGGGACTGCATTATGGGCAAGACAAGCAAATATTACCGGCACTACAGCATATCATGGAGTTAATTCAGTAAACACGGAAGGACAAATATATGCTGTCGGTACTTTTTCAGGCAATGCTTCTTTTGGTGATCATACCGTAATTGCTAATTCACCAAACGACATGTTTTTAACCAGATATAGTAGCGATGGGATTTGCATGGGAGTAGCAAATATTCCAAATACTTTTCATAGAAGTGTGATAAATGATCATAATGGGAATGCCTATGTAACAGGCAGCATGCAGGGTTCGGTAAATTTCGGTCATACGACTCTTTCAAGTTATGGTTCTTTTGACGTATGTATTGCTAAACATGATGCCCTGACCGCTATTCCTGATCCCCATGATCAGCCCCAACACAAGCTTGTGATCAACGCCAACCCCACCACCGGTAAGTGCACCATCACGATCCCCGAGGAGTTTATCAACGAGAAATACCTTACTTTGCAGGTTTTTGACAGCCAGGGGAAGCTGATACAACAAGCTCCGGTAGAGAAGGTTGACGGGAAGATAAAACTGAATATAGAAGCGCAGGCCAGGGGCACCTATACGGCTTTGCTTGGCAATGGGACGAAGAGTTATACGGGAAAGATTATTTTCAGGTAGGGGGTTGTAATATTGATAATTAATTGTAATACAATTGTTTGCATGGAAATACATGGAGACACATGGTAAACTATGGTAAAACATGATGAAACTATGGAAAAACGTGGTAAAACATGATGAATCTATGGTAAAACATGATGAACTATGGTAAAACATGACTCCAACCATGGATAACACCTGATTCTGCATGTTTTCAATAATTGTATTACTTTTGCAGTGTAAATTATTCTGATGAAGATCATCCAACGCACCGGCATACTTTTCTTACTCCTGGTTTTCCTATTCGGAACAACCGGTTTGTCGGTGTTTCATCATGTTTGCAACAGCAGCAACGAGGACAACGTTTCAGCTTATACCGGCATTTTTCGGGGCTCAGGACCATCCTGCTGTGACGATGAATCAACCGGCTATTCCTGTGCCAGACCTGAAAATTTGACCGGGGATGCGATGCCTCAGAATATCAGCGCTCCCCCCTGCTGCAAGAGCACCATCTCTTTTTTAAGACTGGAAATTGTTACTGTCAGGGCGGAAAAGCTGCTATTGAATGTGGATAAATCCTTACTGACCAACTTTCCGCTATTCCTGTCTCTGGAATCAATGCCTGACCAGCCTCTCCTGAAGCCGGCACATTTTCAGTTTTACTCACCGCCTTTGATTTCCGGCAAAGCGCTTGTTCACTACCTGCACCGGATAAAAATACCCGATCTCCCTTCATTCGCCTGTTAAGTCATCCTGTTGTTGCTTTTAATGCGCAGCCTGGTATGACTGATTTCTGAATTATTTACTTCAAATCAATTTGACGGATGATGAAAAATCACTCGATAATATTTTTATTATTACTCTTGACCGGCACATTCCTGTCCGTTACAGGCTTCGCCCAGACTGTCAGCGGAATTGTGCTTGAAAAAGATGCCCATGGGCACAAAACCGGGTTGCCGGGGGTCAATGTTTTTTGGCTGGGAACAACACAGGGTACATTCACGAACGAAGCCGGAAAGTTCAGCCTTTCCCGTTCCGGGGTGAAAAAACAGAAACTTATTGTGAGTCTTTTGGGCTATCAGCGCGACACGGTTTCGGTAACGCCGGATAAAAACAAGATTGAAATCGAGCTTAAACCAAACGTTCAAAACCTTTCGGAGGTCGAGATCAGCGGGAAGCCTGATAATACCTTTATCTCAAAGCTCAATGCCAGGCAAACCACGGTGATCACTACCGGTGAACTTCAGCGTGCTGCCTGTTGCAGCCTTGCGGAGAGTTTCGAGACGAACGCTTCGGTGGATGTCTCTTACTCCGATGCCATTTCGGGTGCCCGCCAGATTCAGCTCCTGGGACTTTCGGGCATCTATAGCCAGATCATGACCGAGAATGTCCCCCTCATTCGGGGTTTGGCAACCCCTTTCGGACTGAGTTACATCCCGGGTTCGTGGATGGAATCAATCCAGGTTGCCAAAGGAACAGCATCGGTTGTCCAGGGCTATGAATCGGTTACCGGTCAGATCAATGTTGAGTATAAGAAGCCCGAAAACAGTGAAAAATTTTTCCTCAATCTTTATGGGAACAGCAACCTCCGGTTTGAAGCCAATGCCGATGGGGCTATTAAAATCAATGACAAGCTGAGTACTTCGCTCCTCATTCATGCGGCAAATTCACAGTACAAATTCGACCGCAATGGCGACGGGTTCATGGACTTGCCAGGTGTAACAACCATCACCGCCATGAACCGCTGGGATCTCATCCTCCCGAACAGATGGGTGTCCAGGTTTGGGATAAAATATCTGTATGAGGATCGCAACGGCGGCCAGATGGATTTTAACAAAAGCACCTGGAACACTGATACAACCGGGATTACCAATGATTCAAAGAAATACGGCATCGGCGTGAAGACCAACAGGCTTGAAGCATTCTGGAAAAACGGAACCTTTATGGGAGAAGGAGGAAAATCAAGTCTTGGACTCATTCTTTCAGGGATCAATCATGAGCAGGATGCATATTATGGAATCAACTGCTACCACGGCCATGAGCAAAACCTGAATGCCAACCTGATTTTCACCACCTCATTTAGCGCGAACAAGCACAGGATCTCTGCCGGGGCCAGTTATTTTGTCGATAATTACTCGGAAAATTATCTTCAGACGCGCCTTGAATACCGTTATCAGACCTTGAACCCGGATTCGACCGCGACAAACGCCGACCTCTTTACACTGGTCAACGATTCGGTTTATACCTACCTGATGGACAGGAAAGAATGGAACGCAGGGGCGTTTTTTGAATATACATTTGATATTCATGAGAAATTTGCCCTGATTGCCGGCGTGAGAGTTGATCACAACAGTCGTTTCGGGAACTATTTCACGCCAAGATTGCATATCCGGTTCAATCCATCAGGAACCACGACCATTCGGGCATCGGTCGGAAAGGGATATCGCTCTCCGAACCTGCTTGCTGAAAACAGCTCGGTTTTTGTCAGTCAGCGTGTTCTCTATTTCGCTCCTGACCTTGGCAATGAGGAAGCGTGGAACTTTGGACTGAATTTCACATGGAATTTCACCCTTTTCAACGAGAAGGCTGAATTTTCGGTGGATGCATACCGCACCAACTTTGTCAAACAGGTTGTTGTTGACCAGGATAGCCTGCCAACGGCAGTTTTCTTTTACAATCTTGACGGAAAGTCCTATGCCAATAGTGCCCAGGTACAGTTTACCTTTTCTCCGGTGAAACGGTTTACCATCACTACTGCATTCAGGTACAATGACGTCAATGTCACGGAGGGGGGGGCGTTGAAACAAAAGTCGATGGTCAATCAATATAAAGGGTTGATTTCACTCGGGTATGCCACGAAATTCGAAAAGTGGAAATTTGATCTGACCGGACAACTTAATGGCCCGGCTAGGTTACCGGATACCCAAAAGATGCCGGAGTTTCTGCATAGACCGGCTAATTCCCCGGTGTGGTTTAATCTGCTCGGGCAGGTCACAAAAAAGTTCAAACATTTCGATGTTTATGTCGGAGGGGAGAATCTGACCAATTTCCGCCAAACCGATCCGATCTCCGAGTACTGGAAACCCTTTCACACCCATTTTGACGCCTCCATGACGTGGGGGCCGATTGTTGGAATTTCAATATATGCTGGTATAAGGCTGACGATCAAATAGTTCAGATTTCAAATTTCAGATTTCAAATTCAGATTTCAAATTTGAGCCTGCTTCGAAAAATCAAAAATATTTTTAAACCGCAAAGACGCGGACTCAACCTTAAAACCTCAAACTAAAATGATGAAAAGCATATCGAAAATGTTAAAATTGACAGGATTATTATTGGTGTTGGTGATCTATACTTCCACCGGTTTCGGACAACAAAAAAAATCGGATACGGTATTGATAAAAACCTCAGCAGTTTGCGGCATGTGCAAGGATCGCATCGAAAATTGTTTTGCCTTTGAGAAAGGTGTCAAATCGTCGTCACTTGATATTGATACCAAGGTAGTTACAGTCATTTACAACCCTGCGAAGACTTCACCGGAAGAATTGAGGAAAACGCTGTCCAAACTGGGGTACGATGCCGACACGGTTGCTGCCAATCAGGCCGCATATAACAAACTGCCCGCCTGCTGCAAAAAGGATGCACCAAAGCATGAATGATCGCCGGGTGTAAGACCGAATGCTGAAATAGGTAATAGACCATTTGATGCCATAAAAAAAGAGGTCGTTTCGAATGAAACAACCTCTTTTCAGTCTGGTAATCAAACGATTACTTTTTCCTGGCAACAGCTTTTTTTACAGCTGGTTTTGAGGCAGCTGCTTTTTTCTGTTTGATCACAGCCTGTGCAGCGGCCAAACGTGCGATTGGCACGCGGAACGGTGAACAGCTTACATAATTGAATCCCAGAGAATGGCAGAATTCAACGGAGGCAGGTTCGCCGCCATGTTCGCCGCAGATACCGATTTTCAGGTCCTTGCGTGTGGAGCGTCCTTTTTCTACAGCCATTTTCATCAACTGGCCAACACCTTCGAAATCGATCACCTGGAATGGATCAACCGGCAGGATTTTCTGTTCAACATATTCAGGAACAAATCCGCCGATATCGTCTCGTGAGAAACCAAAAGTCATTTGCGTCAGGTCATTGGTTCCGAATGAGAAGAAAGTGGCTGTCTCGGCAATTTTGTCTGCAGTGAGGGCAGCACGTGGAATCTCAATCATCGTACCCACCATGTGAGGGATCTCCTTCATCTTGAATTTCTTGCAAACTTCGGCATAGATCTCATCGATGATG
>JAPLDG010000292.1:1646-7281 GCA_026391845.1 Bacteroidota bacterium | reverse complement strand
GGATGGGAAGGGTCCACCTTCGGGTCGAGGCCTGAAAAGCTGAAAACGTGCAGGCTGTCGAACGAATTTGCAGGAATACCCAAAACCCCGGCATTTGAAACCTGGTTAAGGTTCAGACAACTGGCATCATCACCTTCCAGACCAGGCAGTTGAAAAAAACGGACCGTTTTGAGCGCATCTTCATCCTGAAGTCCGAAAGCGCTGGCGCCATGTATCGTGTTCAGGTCATTCATCATGGGGAGAGTGGAGGCTGTCCATAAAAGAAATCCCCCGGTTCCAGAGCTTCTGTTCGTATCATTGCCAAAAAATGTTTTCCTGTTCGCACCGGTGATGATGATGGTAAAAGTTCCCAGTGCCAGCAGTGCCACCACAGATATGGTACGACTCCGATGCAATGCCAGATTTTTCAGGGCAAGCTGCCCAATTCCGGGGATTCCATCCACCGGATTTTCGTTTCCGGGAGCCTTTGAGCGTCTTTTCAGGAAAAGATCCAGCAAGGCCAAACCTCCCGGGATCATGAGTCCTCCGGCAATCAATGATAGCGAACTGTTCATCGCTTTGCCCCCGAACAGCACCCACAGCCATATTGCCATAGAAATTCCAATGGAGGTTGCAGCAACGATTAAGGTGAATACTTGTGTTTTTCCATGTCCTTTATCCTTTACCCTGACGGAACCTTTTACCAGCGATGACAGCGGTTCCCGTAGGTTTTTCCATAAAATGGCCAGCAGAACGGTCAGAGAGGTGATTATACCGGTAACTGCGCCGGTTATGAGGGTAATGACTTTAACCTCCATCACCAGCAGCGAAGTATTGACGGCATCCTGCCAGATGGTATTTAATCCGAGGATCAGGAAGTAATTATAACAAATACCGCCAACAGAGCCTGCGATGGCGCCGGTCACGATAACAAGAAGCGCTTCACCCGACAGGATCGTCATGATATGGCGTTTCTCGGCCATGCGCATCCGGGCCACCATGGAAAAAAGCATCGCAGTGAGTAAGAGTGCGCTGAGAAGGATGAAAAAACTCAGGCTTAGAAACAGTTCGCCAAAGTCGGTAGAATTGTTTGCTGCGATTTGTCCTTCAGCATAAACCGGACGAAAAAACAATCCATATTGATCAGGTTTGATTCTTTGCATCAATAACTTTTCGAAACCCGGAATATCTCCATCCCTGGAATCAAAACGAAACGCGGTATAGTTTCCGAATCTGTTCCCCCAGATTTCTTTTCCGGCTTCGATGGAAATAAATGCCTTCGGGGTTCCACGGTAATCCCGCCAGTATTGTTCATCCCTGACCCGGATTTTTTTCAGATCAACCGGAGCGCCAGTTTCCCAGTCACGACAATTTCCGGCATCCGACAACCCCGGAAAATCCGGCATCAGGCCGGGATCTGCCAAACCGTTTTTAACGGGGATTACAGATTTTACAAAGAACCGGGCGCTGTCTTCATGCAGCGACCGCAAGGGTCCCATCAGAAAATACCTGAGCATGACCGAATCTCCCGCTCCGATACCAAGATCCTTTGCCAGCCAATCGTTGATGATGACTTGTCTCCTCCCGATGGGTTGTTTAAGAAATGATTCACTGGTTGCAGTGACGAAGGAATATGGTGTTGATCCCTTTCCGGAGGAGATCGAATTGACGAGATAGGTCAGGATGGGTTTGCAGGAAGGAAGGACAGCCAATACAGCATTTGCAGTGTAATCGGGAAAGAAAATGCGGTCGGTCGTAATCTGGTATATTCCGTTGGATAAAGGTTTTCGGAAAACCAGTCCGGCATCGTCCGCTTTCCAGCATATCCTCAGAGCACTGTCCAGCGTCGGGGTAATTATTTCCGGGCTGCCTTCATTTGCAACGAGCAGGATGTTGGCATAGCCTGATAATTTAAGCAATGAGGCCATCTGTTTGAGGGAAACGAATATGTTGTAAGGGGCGCTTTGATTGTTTTTTAAGCTGAAACGGCCCATTTGCTCATCAGTAGCAATTTCGGTAACTTTCACTCGCATCGATACAGAAGGAGATTTTTCTGCAACGAACGGTGCGCCAGACGGTGCTTTCCCCTGGTTCCGAATCCGGAGGAGAAGATCGTCCCCCTGTTTCAGTTTCAATTTTTCAGCAACATTTCTGCTGATGATGGCTTCATCCATTCCGGGTATTGGCGGCGGTTGATCCCATAATTCCCCAAACCGCTTGTCCACTCCGATCACCTGTACCTGGTTTATTCTCAGGTTCTTATCACTGTTGATGGCGATACCGGCAATCTGCATGACGGGCGACAACGTCAAATGTGTTTGTACAGATAGTTCATTGGCCAGGTCCTGCCTGAAAAACCGGTCGTTCGCTTCCAGCGCGTATCTTGTTTTTCCAAGACGCAAATCTGTAAGCCGCCGAAGGCTGAACCGCACCGAATCCCCAACAATCAATGCTCCGGTTATGACGGAGGCGCTGATCATCACTCCGGCCATAACAGCCAGGTATGGCTTGCGATGAAACCAGATATTTCTGAAAACCAGTGTGATATGGTGCATCATGGCAATATCAACTGAATTTTACCAGAAGTTAACCTGTAGGTTTTTCCCATCAGTGCAGCGAGATCCATGGAATGGGTGACCACAACAACAGCCAGATCCTGTTCTCGGTTCAATTCAGCCAGAAGCTGCCCGACCTGGCCAGCATTCTTGGCATCGAGCGAACCTGTTGGCTCATCGGCCAGCAGCAACCTGGGCTGGTTGACAAGCGCTCTGACCACTGCAGCCCGCTGACATTCACCAACAGATAATTGCAATGGTCGCTGGTGGATCTGTTTTGTCAACCCAACGCGTTTAATCAGGGTATAGGCACGTTCGATGGCCATTTTTTGTTGAACTTTGTCACTCACAGGCAAAACAGGAAGCAGGATATTCTCAATCAGGGTAAGCTGCGGCAACAAATGATGCAACTGAAAAACAAAACCGATAAACTGGTTCCGGAGAGTTGCCAGTTTTTTTTCATCCAGCGAATTCACAGGGATCCCGTTCAGGATTACCTTTCCGGAAGTTGGCTGATCCAGGGTGCCCAGAATATTCAGCAGGGTGCTTTTTCCGGAGCCGGAAGGACCGACGATGGCAAGGGATTCCTTTTCAGCTATCTGCAGAGAAATCTGATTCAGAATAATATTGTGGATGTCTGAGCCGGGCTGGTTATAATTTTTGGAAATGTTCTGAAGTTCTGCGAGCATATTTCAACTGATTACTTTTTCATATACTTCAACCATTTTCAATGTCAGCTTTCTGCAATCGAAAGAATCTTCCACCGATTTCCGCCCTGTCTGGCTCATCTGCTCAAGCCTGACGGGATCTGACAGCACTTCTGAAAGTTTTGCGGCAAGCGATTCCGCTGTATTCGGATGATAGACAACCCCGCCTCCTGTAGCCTGAATGATCTCCGGAAATGCGCCAAGATCCGGCTGAACAATCGGAACCCCCGACGCAAGCGCCTCAATCTGATAAAGTCCGTAAGCCTCCCCCTTCAAAACCGGAACAGTCAGAACCGATAAAGACGAGAAAAAACCGTGAAGGGTCCCGGGTGTAAAGTCCGGCTGGATTTCAACATGCTGAAGTGCATGGCTGGTCTCCAGTTTTTTTAGTTGGCGGTGAAGAAACTGGCGGTCATCGCCGGTCATGCCACCTGTAACAATTAATTTCAGATTGTTGAAGCGATGTTCCTTTTTCAGCAGAATAAACGCGTCCACCAGTATCTCAAATCCATTTTCTTCGCAAATTCTTGATAAATAACCGATTGCAGGAGGCGATTTTGCCGGCAGTGCAAAGGTGTAATTTTCGGGATTGACACCAATATGAACCACATTCATTTTATCGGAAGGAATGTTCATTTTTTCCTGCATGATTCCCGCAAAATAGGAACTGACGGCAATAAAGGCATCAACATCCCGGCTTTTCTCTTCCATCAGCTGCCACATCTTTCTGTGCCACGAGACTTGCATTGCATCCACCCAAACATCTTCATCCTGAAGAGAATAGACCACAGGAACCCTCACCTCATCCCTGATCTGCTTAGCCATACCCAGAAGCAGGGCATTGGAGAAATGAACAACATCCGGTTTTTCATGATTCTTCAGAAAATCGACCAGCCGGTCAAGTTCATGAGACTGATTTCCCTGTTGCCCGAGAAGCATCGACTCAGTCAGTTCTTCCAGTCCTGTTGCCCTGGTGGATCCTGATTTTCCGGCCGCGAATTTTAACACCGGTTTTGAATCGAAAAATTTTTCCATCCATCCTGGCATGTGCCTGAAGACCGGAAACTGCTGTTTGAGGTAAATATTGACTGCGCCATAGAACACCGGAACTTCTGCATTGGTAATTTCCCCGTTCATGGTCAGCGGCAGATACATAGGCAGGGTGATGGCATCGTGCCCCAGTTCACGCAAAGAATTTACATAAGCGCTGTCGCGCAGGCAGTTGCCGCAATAGAATGTTCCTCCGAATCCGGGTACGATATTTACAATTTTCATATGTTACTTCCCAAAACAATAAACTTTCCCATCCCCGGCTCCGACAACGATCATTTTCGATGTAACCGCCGGGGTACTATAGATGGCGCTACCTATTTCATATACCCAGATTTCTTTTCCTGAGAGGATTTCCAGAACATGCAGCCTTCCATCGGTTGATGCCGCGACTACTGCATCAGCTGCAATTACCGGCGAGGCATCCACTTTCCCTTGTGTTTTGAATTTCCAGGCTGGTTTTCCCGTCCGGGCATCAAAGCAATAGATGTAATGATTCTGAGAGCCGGTAATGACCTTGCCAGCTCCAATTGCAGGGGAGGCAAGAAATGGCCCCCCTCCCTCAGTTTTCCAAATGGTTTTTTTTTGCCGCAGATCAAAACAGAAGAATTCGCCATCATAATTGCCGAAAAATGCTTTGTTGTCAAGGATGGCAGCAGATGCCGGAATATAGGTTCCGACATCAATCTTATCCGGCGCCTTCCCATTGTTGGTGTTTACAAGATGTAAAAATCCGTCACATCCTCCAAAAATGGCAAATTTTCCGCCGATGGCAGGCGCACCGTTGATGAAATTGCCTGATTCATATTTCCATAATGCTTTTCCGGAGGCTGCATCGACGCAATGGAGGTTAAAATCATAACTTCCAACCAGGATTGAAGGATGTTTGCTATCCAGACCGGCTACAAAATTCGCTGAGCCGGAAATCTGTCCATCGGTGGTGTATTTCCATTTCAAGGCACCCGTTTTTGCATCGAGGGCGAAGAGAATCCCTTCCATGGTTCCTGCGAAAATGGTATTCCTGAGAATTAAAGGTGGAGCTTCCACGGATGTACCCGCATTGAATTTCCATTTCAGCTTTCCGGTTGAGCTGATGGCATAAATATATCCGTCATTGGATCCGATGTAAATGGTTTCTTCCCAAATAACGGCGGAGGATTTAATGGCATCACCGGTTTTAAAGGTCCACAGGAGTTTGAAGGGCGGTTTCAACGCAACAGGAGCATTGCCAGAAAGCTGGGCATCCCCCCGGAATGAAGGCCAGCAGTCGGCGCTTTTAACCTGGGCATGCAGGCCGGAAACCGCAAGGTTGCAAATCATCAGTAGTAGAAAAATCCGGTGGTG
>JAPLDG010000292.1:0-1625 GCA_026391845.1 Bacteroidota bacterium | reverse complement strand
ATCCGGTGGTGTGGTATCACAAATTTCATACGTTTCTTTCTTCCAGATTTTTAAAAGCCAGTGCTCCAGTCGGACAAGCTTCAACACATTCACCCGCCGTTTTGGTCAGAGCCTCTTTCATGGTTTCATTAAATGGAACTGAAATGGAAACGTCAAATCCCCTGCCGGCGAAGGTCAGCCCGATGGATTCACCCTTTTTCCGGGTGATATCCACACACAAACCGCAACGGATGCACTTCTCTTTTTCATACACCACCAACTCGTGCTGCCACGATTTTGTGATCGATTTACGTTCCGGACCAGCAAACCTCTTACGCTTGGCGCCATATTCTTCGGCATACATCCTGAGTTTGCAGCTTACAGGTTTCCGGCAATCACAGTGGAGGCATCTTTTTGCCTCATGCATGGCCTCTTCACGTGAAAAACCTGCAAGGATTCCGCCAAGGGGTTCAACCCGTTTCCCGGAAGAGCTTTCCTGCAGATATTCTTTCCACTCGGGTTCCTGCAAATGACCTGTGGCGGAAACCGACCTGCGATGATGCTTATTATTTTGGTTGGTTGATCTGTTTGTTCCAAGATAGATTTCCACCTGATTTGCAGCCATTTTCCCTTGAGCTGTTGAATGAACCGCCAATCTTTGTTCCCGGATGATATTCCCACATGCGAAAACGCCGGAATCAAATCCACCATTTTCATCTGCCTGAATACCGAAAAAATCCGCAGAATTTGTTTTCAGATTTCCTGTTGCAACGATTACCGCGTCAAATTCCGGCCGGATTGTCTGTTGAAAAAATTCCCTGGTCACCATGACACCCAGGCGAAATTCGGCGCCCATCTGCCGGATGATGTCAACTTCGGCATCAAGTATTTCGCCGGGTAGCCGACCTTCCGGAATGTCATATCGCATCGATCCTCCCGCTTTTTCGTGTTGATCAAACAGGATGCATGCATGTCCTGAGCGAAGCAGATGAAAGGCGGCAGAAAGTCCTGCCGGACCGGCGCCGATGATGGCAATTTTTTTTCCATTACTCCTGGCAATATCAACCGCTCTATGGTTTGGTTGTTCTCCAAGCTGAGCAACCGACCGCTTTAACAGACAAATTGATACAGCCTGGTCCATGGGCTTGCGTTTGCAGGCCTTTTCACAGGGAGCCGGACAGATGTAACCCAATATCCATGGTATAGCAATCTCCTGTCTCACAATATGCAAAGCGTGTTGAAATTCACCTTTTGCGATCAGCCGGTTCATCAGGGGTATATCCATGGATGCCGGACATGATAGCCGGCAGGGAGCTTCGCAATCGCCAAGATGGTCGCTGAGCAGCAATTCAATCGCCTCCCGCCTTGCTTCTTTAACCTCGTCAGAGTCGGTAATAATCCTCATTCCATCCGAAACAGGCAGGGCACAGGAGGGCACCAGATGGGCATGATCAAGATCTTTCACCAGGCAAACCATGCAAGAGGGATGATTTGAAAACCCCGGCTTAAAGCACATCGAAGGAATGGCAATTCCAAGGATGGCTGCAGCCTCCATGACAGAAATGCCTTCCTTTACCACAACGGGCTTATGATCGATGGTCAGTGTTACCATGTTAATGAATTACAATGGCATCAACCGGGCAGAT